>CACGOO010000006.1 GCA_902574685.1 uncultured Pelagibacteraceae bacterium | reverse complement strand
TTGTAATAAATCTTTTTGATTTAGGTGGAACTAATAGTTTACAGAAAAAGGGATATAAAGTTGAAAATTTATTAGATTTTCCTGGTCACTGATGGTAGCGGGAAGTGGGATCGAACCACTGACCTCGGGCTTATGAGTCCCGCGCTCTAACCAACTGAGCTACCCCGCCGTAAATAATTGTTGGTTTATACTACTTTTATTTTTTGATGCAAACAAGATTTCACTTGTTCTTTCTCTTATCTTTTTTAATTTTTCTTTTTTCCTTCAAAGAAAGTTTGGCTTTTTTCATTACACTAGAGTCTTTAAATGATTTTCCACTATATCTTTTTGACATTTAATTTATTTGATCAAAAAACTTATCTTTTAATTGATAGGTAAAAGGATATTCTTTTCCAAGTGGTTGGAATTTAGTCTTAATTACTATCACGTTTTGCTTATCAAGTTTGAATTTCCAAGTTAATTTAACATCTCCAGAAAAAACTCTTAATTTTCCTAAATTTGTAAAACGCCATCCATCTTCTGAAATAACTTTTCCATCTTGGTATCTTTTGTAATTATTTTCATCAAATATATAAGTAACAACACCTTGATTTCTCTCATCTTCCAATGTTATTGCGTAATTATTTAAAAATTCTGCTGTTTGGGATTTATTCAAACTTTTCTTTGTTATAGATTTTAAGAAGTCAGTAGTTTTATCAATGGTTTCATCTATTTTGTCTTTCGCGATCGATATTGATGATAGAAAAAGAAAAATAAAAAGAATGCTAAATATTTTTTTAAACATAATTATTTAATTTAATAAATTTATAGTAAATAAAAAAGTAAAAATTGAAGCAAATGTTGAAATAAATATTGCCTTAATAATATTTTCTGGACTTACATTATATGCAGAACACATGACAATTGAGGTAGCTCCACAAGGACCAACACTAACCAACAAAGCTCCAGCAAAATCGATTGGATTTGATAAGCTAAAAAATGTGTATCCTAGAATTAACAAAATCAGTGGTGAAATAATAAGTTTTAATATTGAAATAGTGATTGTTAATTTATTGAAAACTTTTTTTGAGTAAAAAGATAAAATGATACCGATTGCAAATAGACCAACTGGCATTACACATGCTGCCAGTCTTTGAAGAATATACTCAAATGGGGTTTCGTCTATATTGATCTTTGAAATTCTTATTATCAATCCAATTAAAATTGCTAATATCATTGGATTTAATATTAAATTTTTTAAAAACTGAAATAATTTAATTTTTTTTTTGACAGTAAGCTCTAAAAAGAAACTAACTATGGATAATAAAACTACACTATCCATTAAAATAATACCTGATATTTGAGTTATCGTACTTCCAGAAAAGAAAATTTCTGCAATAGGTAAAACTAATATTACGTGATTAGATAAAGCAACTGTTAGAGCCCAAATGATAGATTCTTGTATTGATCTTTTGAAAGTATTTTTTGTTAATAAGAAAGCAAATATTCCACTGGTTAATTGCATTAAAAAATATGATGAAATTTGAGACACATCTATTTCACCAACATCACTTTGTGCAACAAGTTTTATGATTAAAGCTGGTACCGCTATATAAAATGAAAATAAATTAAATATTCTAGCCTTCTGTAAATCAAATATTTTAATATATCCTAAAAGATAACCAATAAGAGTAATACCTATAAATGGAGTTAAACCTAGAAATACCTGAAACATTATTGGACAGTAATTCTATGCATAATTCTATTACCTTTAAAAGCTGTAGCTTGATGAAGCATAGATCTATTATCCCAAATGGCTAATTGGTTCTTTTCCCACTCTAAAGAATATTGAAAACTTTTTTTTAATTGGTGTTTAAATAAATAAGTTTTAAATTTTTTGTCAATTTTACTATTATTAAAACGTATAAAGTGTCCTGGACTACAATATAAAGTATATTTACTATTTATTTTCCTTATTAATTTATGCTTTGAGATAAGTTCTTTCGTTTTTTTCCCCTTTTCTTTCTCTCTTTCCAATCTAGTTACAGAAATAGGTCCCTCTGATGAAAATATACATTTTTCATTTTTAAACTTTCTTTTGAAACTAGCTGGTAATTTTTCATAAGCTAAATATTGGGAACAGAAATCTGTGTTTGCCTGCCCTTTTTTTGGAACTAACTTAGATAGTAACATAGTAAATCTAGGTGGCTTTTTAGTATAAATTGAATCAGTATGAAATTGCTCCCCAAAACTAGGTCCTTTATCAGTAGATTTTCTTTGAACAACAGTTATTTGAGGATATTTTTTATTCAATCCTTTAAGTCTTGGATAGTTTGCAAGTTTTCCAAATTTTTTTGCAAATTTTACATAATGATCAGAGCTTAATTTTTGGTTTCTAAAATAAATCATCCCATATTTTGAAAGAGCAGATTTTATTTTTTTTAACGACGAATTGTTAATTTTATTTAAATCGCAGACTAATTCTGCACCTATATTTTTTTTATTAGGAATAATTTTAAACATTTTTTAAAAAGAAACTTTTTAATTGTTTAATTGTTTCTTTGGGATTTTGCTCTGGTATAAAATGTCCAGATTTAACAGCAACTCCGACAACTTTTTTATTTGAATATTTTTGCCAAATTTTAATAGGTTTAAATTGTTTGTTTATAACTCCATTTTTTCCCCATAAAACTTGAACAGGAATATTTAATTTTTTCTTACGATCGTTCCTGTCATGATCAAGATCAATTGTAGCAGATGCTCTATAATCCTCACATGATCCGTGTATTCTTTTTGGTTGCTTAAAGCACTTTAGATAACCCTCTTCAACTTTTCCAAATTTATGATTGCCAGACCATTTATCTAAGCAATACTTCATCCATTTCCTTGGATCACTCATTATCATTCTTTCTGGTAACCATTTTGGTTGAATTAAGAAAAACCAATGAAAGTAAGCTTTTGCAAAATCTCTAGTAGTTAGTTCGTACATATCTAAAGTTGGACAAATATCTAAAACGCTGAGAGCAAGCACGTTTTTTCTGTGGTCTCTTGCTAATCTATGAGCAACTCTTCCACCTCTATCATGACCTGCAACAAAAAATTTAGGATATCCCAATTTTACCATCATTTGTTTCATGTCGCTTGCCATTTCTCGTTTTGAATAATTGAAATGTTTGCTATCAGATTGTGGAGCTAAACTATTTCCATAACCTCTAAGGTCTGCTGCAACTACAGTAAAACTTTTAGATAACTCAGGAGCTGTTTTATGCCACATTAAATGAGTTTGAGGGTAACCATGGAGCAATAATAAAGGTGGTCCTTCTCCTTTAACTTTGCAAAACACTTTCCCTTTTTTAACTTGTACGTATCTACCCTTAAAACCTTCAAACATTTATTTATCTTAATTTATATTTTTATAATTCAATCAGTAATTTTAAAATTGTTAAAATACAACGTTAATAAGATCAATTATTAAATTGAATTATCATTCATTGGATGTATACCTTCATTTTTGTGAGAATTGAAGAAGAGCTAAAACTAGATTATTCCGACGTACTTTTTAGACCTAAAAGAAGCACTCTTAAAAGTAGAAAAGATGTTAATTTAAAGAGAACCTATCGTTTTAAATACAGTAAAAACGAATGGTCTGGAATTCCTATAATGGCAGCTAACATGGATGGTGTAGGCGTGCTTGGTGTTGCCGAAAAATTATCTGAATACGGAATGATTACATGTTTAACAAAACAGCATGATGTTAAAAAAATAAAACAATTCAAAAAAATCAAATCAATATATCCAAATGTAGCTTTAAGTATTGGAACAAAAAAAGAAGATTTTCAAAATTTAGATAAAGTTTTAAAAGAATTTAGCTTCATTAAATTTATTTGTATTGATGTTGCAAACGGTTATTCAGAGCATTTTAGTAAATTTTTAAAATCTGTTAGGGATAAATATCCAACGAAAACAATCATAGCAGGTAACGTTGTTACTGCTGATATGACTCAAGAATTAATTTTATCAGGTGCAGATATTGTTAAAGTTGGAATTGGACCAGGTAGTGTTTGTACGACACGAATACAAACTGGAGTTGGATATCCACAGTTAAGTGCAGTGATAGAATGCGCTGATGCTGCTCATGGATTAGGTGCACATATCATTGCAGATGGTGGATGTACATGTCCAGGTGATGTTGCTAAAGCATTTGGTGGAGGAGCTGATTTTGTTATGCTTGGAGGAATGTTTGCAGGTCATGATGAAGGTAAAGGAAAATTAGTAAAATCTAATGGTTCTAAATATGTCGAATTTTACGGATCAAGTTCTGAAACCGCAAATAACAAACATTATGGTGGACTATCAGACTACAGAAGTAGCGAAGGCAGAACAGTAAGAGTTAAGTACCGTGGTAAAATTAATGATACCATTTTAAATATTTTAGGTGGTGTAAGAAGTAGTTGTACATATGTTGGGGCACCCTCTTTAAAACAATTAAGCAAGTGCACAACTTTTGTCAGAGTTACTAAGCAATTTAACGACACATTCGCTAAATAGATGAAAGAATATTCTATAGCTTCTATTGCTGGTGACGGCATTGGCAAAGAAGTTGTACCTGAAGCACAAAAAATATTAAAAGAAATTTCTCAACAACATCAATTCAAATTAAATATAGAGGATTATGATTTTGCATCATGTGATTATTATGAAAAGCATGGAAAAATGATGCCAGATGACTGGAAAGATAAATTAACTAAACACGATGCAATTTTTTTTGGTGCAGTTGGTATGCCAGATAAATATCCTGACCATATTACACTTTGGGGTTCATTATTAAAATTTAGAAGAGAGTTTGATCAATTTATTAATTTAAGACCTGTAAAACTTTTTGAGGGTGTAAATGCACCATTAGCTGATAAAAAACCTGGTGATATTGACATGATAATTGTTAGAGAAAATACTGAAGGAGAATACTCATCAGTCGGTGGAAGAATGTATCTGGGAACTGATAGAGAGGTTGTTATTCAAGAAACAGTAATGTCAAAATATGGAATAGATAGAGTTCAACAATTTGCATTTGAATTGGCTAAGAAAAGAAAAAGAAAAAAATTAACAAGTGCAACCAAATCAAATGGAATATCTATTACAATGCCATATTGGGATGAAAGATTTAATGAAAATAAAAAAAATTATCCTGATGTTGAAACTGATCAATACCATATCGATATATTAGCTGCTAGATTTGTTTTAAGTCCTGAACGCTTTGATGTGATAGTAGCATCTAACCTTTTTGGGGATATTTTATCTGATCTAGGACCAGCTTGTACTGGAACTATTGGAATTGCTCCGTCTGGAAATATAAATCCAACTAATAAGTATCCATCATTATTTGAACCTGTACATGGATCTGCTCCAGATATTGCCGGACAAGGGATAGCTAATCCAGTGGGTCAAATTTGGTCAGCTGCAATGATGTTAGATTACTTAGGTGAAAAAGAAGCTTCTGATAGAATAGTAAAATCAATTGAATTAACTCTTAAAGATAAAGACAGTCGAACAAAAGATCTTCAAGGCTCTAGTAATACAGAACAGTGCTCAAAAAGAATTTTAGATAATCTTAGTTCAGTCTAAAATTTAATCAAAATTATGAATTTACTTAAAATTAAATCTATTACCAAAGTTATAATTTTATCTATATCAGGATTTTTTATTCTAGTTTGCCAGGATTCAACTGCAAAATATCTTGGAACATTAATGCCATTAAATCAAGTAATTTGGGGTAGATTTTTTTTTCACTTTGTTATTATTTTAATTTTATTCGCGATATTAAAACCTAAGTTAAACTTAAAAAGCAATTTTAAAATTAATATTATTAGATCCATATTAATGGTTTTTGCTACTTTTTTTTTCATTCATTCTTTACAAAAATTTGACCTTGTAGATATCTATGTAGTTTTCTTCTCTGCTCCACTAATAGTATCAATTTTAACAGCATTGTTTTTAAAAGATATTCTTTCACCTAAAGGTATAATTTTAATGTTGTTAAGCTTCGGATGTATAATTTATTCAATGAGTCCAAGTATGAAGGTATTAAGCTTAGACTTAATTTTTCCTTTGGTACCACCAGTATGTTGGGCTTTATATCAATTTTTTACAAAATTTATTTCTGGTAATAATGATCCTTTAGTAGCGTTATTTTATGCTGCTGTTGTAGGGGCTATTATTTTTTCTATTTATGTAATGTTAGACTGGACTCCCATTGAGAATAATAGCTTGTGGGTTTGGTTGATATTTCTTGGTGTATTAGGTTTTACCAGCCATCTTTTAATTATATTTGCAATTCAGCTATCAAATTTATCTTTTGTAACTAATTTTCAATATTCACAATTAATTTGGTCAACATTAATCAATTTTTATATATTCGGAGTACCTTTTGATTTTAACAAAACCTTTGGAGTTATTGGAATAATAGTTTTTGGAGTTTTATTTGTTCAAGCCGAAAGTAGAAAAAAGAAAATTAGTTCTTAAAATCCTTGTTGTTTAAAGGTTTTTCTAATACCTCAACTGGATATTTTTGTTTTTCAATTTCAATATATATATTTTTGTCTTTTAATGTTTCAACTGTATTACCAGAATTGACATATCCAAAAGAAAGATTTTTTTCATAACAAAAAGAATAATTTCCTGAAGTTGTTCTCCCAATAATTTTATCATCCATATAAATAGGTTCTTCATGTAATAAAAGTGGCTCACCAGGTTTACTGTCTTTAAGAGTAAACATCATCATCCTTTTATCTAATTTTTGGTCTTTAATTTTTAATAGAGCATCTTTTCCAATAAAGTTTACATTTTTCTTATAACTAACTGCAAATTTTAAACCTGCTTGATACTGATTTTCCTCTGGTGAAATATCATGTCCCCAGTGAACAAATCCGCTTTCCATTCTCATAATATCCATTGCATGCATTCCGCAATGAGATAGTTCAAAGTTTTTCCCCTCTTCAATTAGAATTTCATATAAATCCTTAGCTAAACTTGTGTCAACATAAAGCTCAAATCCTAATTCACCAACATAAGAAAGTCGTTGAGCCCAAACTTTAACACCATTTACCATTATGAACTTTCCAGTTCCAAACTTAAATTTATCGTTATTAAAATCATCATTGCTTATTTTCGAGATCATCTCTCTGCTCTTTGGACCAAACAATCCTAAACAACAAATATCCTCTGTTACATCTTTAAAAGATACGTCTTCATCTAAATATTTTAAGATATGGTATTTATCATGTTCTCTTGTAGCTGCAGAGCTCACAACTCTAAAAAAGTTTTTATCCATACAAACAACTGTTAAATCTGTTTCTATTCCACCGTCCTCATTTAACATATGAGTGTATGTTGTTTTTCCAATTTCATTTTTAATATTAGCGGTACACAACTTTTGAAGTTCTAGGTGAGTTTTTTCACCTTTCAAATCAAATTTTGAAAATGTTGAAAAATCAAATAGACCAACATTTTTTCTTGCATTTAAAGTTTCGTGTTTTGCTGAAGGGTACCAATTTTGATAATTAAAACTATATTCATATTTAGGTTCTTTACCATTTAATGAATACCACATTGGTCTTTCAAATCCTCCTGCAACTCCAAAACAAGCTCCAGCATTTTTTAATTTTTCATGATAGGGCAAAAGTTTTTGATTTCTTGATGTATTTGGTTGTTTATAAGGCCAATGCATTCCATACAGATCACCAAGCGTTTCTGTTACTCTTTCCATAATAAAGTTTTTTGATGAATGGAATTTTTGAAACCTTTTAATATCCACTGAAAATAAATCTTCATTAATATGTCCATTCATCATCCATTCGGCAGTAACCCTACCCGCTCCTCCTGAGCTAGCAATTCCAATGCTATTAAAGCCACAACATGTATATAGATTTTTAACTTCAGGAGTTTCGCCTAATAAATATTGAGTATCTGGAGTAAAAGACTCTGGACCGGAGAAAAATTTTCTTATTCCTGCACTTTCTAACATTGGCAATCTATGAAATGATTTTTCTAAGTAAGGTTCAAAGTGATCAAAATCATCTGGCAGTTCACCAAATGAAAAATTATCTGGAACTCTTCCTGTGTCTTTAAATGCTGGCTTTGCCTTAGGTTCAAAAATACCTACTAGCATTTTTCCCGCATCTTCTTTTAAATATAAACAAGCATTATAATCTCTTAAAACAGGAAGATTTTGAGGCAAATTTTTTATTGGCTCAGTGATTATATAAAAATGTTCATTTGGGTATAAAGGAACACTAACATTAATTTCTTCACCTAATTGTCTTGACCACATTCCTGTAGCCATAACAACGTATTCACAATCGATGACACCTTTATCAGTTTCTACCCCACTAATTCTAGAATTTTTAATTAAAATTTTTTTTACAGGTGTTTTTTCAAAAATCTTTGCGCCCTCCATTTTTGCAGCTTTTGCAAGTACATTAGTTACTCCAACTGGATCTGCTTGAGCATCTTTTGGCATATAAACACCACCCACAATATCTTCACTATGTAATACGGGATACAATTCCTTTAAACGTTTTTTATTAAGAACTTCTACTTCAACATCTGATAATTGAGCAGTTGTTGCTTGTCTTAGTAGTTCTTGCATTCTTTCTTTGGTAGATGCAACTGTGATTGCACCATTTTGCTTCATTCCGGTTGATAGACCTGTAGTCTTTTCTAAATCTTTATAAAGATCTAAAGAATATTTTCTTATTTTTGTAATTGTTGATGATGCACCTAATTGACCTAGAAGACCTGCAGCGTGCCAAGTAGTTCCTGATGTTAATTGATCTCTTTCAAGCAATATTACATCTTTCCAACCAAATTTTGCCAGATGATAAGCACATGATGTTCCGGCAACGCCTCCGCCAATAACTACTACTTTAGTACTTTTTAGTAACTCTTTCATATTTAATGTGATTTATACGATTAAATTTAAAAGCAAACAATATGATCGATATGGATGGGTCTTTTTATACCAAATTTTTCATCGACTTCATGTTGATGAATATGATGAGAATGCACAAAAACTGGTATTAATTTATTACTTAATGTTTTTAATGTATAAATAAAATTTGATCCTCTAAATTTTCTATCTACTACTTCAAGTTTAAGATTGCTCGCATCATCATGCTGTAAGTCCTCTGGCTGTATTAATAGTTTTACTTTAGATCCTATTGGGAACGGTCTAGCGAAATTTCCAGTTATTGTACCTAAATCTTCATTTTCAAGACTTTTCGGACTGGTAACTTCTGCTGGTATTAATGTGCCTCTATTTAAAAAATTAACTACCTCTACTGAAATTGGCAAATGATAAACATTATATGGATCATCATATTGCTTTAATTCACCATCTAATATTATTCCGCATTTACTGCCTAGATAAAAAGCTTCATAAGAATCGTGTGTTACAATTATTGTAGTTATTTTAGAATTTGTTAAAATTTGTTTTAATTCAACTTGAATTTCCTCCTTAAAACTTTGATCTACATTAGATAATGGCTCATCAAGCATTAATAAATCAGGTTGAGAAACTAAAGATCTTGCTAGAGATGCTCTTTGGGCTTCGCCAGCACTTATTTCATGCGGAAATTTATTTAATATTTTGTTTAAGTTTAAAAAATTAATTACTTCTTTAGTTTGTATTTTTTTATCATCTTTCACTCTATCTGAACCAAGATTAATATTTTTTTCTATATTGTAATGAGGAAATAAGCTGTTCTCTTGAAATGAAAGAGCAATATTACGATTTTCTGGTTCGATATGAATATTTTCAGAAGAAATTGTTCTGCCTTTTAGATTAATTTTACCTTTATTAATTTTTTCTAAACCTGCAATAGTTCTTAATATTGTGGTTTTACCTATGCCAGATGGACCAAGCAAACATACTATTTCACCTTCATTTTCAATTTTTAATGAAACATTATTAACTTTATTTTTGCCGCCAGCAGCAAAAGATACATTTTCAATTTCAAAAAAATTATTAGCCATTAGTCTTTCAAAATAAATTTAGACGTAATCAAAATAAATGTACTTGCAATTAATATCAAGAATAATGATGGAACTGCTGCAGCCTCTAAGAGATCTTGAGATGCAAAAATATATGCTGTTGTAGCAAATGTTTCAAAGTTAAATGGTCTCAATATCAAAGTTATAGGTAATTCTTTTATTACTTCTATAGTAATCAATATCCCTATAAGAAAAACAGAATTTTTTAAATAAGGAACATGAATTCCTAAAAAGGTTTTTATTTTCGAGTAACCAAGAAGATAAGAACTTTCATCAATTGACCTATTTATTCTTTCATAACCAGTTTTCAATCCATTATAAGCTAATGAATAAAATCTAATAAAATAGACTATTACTAAACCAAAAATAGATCCTATAAATACTCTCTTTATAGAATTAAATTCAAAGGCTTTTATAAAAGTATTATCAAACCAAGCAATAAAAGTGATGAATGCTACAGCTAAAATTACACCAGGGATTGCATAACCAGTAATAGAAAATGTTGTAAGATAATTTAAGAATTTACTTTTAGTTACTCTGTTTCCATAATTTGAAATAAATGAAAAAATTACGAGAACAAGACTTGATAAAAATACCAAGTAAATTGTGTTTATAAATAATTGAAAAGTATTTAAATCAAATAAATTTTTTGGAAAAATTATTGTCCAATACAACATTTGTAAAACAGGGAATAAAAAGCTGACTAAAAAAACTAAAAAACAAAATCCGAATGCTAAAGAACCTTTTGAAAAGTTTAATTTAATTTTCATCTTTTCTTTAATTCCTCCCTTAACTGGAGAGTGATATTGAGCTTTTTTTCTTGAGATATTCTCGATAAAAAAAAGTCCTAATATAAATAATAACAAAAAAAATGAGAGCTGATTTGCAAAAGCTAAATCATCAAAAGATATCCATGAATCGTATATTCCAGTAGTAAGAGTTGCTATTCCAAAAAATGATACTGCTCCAAAATCTGATAATGTTTCCATAGCAACTAACGCTAAACCCGCAACTATAGCTGGTCTTGCAGATGGTAAAATGATTTTAAAGAAAGATTTATATTTTGAAAAACCTAGATTTTGTCCTAATTCTATTAAATTTTGAGACTGATAATGAAAAGATGCTCTAGTTAAAACGTAAACATATCCAAATAGTGAAAAAGAAATAGATAAAATAGCACCAAGCATACCATCAAATTTTGGAATGGATTGATTATATTCACCAGGTCCAAATAAAGATTTCAATATTGAGTATAGTGTTCCAAAGTTTTCAAAAAAAGCAGTTAATGAATAAGCATAAATGTAAGCAGGTACTGCAAAAGATAATATTAAAGCCCATTTAAAAAATTTAACGCCTGGAAAATCATAAAATGAAACTATATATGCACACCCAACACCTAAGAATAATGTAAGAACTAAAACTCCTAAAAGTAATATTAAGGAATTATAAATATATTCAATTAAAAATGTATTTTTTAAAATATCAAAGTAATTAGTTGTTTCTTGGAAGAAACTTGCAAACACAGTTAAAATTGGAATTGCAACAATAAATGAAACTATAAAAGATGATAAATACCAGGAATTAAATTTCATATATTATAATCCGCCTTATAACCATGAAAATCAAAAATGCCCATGGTTTAGGAGACCAAACCATAGGCACAAACTTTAGAAAATCAAAAATTAAATACTTTTAGGATATGCGGAACCTCCTTAGTTTTAATTTCAGACAATTTTCTATTTTTTACACGTTTATTGATTTTTTCACACTCCGAAGCACATGCAGGACAGGCTTTGGTAGATTTATTATAATCAACTTGCGTAGTAAATTTTTTTTTAACAGCTGTCATTTACTTCCAACCAGCAGCTAACATTACTTCTAATGCATCTGCTTGTTTTGCGCCGTATGACTTAACACTTGTTTTAGTATCCATTACAAAGTTCATTTCTTTGCCTGGAACTAAATCATTGGGTGTTACACCACCGATCATTGGATACTCAAAAGTATTATTTACAATGTGATTTTGAGCCTCTGTTGATAATAAAAACTCAACTAATTTTACAGCATTAGCTTTGTTTGGTGCATGTTTAAGCATACCAGCTCCACTAATATTAATGTGCGTTCCTCTATCTTGTTGATTAGGGAAAAAAGGCATTACTTTTTTTGCTGCTTCTTGTTGTTCAGCACCTTTTTTTCCAGATAACATCAAAGCATGATAGTATGTGTTTGCAACAGCAATATCGGCTTCTCCTGCAGCAACAGCCATGATTTGAGCACGGTCATTTCCTTTTGGAGTTCTAGCCATGTTTGCTACAACAGCTTTAGACCATTCTGCAGTTTTTGCTTTACCATTATTTTTAACAAGTGAAGCAACTAAAGATTGGTTATAAATGTTGTTAGATTTTCTTATTACTAATCTACCTTTCCATTTTGGATCAGCTATACCTTCATAAGTCATACCATTAAGTTCGTTTGCATTTACTCTTTCAGGTGAATAATAAATTATTCTTGCTCTTTTGGCTATTCCAGTCCATTTAGCAGATCTAAATTGTGCAGGTACGGCATCCTTAATAGCTTTTGACCAACCTGCATTTTGCATCATTCCTTTAGCTGCAAATGCACCTAATCTTCCAGCATCAGCTGTGATGTATAAATCTCCAACACAGTCTGCTCCCTCTTCTGTAATTCTTTTCTGCAGGGCTTTATCTTTTCCTGATACTACGTTTACTTTAATTCCTGTTGCTGCTGTGAACTTTTCATATAATTGAATGTCAGAATCATAGTGTCTTGCACTAAAAATATTGACCTCTGCTGCAATCGTAAAACTTGAAATTAAAGCAAAAAATAATGAAATTATTGTCAATTTTCTCATTTTACTCCTTAAATTTATATTTATATTAAACGTAATTTGTCCTGCAATGCGGATGATAACTATTCTCAATGAAAATGATTATCAATTGCAATATTGTCGCAATTGATAATCAATCGCAATTAGTACTGTTTTTTTGATGAGTTAATTAAAATTCCCACTCAGAAATTTTACTGTAAAGGAAGTTTCTAAAAGCTTGTACTCTAGCAACATTTTTAAGTGATTGAGGGTACACAAAGTGTGCCTCTGTAGTCGGACCTTGAACGCTAGGTAATACTTTTACTATATTTGGTTGTTTGACAGTTAAGTAATCTGGAATTGCGGCTAATCCTACACCGCTTTGAACGGCTAATAGTAAACCATAAACACTATTCACTCTCATTACAGTTTTTCTTTTTTTATTATCTTTCATTCCAAGTTTTAAAGCCCAATCTGGATTATAAACTGGTGATGGAGCTCCTCTACCAAATGAAATAAAGTTGTGCTTATTTAAGTCATTAATTGTTTTAGGATATCCATGTTTTTCAAGGTATTTTGGTGATCCGTAGATGTGATAGTTAATATCTATTAGCTTTTTTTGAATGTAATTAAGTTGTTTTGGTCTTCTCATAAATATACCAATATCCGCTTGTCTAGTGCTTAAATCTAGCTCTCTATCATCAAATATGAGTTCAACTTCAATTTCTGGATTTAATTGCATAAATTCTTGTATTCTTGGTGTCAACCAAGTTGTTCCAAAACTTACTACGGTAGTTACTGATAGTTTTCCTGAAGGTTTGTGTTTTTTATCTCCTAAAGTTGTTTCTACCTCTTTTAATTTGGAGATAACTTCATGTGCCGTTTTAAATACATATTCGCCATTTTCAGTTAGTGTTAAACCTCTAGCATGACGTTCAAATAATTTAACTTTTAAATCTTCTTCTAAAGATTGAATTTGTCTACTAATTGCAGATTGACTAAGATTTAGAATTACTGTTGCACTAGTAAAACTCCCTGCCTCAGCAACTGCATGAAATATCTTTAATTTATCCCAATCCATTATTTATTTACATCCACTACTATTTTATTTTTTAAATTTCCTTTTAATATATCAGGATAGATATTTAATAATTCGTCTAATCCAATAGTATTTACTGATTTTTCTAAAATATCAAAATCTAGCAAAGCAGGAAATTCTCCCCATACAAACTCTTTTCTTTTTTTACTGATATTAACCGAGTCTACTCCCCATAATTTTACTGCTCTTAATATAAATGGAATTACTGATGTATTTAATTTATTGCCGCTAGCATTTCCACATATGGCCACAATTCCTTTTGGTTTAGTTTGAGCTATTGCATTAGATAAAATGTTACCACCCACGGTATCTACAACTCCATCCCATGTTCCTTTATCTATTAATCTTGCTTCACCCTCAAATTCTTTACGATCTATAACATTTTTTGCACCAAGTTCTTTTAAATAATCTGCTTTATCTGGTTTACCAGTCATAGCAGTTACATTAATTCCCATCTTAGCAAGAACCATTACTGCTACCATACCAACACCACCTGTAGAACCTGTTACCAATACATCGTTAACTTTTGATTGCATCAATAGTTCCTCTCTTGCTTTAACTGCAAAGGCACATAACAAACCTGTAAGACCAGCAGTTCCCAGAATCATAGCTTGTTTATTTGTCATTCCCTCTGGTGTTTTTGTAATATGATCCTTTTTAACTTTTGCGTATTGAGAATATCCACCATCAAAAAGTTCACCTGCTCTACATCCTGTTAATATAACTCTGTCTCCTTCTTTAAATTCTTCACCATCACCTTGTGCAATAGTTCCAGAAAAATCAATACCAGGTATTCTTGGATATTCTTTTACTAATTTGCCACCATCTTTTAGTATCATTGCATCTTTCCAATTAAGATCAGAATAATCTATCTTAACAAGTACATCCCCATCTTTAAAATGGTCTAAACTTAGTTCTTTGACTTCTCTTGTAAAATTTTCGTTCTGATTATTTATTACAACTGCTTTAAATGAGTCCGCCATGTTTATCAGTAAATATTATTTTGCAATAAATCGCAAATATCTATTTTGATAACTTAAATCGTCCTTAAACTGTCCAAGATAAAAATTTGTAACTGTGGTAGCCTGTTCTTTTTTTATACCTCTCATAGTCATACACTGATGAGTTGAATCTATTGTTACTGCAACACCTTTTGCATCTAAAGACTCCATTAAAGTATTAGCGATCTGAACGGTTAATCTTTCTTGTGTTTGTAATCTTTTTGAAAATACTTCTACTACTCTTGCTATTTTACTTAATCCTACAACTCTTTGATTTGGAATATATGCTACATGAGCAATTCCTATAATTGGTGCCATGTGATGTTCGCAATGACTTTGTACTGAAATATTTTTTTGAACAACCATATCGCTATAGCCTTCAACATCACCAAATGTTTTATCTAGAACTGCTTTAGGATCTTCTTTATATCCCTTGAAATATTCTTTAAATGCTTTTGTAACTCTTTTTGGAGTTTCCAATAAACCTTCTCTAGTAGGATCTTCACCTAACCATTTAAGGATTTTGACGAAAGCTTCTTCAGCTTCTTTATCAGTTACTTCATTAATTTTTTTTTCGTTTTCGTTTTTTACTAATTTCATGACGTGCTTTTATATATATAAAACCTTAATTTTAAAATATTTATTATATTTAATATTATGTTAGATAATTCCACATATATGTTTAAAAAAAGAGAAAATGTAGCAGAAATAGAAGAAGGTAAGCTTTTATCTCCTAAATTCGACAATGATGGATTGATTCCGGTCATTACAACATGCTCAAAAACAAAAGAAATATTAATGCATGGGTATATGAATGTTGAAGCATTCAGGTTAACTATTGAAACTAAAGAGGCTCATTATTGGAGCAGATCAAGACAATCAATTTGGCATAAGGGAAAAACAAGTGGGTTTGTTCAAAAAGTAAAAGAGATTCGAATTGATGATGATCAAGATGCAGTTTGGATGACTGTGGATATCGGCGAAGGAGCTAGTTGCCATGTTGGATACAGATCTTGTTTTTATAGATCTGTGCCTTTAGGTAAAATTGATAATGCAAGAGAAATTGAAATGAAATTTGAGGAAGAAGAAAAAAATTTTGATCCAGAGGTAGTTTATAAAGGTCAACCAAACCCAACTAAAATTTAATATGGAGATAAAAGGCTTAAGAATTAAACCGTTCGGTCCATCAATTTTCAAGGTATCAATACCAAACCCTTTAATAAAAGTATTAAATGATTATGTAGACGATGTAGTTACAAATAAAAAAAAATCTTCAGAATTAGATTACGGAAATAGTTTAGTTGGAGATGTAACTCAAGAATTTAAATTGGATAGTGAATTTGCAAAATCTTGTGGTTGGAGTAAATTTTTAGAAGTTTGTGCTGCTAAGTGGATTGAGTTAGAAACTGAAAAAAAAATAACTCAATTTAAAATTTTAGAAAGTTGGATCGTAAGACAATTCGAGAATGAATATAATCCTATTCATTGGCATGGAGGACATATATCTGGAGCTGGCTTTTTAAAAGTCCCAGAAACTTTGGGAGACTGGAAACAAAAAAAAAATCATAATTATGCTGGAGGAAATTTAGAATTGGTGCATGGATCTTTACAATTTACGTCTAAATCGAAATTTGAAATTGTGCCTAAAGTAGGCGATTTTTATTTTTTCCCAAATTATTTAATGCATACAGTTTATCCCTTTAAAAATTCAAATGAGGAGAGAAGGTCAATATCTTTTAACGCTAAAATTGATAATAATATTTACAATGTCTATGAAGGGTAAAGTTCAAAAAAACGTTTTAGATGAAAACTTGGAGTTATGCTCTAATGATCCTTTAACAGGTTGGTATAGAGATGGATGTTGTAATACAGATGAAAATGATCATGGTGTTCACACTGTTTGTGCAAAAGTAAATACTGAATTTTTAGAATGGTGCAAAGAAGCGGGGAATGATCTAATTACACCTCATCCTGAATTTGGTTTTCCAGGTTTGAAAGATGGTGATAGTTGGTGTGTGTGTGCAGGTTGGTATGCTAAAGCCTTAGAAGCAGGGAAAGGATGTCCTATTTATTTAAAAAAAACTCACAAAAATACTTTAAAACTTATTCCAATTGAAACTTTAAAAAAGTTTGCAATAGATTTATCTTAACTACATATTTCCATATTTAGGTCCACCACCACCTTCTGGAGTGACCCAAGTAATATTTTGAGATGGCTCTTTAATATCACAAGTTTTACAATGTATGCAATTTTGTGCATTTATCACAAATTTTTGAACAGAATTTACTTCTTGAACTTCATAAACTCCCGCTGGACAATATCTTTGTGCAGGCTCATCAAATTTTTCTAAAGTATATTTTATAGGCAAATCTGGATCTTTAAGTTTTAAGTGGACTGGTTGATTGTCATCATGAATTGTACCAGTTAAATAAACTGAACTTGTTTTATCAAAAGTAATAACATTATCAGGCTTAGGGTAATCAATTTTTGGCATTTTATCTGCGGTTTTTAAAGCTTCATGATCAGCATGTTTATGCTTTAATGTGAATGGTAGCTTTCCTCTAAACAAAATCTGGTCAATTCCAGTAAATAATATACCTAGAATTAAACCCCACGAGAAACTTGGTTTGACATTTCTTGCCTCATGTAACTCTTTGTAAACCCAACTTTCTTTAAATTTTTGTTCATATGCAGATAAATTTATATTTTTTGTAAGATGCTCATAAATTGTTTCAGCAGCAATCATTCCACTCTTCATTGCAGTATGAGACCCTTTAATCTTAGGCATATTTAATGTTCCCGCATCACATCCAACTAATAAAGCACCTGGCATAAACATCTGAGGTAAACTCTGTATACCTCCCTCAATTAAAGCTCTTGCGCCGTAAGAAATTCTTTTTCCACCTTCAATTATTTTTTTTATATCTGGATGAGTTTTAAATCTTTGGAACTCATCGAAAGGTGAAAGATGAGGATTTTGGTAATCTAACCCAATTACGTAACCAAGAAAAACTTGTTTATTTTCTGCATGGTACATAAAACTTCCACCATAAGTATTATTATCTAAAGGCCATCCTGCAGTATGCATTACTAAACCTTCTGAATGATTTTTTTCATCTATCTCCCAAATTTCTTTAAAACCAATTCCATACTGTTGAGGATTTTTACCTTTATCTAACTCAAACTTCTTTATTAATTCTTTTCCTAAGTGACCTCTACACCCTTCTGCAAATACTGTAACTTTTGCATGTAGTTCCATTCCTGGTTCATAAGTATCTTTTTTATTTCCTTCTTTATCTATACCCATATCTTGGGTTGCAATACCTTTAACTGATCCATCATCATTATATAAAACTTCACTTGCTGGAAATCCTGGGAATATTTCAACTCCTAATCCTTCAGCCTGCTCTGCTAACCATCTACAAAGATTTGCAAGACTTATAATATAATTGTTATGATTTTGTTGAACCTTAGGAAGCAACCATGTTGGCCAACTTAATGATTTTTGTTTTCCTAAAAATAAAAATTTTTCTTTTGTAACTTTAGTTTTAATGGGAGCATTTAATTCTTTCCAATTAGGTATTAGTTCGTCTAAAGCACGTGTTTCAAACACGTTCCCTGATAAAATATGTGCACCTATTTCAGATGCTTTCTCTAAAAGGCAGACATTAATATCTGGATTTAACTGCTTTAATTTAATTGCAGTTGAAAGTCCTGATGGTCCACCACCTACGATGACAACATCGTATTCCATCACTTCTCTGGACATAATGATAATTTCTTACAGTATTTGCTATTTTTGTATAGTGTTTAATTTGTTCAATTCTGACAAAAACTGAGGAAGCGCCTCAAAAAGATCTGCTTCTAATCCGTAATCTGCGACACTAAAAATTGGAGCTTCACCATCTTTATTTATAGCCACAATAACTTTGCTTTCTTTCATTCCTGCTAAGTGCTGTATCGCACCTGAAATTCCAACTGCAATATATAAATCTGGGACTACCACTTTACCCGTTTGTCCTACTTGATGATCATTCGTAATATAACCTGCATCAACTGCTGCTCTAGATGCACCAATTGCTGCATTAAGTTTATCTGCAATATCACTTATTAATTTGAAATTTTCGCCATTTTGCATTCCTCTGCCACCAGAAATAACTATTCTAGCTGTTCCAAGCTCTGGTCTGTCTGATTTAACTTCTTCTTTCTTTAGAAATTTAGTTGATGAACTAGCTTCTGCTGGATCAGATTTTGTAATTTCAGCAGATCCACCACTCTTATCAGCAGGGTCAAACGACGTCGGTCTAATAGTAACACATTTTTTTTTGTCATTACTTTTAACCGTAGCAAAAGCATTTCCTGCATAAATTGGTCTTAAAAAAGTATCCTCAGAAATAACTTTAATTATATCGCTCACTTGCGAAGTATCTAGTAATGCTGCAATTCTTGGCATTAAATTTTTGCCAAATGTATTTGCTGAGCTTACAATATGTGAATAACTTTCTGCATGCTTAATTATTGCAGCTGTATAATTTTCAGCAATGTAGTTTTCATAAATTTCATTGTCAACGTGAATAACTTTTTTTACATTTGGAACTTCAGATAAAGATTTTGCAACATCATCAGCTTGATGACCTAAAACCAAAACATGAAGATCCTCATTTATTTGAGAAGCTGCAGTTATAGCATTATAGGTAAATGGTCTAACCTCTTTATTATTATGTTCTGCAATTAATAATACTGACATTTAAATTACCTTAGCCTCATTTTTTAATTTTTGCACTAATTCTTCTACACTAGCGACTTTTATTCCAGCTTTTCTTTTTGGCGGTTCTTCAACTTTAATTTGTTCGATTCTAGGATTAATATCAACTCCTAAATCTGAAGCATTTAACTGTTCTATTGGTTTTTTCTTAGCTTTCATAATATTTGGAAGCGAAGCATATCTTGGTTCATTTAGTCTTAAATCACATGTAACAATTGCTGGAACATTTACTTCAATGGTTTCCAAACCTTCGTCAATTTCACGTGTTACCTCTAATACATTATCTTTAACTTCAATTTTCGATGCAAAAGTTGCTTGAGGCCAATTTAATAAAGCTGCAAGCATCTGACCAGTTTGATTGCAATCATCATCAATTGCTTGTTTTCCCATAAACACCAAATCAGGATTTTCTTTTTCTACAATTTTTTTCAAAATTTTTGAAACTGCTAATGGCTCAATTACATTATCAACTTTGACATGTATTCCCCTATCCGCTCCAACAGCTAGTGCTTTTCTAACAGTTTCTTGAGCTTTTTCTTCACCGATTGTAATTGCAACTATTTCTTTAGCTTTGCCAGCCTCTTTAATTTTTACTGCTTCTTCTATTGCATTGTCATCTGGTGGATTCGTTGACATTTTAACGTTGTCAGTAACAACACCAGAACCATCTTCTTTAACTCTTATTTGAACGTTGTAATCAATAACTCTTTTAACTGCGACTAATATTTTCATTAAGCTCTTAATAAATTGTTTTCTGGATCGTAAGGACTTTCATCTAAAATTGTAGCATCATATTTCTCACCTAATATTTCAATTTTAAGTTTTTGTCCAACATTTGCTAATTCTGGTTTAACCATTCCTAATGCTAATGATTTTCCAATTCTAAAACCAAAATCTCCTCCTGTAGCTCTTCCAATAACACTTCCATTTTCATAAATGGGATTGTTGCCTAATACATCTGCATCTTTTGGATTGTGAACCTCCAAGGTAACAAGTTTGTTATCAAAACCTTTTTCTCTCCACTTGTTCAATGCTTCAAGTCCAATAAAACTTCCTTTATTAGGATGTATAAATCTATCAAGACCACTTTCATAAGGTGAGTATTCTATTGATAGTTCTGTTCCAACCAATTTATACGATTTTTCCACTCTCAAACTATTCATTGCTCTAATACCATATGGCTTTAGTCCAAGATCTTGTCCTGCTTCCATAAGTTTATCAAAAATGTGATTTTGATATTCAATTGGATGATGAAGTTCCCATCCTAATTCACCAACAAAATTAACTCTCATAGCATTTACCGGTGCATAACCTACATCAACCATTTTTGCACTTAGCCATTTAAAGTTTTCATTTGAAAAATCATCTTTTGAAACTCTTTGCATTAACTCTCTTGCTTTTGGACCTGAAACAACCAAAACTCCATTACTATTAGTTAAATTTTCAAACTGCACTGAACCATCTGAAGGCATCCATTTTAAAATCCAATCATGATCTAATCTTTGGAAAGCTCCTGCTGATACTAAATAAAAGCTATCATGTGACTCTCTCATAATAGTAAATTCAGAATGAACTCCGCCTTTAGTATTTAAAGCATGACATAAATTAATTCTTCCAACTTTTTTTGGTAATTTGTTTGCAACTAAATTATCTAAAAATTCCTCAGCACCAGGTCCTTTAATTCTACATTTTGCAAATGCAGTCATATCTAAAAGACCAACATTTTCTTTTACATTTTTGCATTCTTTTTCCATTGCATTGAACCATTTTGATCTTCTAAATGACCAATCATCTTTTTGCTCCATTCCATCAGTTGCAAAAAAGTTAGGCCGTTCCCATCCAAATTTTTGACCAAACACTGCTCCTAAATTTTTCATTCTGTCATAACATGGCGCTGTTCTTAATGGTCTTGCTGCTGGTCTTTCTTCATCAGGAAAGTGAGTTATGAAAACGTGACTGTAGGCTTCTTCATTTTTAGCTTTTAAATATGATTTAGAGCAATAATCTCCATACCTTCTTGGTTCAACACCAAGCATATCAATTGTGGGTTCACCATCTACGATCCATTCAGCAAGTTGCCATCCTGCTCCACCTGCTGCAGTGATACCAAAACTATGACCTTCATTTATCCAAAAATTTTTTAATCCCCAAGCTGGACCAACAATTGGGTTACCATCTGGAGTGTAACAAATTGCACCATTATAAACTTTCTTTACACCCACTTCTCCAAAAGCAGGTACTCTATGTATTGCACCTTCAATATGAGGCGCTAATCTATCTAAATCTTCCTGAAATAACTCATACTCAGAATCTTTTGATGGTCCATCTACATAACAAGCTGGTGCTCCATCTTCATATGGTCCTAAAATTAATCCACCCGCTTCTTCTCTCATGTACCATCTGCTATCACTATCTCTTAAAACTCCCATTTCTGGTAATCCATCTTTTTTTCTTTTTTGAATTTCAGGATGAGGTTCTGTAACAATGTATTGATGTTCTACTGGGATAACTGGAATATCTAAGCCAACCATCTTTCCGGTTTGTCTTGCAAAATTTCCTGAACAAGAAATAATATGTTCACATTCTATAGACCCTTTATCTGTCTCAACAACCCAACCATCTTTAGTTTGTTTCATTCCAACAACATTTGTATTTCTATAAATTTCTGCTCCTCTATTTCTTGCACCTGTTGCAAGTGCTTGAGTTAAATCAGCTGGTTGGATATATCCATCTTCAGGGTGTTGTATTGCACCAACTAAATCTGATGTATTACATAATGGCCAGATTTCCTTAACTTGGTCTGGAGTTAAAAATTTTACATCAACACCAATTGTTTGAGCAACACCAGCGTATTGAAAGTATTCATCCATTCTATCTTTGGTGCTTGCTAATCTAATATTTGATACAACACTGAAGCCTACGTTCTTACCTGTCTCTTCTTCTAAAGTTTTATACAAATTGACAGCATACTTGTGGAGTTGTCCCACAGAATAACTCATATTAAATAGTGGTAATAAGCCAGCTGCATGCCAAGTTGATCCTGATGTTAGTTCTTTTCTTTCAATTAAAACAACATCTGACCAACCTTTTTTTGCTAAGTGATAGAGTGCACTAACTCCTACTACTCCACCGCCTACTACAACAACTTTTGCTTTGGATTTCATTATCAGATTCCTACTAAATTTTAATTACTAACGAAACAAAATTCTATTATTCGTCATCTGCGTCACGCCAGCCCATTCTGAACATTAAATAAGCGGCAACTATGACGGAAATTGTACCTACTACCATGCCAATATTAATCCCAACTTCACTTCCCCAAAAATACCATCCAAGTTGAGTGGATGAGATTGTTGGAAAGCATAAAATAAACATTAGAATTGCGTACCTAATATACATTGGAGGCTTTTTCATTATATTGATGATCCCATTGGTATTGGTTGTGAAACTGCTGTTGTTAGCCAACAATCTAAAAGATTGCCCTCTTTATTATTCTTTTCAACTTTCCATTTAAATTTAAAATATTGTTTATCCTTATCCAAGACAACAACTTCATAAGTTGCCATGGTACTTGATTTGTAAATTTCAGTTACTGTATTTTCTTTGTGATCAATTAACATTGAGTATGAAGCACCCTTTAACATTCTTTTAAATCTATCTAAAGGACCTGTCATCCTTTGATTATTGGGATGTGCAAATTCCCATGTTTGCTCAATTCCTCTATCTTTATATGGACTGTCATTCTTCATTAACGCATTTAATTGAATCACAACTACTTGTTTCGGATCAATATTCACACTTGGTTTTAAAACATCAGCAAATGAAGAATTAAAATAAAAAAATGTAATTAAAAAAAATAAAATTTTGAATTTCATAATTTAAATTTATCTTAAATTTAAAATGAAATAAAAGGTCTTAATATCACACTTAATAATTTGATATTATATAGTTTTGAATAATCTATCGTATTCGTTTTTAATACATTTATTAGAGATATAATAAATTTTATTTTGAGAGACTAATTTTGCTGCATTTTCATTGTGAATTCCTAATTGCAACCATAATACATTTGCACCAATTTCAATTGTTTGTTTTGCAATTTCCTCAGCCTCTTCACTGGGTCTAAAAACATTAACAATTCCTATATGATCTTTTATATCCGTTAATTTTTTATAAACTGGCTCACCATGTATTATTTTATTATCTGTGACTGGATTAACAGGAAAAACTTTATAACCTGTATTTCTTAAATATTTCATTATTATATTGGAAGTTTTTTTTGAGTCTGGGCTTGCTCCAACAATTGCTATTGTCCGATAACTTAAATAAAGTTCTTTTATCTTTTCATCTACGAGTGTTGTATCCATAATTTAATTTAAATTTTAAGATCTAGTCGAGGTTTCCAAAATGGTCTGAAGAGTTCAATTTTTGGGCATCTATTCATAACTACTTTTAAACCTGCATCTTCAGCAATTTTTGCTGCATCATGATTAATTACACCGATTTGTCCCCATAAAACTTTTGCTCCAATTGATATTGCCTCTTCAGCAATTCCATAAAGATCCTCAGATCTTCTAAAAACTTCGACCATATCAACGGGTCTATCGATAGCAGATAAATTTGGATAAACTTTTAAATTTCTAATTTCCTTTACACCTGGTTTAGGGTTTACAGGTATCATATCATAGCCAGTTTCGTGCAAAACTCTTAATACACCATAACTAAATTTAGTTTTGTCTGGGCTAGCACCAACCATAGCAATTGTCTTAACTGAGCTTAAAATATCTTTTAAATATTCAGCGCTATAAGGTTCGTTGTGGTTCATCTTTATTTTTTTTTTTCCTTTTTACTTGCGATGTCTGCTTTTAATTCGTGAGGTTCTAAAGGGTCTAAGAAAGGATTTCGATACAATTTATCATGACTTTCAACTCCTATCTCAATTGTGCAATCTGTTTTTGCTTTAGCAACACATAAAATAATATATCCATCATTTATTTGTCTATTGTTTAAAGCAACTTGAGAACGTTGATCCACTTCTCCATTAATTAGTTTAGCTGCACATGTAATACATCCTCCGTACTTACATCCATATGGAAGATCGACACCTTGATCTCTTAATTCGTTTAATAAAGGTTTTTTTCCACTGACTTCAAATGCACTGTTATTTCTGTTTGAGATTGTAATCTTTGTCATAGCCAGATGTCGCTTGTGCAATCTCCACCTGGATATCTACTTTCATGGCACCTACTAGGTCCATTTGGTTCTTTACCAAAATCAACAATAAAATCTTTATTAATTTTCATTCCTCCATTTTCAACATCACAATCAATCATTATCATTGCTCCGCCCTGTTTTCTAATTTCAGGATAAAATTGATTATCCCAAGTAGAAAATAATGATGTTGTTACATACATCCTTTTGCCATCTAAAGATAATTGATACATTTGAGGTCCGCCGGCAATTTTAACACCATTTACTTCAGGAGCCTTTCCTAATAATCCACCCATCCAAACTTGACCAGTTAATTTTGGTTTGTGTGGATCTGAAATATCGTATTGTCTCATATCTCCATGAAGCCAATTATTTATATAAAGATATTTATCATCCATAGAAACTAATATCGCTGACATAACTCCAGGTACAGGTATTGGCCAATCAGGATGGGGTTCATTTTCAACATCAATTATTTTTTCCCATTCCCATTTTCCCTCTTTTGATTTCCAAAAATGAATTACATTTGCGCTTAGCGCTGCACCGCAAAATCCATGACTACTATCAGGATTATGCATAAATTTTACTTCTAATGGTATTAAGCCATCTTCACCTAAATACATTGTTTGAACTGGCTCTTTTTTTTTAAAATCCCAAACATGAAGTCGTCTACCATATTTCAAATGACCAACTTCCTCTAAATCAAATCCAGGCATGAATGTATTAGGAGCAGCCCATTCAGAACTAACCATTACATTGTGTCTTGGTTGATACCAGAAGTCATAACTAAAAGGTATGTCTCCCATTGAATTTTCCCACCTACCTACAATTTCAAAATCTTTATTTAAATGTAAATATCCTCCAGGGGCTTCTCCTCGAGCGTCTCCAAGAAAAGAAATGATAATTTCAGAACCTAAGCAATGAACTGTATGTGGTCCTGATAAATTAGTTTTTTTCTTTATTTCAGATCCATCTACTACTTTATGTATTTTTGGAGCTCTAGGATCGGATGCAGTATCAACAACATAAATATTATTTGATCTAACGCCTGGAACTAATAAATATTTTCTGCTCATTTTTGAGTCGCCATGACAAGAAGAACATGCATTCCATCCCATATGATGCAATTCATCACCAATGCCTGGCATTTCAAGTCTATGAATTACTTTAGAATAAGTAGGACTTTGAGGATCAACATCAACTGTTGCTAAGTAGTCTGGTTTTTGTATTCCTGTCCCTGTGTAAATAGCTATAGTATATAAAAGCTTTTCTTTTGCTGCTTTTATTGCTTCTGCAGGACTAGCATATCCAGGACCACAACATCCATCCATGATTGATTTTCTCCTTTAATTACAACTTAATCTTTTTTTTAAGTGACTTCAACTTAATGGTTATTTGTTTTTCCAACTTGGATTTCTTTTTTCAATAAATGCACTTATACCCTCTTTGGCATCATAAGATGACATATTAAGTGTCATCATCTTACTTGTATAATCATAAGCTTTGTTAAGGGGCATTTCTAATTGTTTATAAAAACCTTTTTTACCTATTTTGATAGTTAAATTTGATTTTGAAGATATTTTTTTTGCAATATCTAAAACTTTTTTATTCAAAGTTTTTGGACTGTAATGATCATTAATTAATCCAATTTCCTTTGCATATTTTGCACTAATTGGATCACCGGTAAGTAGCATTTCCATCATTCTTTTTCTGCTAATTTTTCGGCTGACGGCTACCATTGGTGTACTACAAAATAATCCAATTTTCACTCCAGGTGTAGCAAATGTTGCTGAGTTTGTACTATATGCAAGATCACAACTGGCGGCTAATTGACATCCAGCTGCATAAGCAGCACCATGAACTTTTGCTATTACTGGTTTGTTCCCTTCTACTATTTGCATCATAAGTTTTGAACAAAGTTTAAATAGTTTTAAATGATTAGATCTATTTTTTATACCTCTTACTTCTTTTAAATTATGACCTGCACTAAATCCTTTGCCGGCTCCTTCTAAAATAATAACTCTTGTATCTTTATCATTATTTAATTTTTTAAATGCTTTTAATAAAAATGAAAGAGTTTTGTAGGATAATGAATTATAAGTTTTTGGATCATTAATTAAAACTCTTTTAACGCCTGGTGATAATTTATTTATTTTTACAGTCATTTATTTTAATTTACCTTCTTCTCTCATCTTAGCTCTAATTTTAGTTGCTGAAATTTTTTGAATTTCCTCAGACAAAACTATTTCTTCAATTTTATATCCAACACCTCTTCCATAACAAATATTTGTAATATTAGGGACAAGCATAATTTTGAACCTGCCCTCAAACTCTGGATTAAGTTTTTCCTCAATATTTTTTTTGACAGTTTCAAAATCAAATGGGTTATCATCAACACCTTGTACATCTCTAATTTGAATACATACTTGTCCTGTTTTTTTTATAATTTCCTTAAATAGAGTATAGTGACCATCATGAAACGGTTGCCACCTTCCTAACATTTGGGCTGTTGGTTTTTTGTTATCCCATTGATACGTCATTTTTTATCTCCTTTAAAATCTTTGGTGCCCAAGACTTAGCATCTTGTGTGGTAACATGAAAATTATATTTTTCTGGTTTAACAAACATTTTATTAGTGTCATCAAATCTACCTTCTTTTATTGTATCTACCCAAACTACATAATCTGCAGGAAATAAACTTCTTGCTTTTGGAGTTGGGCAAATAAAATCCGCAATAACATAATTTCCTTCGTTTTTTAATTGTAATGCAAAGTCAGCCATTCTTTTTGCTTGTCTTGTTCTTCCCTCTTCTGAAAAATCCCAATCGTTTGCAGCTTTTCTTACTTCATCTGCATTTAATCTTTTTGCATTCAATAAAGGAGCAAGTTCATCAGCTAATGTAGTTTTTCCTGCGCCTGGAAGTCCCATGATTAATATAATTTTCATTTTTAGGTTTTAACTTTAAATTAAATTACCAGCAACCCACTTATGAAAATGATGTGTTGGATTGTCCATCTTTGGAGAAAAATTACCTCCATTATAAGCTGGAGAGTTTCTACCTATTTGCATACTTTGAATTATATCTACATCTTCTTTTTGAATATCTTCCCATTGTTTGTGATTTTTTTGTCTTAGAGATTTATACTTTGTTGAATTTGCTGCTTCATCTCCAACATAATAAATTTCCATATGTTCTATTGTAAACTCATGATTGACTGGCTCTAACCAATAAGCATAATAATGATCTTTGTGAATTCCTAACATTACATTTGGGAATAGCGCTACATACTCAGCTATATTTTCCTTATCTTTAGGCCAATTAGGAAAGCATGGGAACTTTTCATTTCCGTCAAACCTTGGATTATAAACAACTGTTCCTTGTCCGGCGAAACGATTTGGAAGACCTTGAATATGATAGTGATCTTCTAACTTTGAATAAGAGTTTAATCCTGGATGAACCCAAGGCAAATGATAGCTTTCACAATAATTTTCAATTGCAAATTTCCAATTACATTTTGCATCTAATTTAAAATAACCATAATCATTTGCATGATGAATTAATTCTCTATCTTTTAAGGGCCAAAATTTTTCCCATCTTTGACTTAAAGGACTAATATAATTCTCAAATGAAATTTCATTGTTGTTTATATTAATCGTAATTAGATCTAACCAAATATATGACCTTATCTCTTTTAAATTACTTTTTGATTTATCAAATTCAGGTGTTTGATTAATATTCATTCCTCCAATATGAGGTGTAGCAATTAATTTACCTTCTAAATCATAAGACCACGAATGATATGAGCACCTCATAACATTTCTAATTTTGCCAGCTTCTTTAACTAATTTAACTCCTCTATGACTACAAATATTATGAAAAACTTTTATTTCTTTATTTTTTGTTCTAACAATAAGTAAGGGTATTCCAAGTAAATCAATTGGTTTCACATCACCTTCATCTGGAATAGAACTTCCAACTCCAATGACGATCCACTTATCTTCAAATAATTTTTTTCTTTCAATTAAAGTATATTCTTTACTGATGTAACATTCATTTGGTAAACCATGTGCTTCACTGATTGGTTTAGATACAATATCTAACTTTTGTTTATCTATAATATTGTAAATTTCTGACATGGTTTATTTTATCACTTGATATAACCCTAACCAAGCATTTACGTCTTTACTCGCAATGTAATCTGATTTAAAAAATTTTATTTCTTTCCATTTATTTTGCTCCTTAAGTTGTTCAATTTTTTTATCAAAACCATATTCTTCATGTATTCCCTCATTAATAGTAAAACAGATAAATCCATCATTCTTTGTAATCCTGATAAATTCCTCCAAAGCTGGTGGCTTTACATGTCCAAAAGTAAATGTGCCAACACACATAACAGAGTCATATTCGTCATTTTTTTTATTAATGGGTTTATTCAAGTCTACTTGTTCAAGCTCTTCATAAAGATCATTCGGTACCAATTCTAATAACTTTTTCGAAAGATCTGCCCCATGAAAATTTTTAAAACCATATTTTTTTAATTCAACACCCACTAGTCCGGTACCACAACCAGCATCATAAATTTTTGCATCTTTATTTTTCTGAAATTCTGAAAATACTTTTGTTGTTTCTTTTGGTCCTGTGTAATTCCAATCGACCATATCCTTATCATATTTATTGCCATCTCCCCACTCATCGTAATATTTCATTACTTCATCTGTATCTTTTAACTTATAGATGGGAATTTTATTACCTACGTCTTTTTGCGCCATAATAAAACTTACTTCACTTTTAATAAAAAAACTCCAAAATAATTTTTTTTATCTGAAAAATATTTTAAGAATTTAAAGCCAGATTTATTAACTAATTTAACAAAGTTATTTTTTGAATATTTATGAGAATTTTCAGTATGAATTGTTTCGTTTTTAGTAAATTTAATATTCTTTTTATTAATTTTTAAAGTGAAATTTTTTTTTGAAATAAGATGCATTTCAATTCTATTTTTTTTTAAATTATAGAATGCTTTATGATCAAAATTTTTAGTTTGAAATTTTGAGTTACAAATTTTGTTTACTACATCTAATATATTTTTATTAAATTTAGCTGTTACTCCCAATTTATCATTATAAGCATTTTCAAGGGTCTTCTTATTTTTGATTAAATCTACCCCAATCACTAAATAAGAATTTTTACCTATGATTTTTGAAAAATTTTTTAATATTTTTTTTGCATTTTTAGGTAAATAATTTCCTATGGTCGATCCTGGAAAAAAACTGACTATTTTTTTTTTATTTTTTAAAATTTTATTTAATCTATTTGTCTGACTAAAGTCAGCACATATTGCTGTTACTTTTAAATCTGAAAATTTTTTTGCAATTATTGATGCATTTTCAAACAAATATTCCTTACTAATATCTATAGGTATATATTCCTTGGGTTCGCTTAATGATTTAATAAATTTATTGATTTTTTTATTTGAACCACTGCCAAATTCTACAATTGTTGAATTAATTGGTAATTTCTTTCTTATCTCTTTTTGTAAGTTACCTAATATTTCTAACTCTTTATTTGTTGGATAATATTCTTTAAGATTTGTAATTTTATTAAATAACTTTGAACCTTTTTCATCATAAAAATATTTAGGTAATAAATATTTTTGTTTTTTATTTAATAATCCTTGTAAGATTAATTTTTTATCATCTTGAATTTGATTGTTTATATTTATTAATTTTAAATTAGTCACTAGATGTCATCAGCTAGTCTTACACCACAAAACTGCCAAGTATCGCTTGGGTAAAAGAAATTTCTATAAGATGCTCTGATATGATTAATAGATGTAGAATGTGAGCCGCCCTTCAAGACAAACTGATTGCACATAAACTTATTATTATATTCTCCTAAATTTCCTTCATATGGTTTATATTTTTTATAAGGCGTGTAATTACTGCTTGTCCATGCCCATAAATTTCCATAAACATCGTCTGCTTTTTCTTCTACCTCATGAAAAATTTTATTTTCTAAAAAATTACCTTTTTTCTCAGATTGTTTTAAAAAATACTCTAGTTCAAATTCAGTTGGTAATCTTTTGTTTTTGTATCTTGCAAATGCATCTGCTTCATAGAAACTTATATGAGAAACTGGCTTTTCATTATCAATTTTTTTTACACCGTTTAACGTAAAATAATTATTATTATCTATCCAATACATTGGTTTTTCTAATTTGTTATTATTTATAAAATCCCATCCATCAGATAACCAATACTCATGATTTTTATATCCGCCATCATTAATAAACTCTTTCCACTCTCCATTGGTAACAAATGAATATATTTTAAAAGGATCTAATTGTGTTTCTGATACTGGTAATTCGTTATCATAACAAAAAATATCCTCGCTGTTTCCATATTTAAATTTTTTACTATTTTCTAATATTAATTCATTTTCTTCTTTAGCAGTTGGTTTATTATCGTTAGAATTATAAGTCGGCATCAATGGATTGTTGTAAAAAATATTTTTAATATCCATTAACATTAATTCTTGATGTTGTTGTTCGTGATTTGAACCTAGTTCAACTAAAAATGATGTCCTGTTATTTTTTGTCCTTTTTAAAAAATCAATAATATTTTCAGTTACATAATGTCTATATTTCACTACATCTTTTAAGATGGGTCTATTTAGTGATCCTCTCTTATTTCGCGGATTGTACTCACCTACAGAATTATAATACGAATTAAATATGTAATTATAATCTTTGTTAAAAGGTTTGTAACTTTCATCCAATTCTGACAAGATGAATTTTTCGAAGAACCATGTGGTGTGACCAAGATGCCACTTAAGAGGACTAACATTTTTGCTGGGCTGTATGACCATATCCTCAGCCTCTAAGTTCTCGCACAGGGATAGAGTTTGTTGTCTTGTTTTGGAGAATAATTCTGTAATTTGAGATAATTTATTTTCCATGACTAAATTTAATTAAATTTTCAGATCATGACAATGGGTTACAATGTGTTCAGCTGTTTAATATTTTTATAGACACGGAATATAAAATAATTAAGAATTTACTTATGAATTTTTCTTTAGAAATAGGTCCTAAAACTGATTTAAGCACGTTGCCAAAGGTAAAAGATGTTTATGTTACAATGCTACCTGGAGGTGATTATAAAGAGACCGCTCAACAGTCTGGAGAGTTAGTTAAACAGGGATTTAATCCTGTTCCTCACTTCCCAGCAAGGTCAATAAATGATGAAAATCAGCTGAAAGATTATGTTTCTAGATGTAAAGATTTGGGTGTTAAGCAGGTCTTGGTGATAGGTGGAAGTCGTGACCCGATCGGAAAATTTGATAGCTCATATCAAATGTTAGAGACAGGGTTTTTTGATGGTATCAAGATTGGAATTGCTGGACATCCTGAGGGGAGTCCTGATATATCCGACTCTGATTTAGAAAAAGCTATGATAGATAAAAAGCCTTATGCTGATTATATAGTTACACAGTGGCTAATGGATACTCAGCCTATTATAGATTTTATCTCAAAACAAACAATACCAGTTCATGTTGGAATAACTGGGCCAATGAAAATATCTAGCTTAATTAAATTTGCTAATATTGTAGGGGCAAAAAATTCCATTAACTTTCTTAAATCTAATTTTAGTAAGGCGTTAGATTTATTGAAACCTAAAGACCCTAATGATTTAATTGGGAAAGTTAAATCGCATACTGATTATTTCCACATTTATACATTCGGCGGCTTGAAGGAAACTAACAAGTGGTTGAAGGAGAATAACTATGTCTAATGAATTTGACTATAGTAAACTAAGACATACAACATCAGTAGATCAGTCTGACAGAAAAGTACCGTACAATTTAAGACAAAGCGGACCTACTAAAGTTGAGATGCTAATATCAACAAGAGTAAGGAAGTCTCCATACTGGCATTTATCAATGAAAGCAGGATGTTGGAGAGCAACTGTATATAACAGAATTTATCATCCAAGAGGTTATGTTAAACCTGAAGATGGTGGTGCAATGGTTGAGTACGAAGCAATTAAAAACCATGTAACAATGTGGAATGTTGCAGTTGAAAGACAAATACAAGTTAAAGGACCAGATGCAGAAAAATTTGTTGATTATGTAATTACAAGAGATGCTACAAAAATTTCTCCAATGAGAGGAAGATATGTAATCTTGTGTAATGCATATGGAGGAGTATTAAATGATCCTATTCTTTTAAGAATATCTAAAGACGAATTTTGGTTTAGTTTATCAGATAGTGATATTGGATTATATCTGCAAGGAGTAAATGCAGATGAAAGGTTTAATGTTCAAATTAATGAAATAGATGCTTGTCCTGTACAAATTCAAGGTCCTAAAGCAAAAGCTTTAATGAAAGATCTTTGTGGAAGTGAAGTTGACATAGACAACATGCCTTTTTATGGATTGGCGTCTGCAAAAGTTGGTGGAAGAAGTTGTATTATTTCTCAAACGGGTTTTTCAGGCGAGTCTGGATTTGAAATATATTTAAGAGAAGCAACTTTATATGCCGAAGATATGTGGAATGCTGTTCTTGAAGCAGGTAAAAAACATAACTTAATGGTAATTGCTCCTGCACACCATAGAAGGATACAAGCTGGAATTCTTTCATGGGGACAAGATATGGATCATGAGCATAATCCATTTCAATGTAATCTTGGATATCAAGTTTCTTTATCTGGTAAAGGTGAATGGAACAAAAAAGCAGATTATATTGGTAAAAAAGCTCTCGAGAAAATGAAAGCTGATTTAAAAGCAGGTCATAAACCTTACAAACTTCAATTAGTTGGACTTGAATTAGGAGGAAAACCTATTGAAGAATATGCTCCAGATTTTTGGTTAATTTCAGAAAACGGCAGTGAGCCTGTAGGATTTGTAACTTCTCCTTGGTATCACCCAGAAAAAGGGAAAAATATTGCCATGGGATACGTTCCATTTGATGGCACGCTAAATGCAAATGGTTTTCCAAAGGGTAAGGTTGGATCGAAATTTAAAGTCCACCTACCAGAAAAATATTCTGATAAACCTGGAGAACCGGTCGATGCAGTTGTAGTTGATGTTCCATTTACAGAATCTTACAACGCAAATACTAGAGAAGTAGTTAATAAGTGATAAAAATTTTTTTAGGGGGAATTTAATTCCCCCTAAATATGACGAAAACTTTTTTCATAGTTGTTTGCATTATAATCGCTATTGCACTAATAATATTCCCATTAATCGTTTCATATAAAGCGCAAAAAAAAAATAAAGATAATTAATGTTTGCTCAGTTTTTAGATATTGTTTTTAAATCGTTAAAGCTTGATAAAACTCTTTATAGAACTCCAAGATATTATGGAGAAGCTGGAATTTATTTTGCAATTCTAATTATGATTTTAGATGGGGTTGCTGGAGCAGTTGCAGCTAATACGATTGTAAAAACATCAGTTGGTATATCTGGTTTAACGGCTTTATTAACATGGCTGGTTTGGGCAATTTTTATATTTGTAATTGGCGTTAAAATTTTTCCTGATAAAGATAGAAAAATTCCATTTAAAAGGGTTCTTATAGCTGTTGGGTACGCACACGCTCCAGGCCTGATAAGATTTTTTGCTGTCACACCAGAACTAGTGCTTTTAATTATTTTTCTTACCCAATTTTGGATTTTTGCTTCATTAATTATAGCCACAAGACATATTTTAAATTTAAAATCAAATTTAAAAGCATTTGGAATTGTATTTTTGTCTTTTTTAATTATTTCTTTTTTGACAATTTCTTTCGTAATGACAAAAATTAATTCATTACCTGTTAGTACGAATATTTAAAGTGGAAATAAAGTTTTTGATGTTCTGCAAGAGTTACAAAGTTTATATCCTGTGAGTATTAAATTTTGAGTTACTGTCTCATCTTCTTTTTTACATTCATCGCAAATATCATTTAATTCATTATTATCTGATTTGTCTGATTTGTACTCAAAGTTATCAGTCATTATCTGTTAATCCTGCTCCTGCAGTTTTTTGTTTTAACTCGTCTGTTTCTTCCACAAATGTGTTTTCAGATAATTTTGTTAATTCTTTCCAATCTTCTTCAGAAAAATTATTCTTATTTTCTAAAAATTTAATTTTAATTACATCAGCTTTTTCTACAATCTCACCACTTAAATAATTTGAATAAATTGATTGATTGAAATTTAATAAAAATTCTTTTTGATCTATCTTTAAAAAAATTCTTTTTCCTGTTATTTCCGAAGATCTGCTGACAAACGGCAAAAATATCAATGGGTAAGCCATTTTTTCAATTTCTATATCATTTAGTTCTTGAATAGAGATAGATAGATCAAAAAAACTTAATCCAAGTTTAATTGGACAGTAAAAGTTTTGTGGTCTGTTGCTTTTGTTAAAAGATTGGCAATTTTCAAATTTTTCATTATTAAAAATCTTAAAATATTGGTTTATATGTTTTATTCCTGGTAAACCAAATAACTCAAGTTGTTTAATATTCTTTCCTATTTCTTCTGCAACTCCCCAAGAGAAACCTTTTGCTTTAGTTGAACGTTTAACAATCGTGTCAATTTCACTATAACTTCTCATTAATTACTTTAGTTATAAATCCAATATTGATTAAATGAATTAAGTTCATTTGGTAATGGAGCTCCTTGAAACATACAAATCCTTAACCATTTATCAGATCTTGGATCAAACTTTACTGCCCCAAAAAAAGATAGTTTAAGTCTTAACATATCTATAGGAACTAATTTTGAACCGATGGTGTTATCTTGAATTTCAGAATATGGATATTTCTCTGTGATAAACACTCTTCTTACAATATGTCTTAAATCATTATTCTGTACTAGAAAATTACCAATCTTTAAGCTGTTTTTTAATGTAAAAATAGTTTCATAAAGTTTTTTTATATCTCTAGCAATAGCTGTAGGCTGCTCAAGTTCTGAACCATTATCTACAAACCGATCTCCAATTCTAGGCTCTTCTTTATTTTTTGAAATGAACCAAAATTTTTTATTATTTTCATTTTTCGAAAAATCAATTTTTAAAATATCTGAATAATTTTTTTCAATTATTTCTCTTAGGTCATTTATAGTTCTGTCTACAGGTATATTAAAACTACTATCCTCGTCTGAACTCATTTGAGAAATTAAAGGATCAGTTATTTTATTATATGGCTCCATCATTATAGATACCAAATACTCAACTCCTTCTTCAGATAAATTTTCCTCTGCCCAGTTATATAATTTGTCAAATATATAAAAATTTGATTTATCAATATTATCTTTCAAATAATTGATTAAATTTTGTAAATCATTAATTAAGTTATTTATTTTTTTCTTTTGGTATTCACTGTCAGTATTCCATGAAGTTACATTTTTTAAAGATTTTGTTAAACAGTTGTAAAAAATTTTAAACTCTTCTTCTGATACTTTTTCTATTTCTCTTATTTTTTTTAAAGCCTTCTCTTTAGCTAGAATCCAATTATTTAACAATGAAGGGTGGTTAACAATAAATGGTGCCATTCCTAATCCAGTTGAATTTCCAATTCCTAAATTTCTGCAAATATCCAAGTCTAATTCTACAGCGTCTTTAGGATTTTTATGTTTTGCAATATGATTTACTTGATCAAAAGTGAATTGTCTTACAAGATAAACCAACATCATTTCTAATCTAAATGGACCATTTATTTCATCTCTATTTTTAATTCTAAACCTGTCTGCTAATCCAAATTTTCCTGAGCCATATACGGCAGTTGTTCTGTACAAATATCCAACTTTTGAAAGCTCATTAGTATTTGGCTGGATACCTTTTGATAAACACTCAACCACATAATTAAATGCTCTAACTGATCTATTTGCTCTTGAAAGAGTAAGTTCTTTATAAGAAAGTCTACCAACTTCTTGTTTAGGGACATTTTGTGAAAGTCTATCTATATCAAGTTTTGAAGGAATGCCATCATACAAGGCAAATGCAGCATCCCATTTAGTTGCTATTACTCTATCAGATCTTTCCTCATCTTTAAGCTCATTGGCAAAACAAACTAGAGAATATGTTTTTTTTTCTTTTGAAAATGAATAAATAACAACACCATATCCCCTATCATTCAAGTCAAACAAATCTCTGTTATATTTCCAATCTTTAAACTCATTTAAAAATGATCTTAGAAAAGATAATTTAGATTGATGAAACGACCCAAGCCTAGAAAGTTTCATTACAATTTTAGGATCTCTTAATGGAACTTGCATTAGTTAATTCCTTTATAAAAATTAAACCAGTTATTACCAAGTATCTTATTTATTTCTTCTTCATGAAAACCTTTATTTTTTAGTTCCACATTTATATTATTAAATCCTCTTGCATCCAAAAACCAATCTGGTTGTTTTGGAAAACCAGGTTTATCTTTACTGCCTTCACCAAAATTTTTTGATTTTGACCATGTTCCATTTCTCATCCACTCAACTACACTGTCTGGCTGGTTTAAACATAAGTCTGATCCTATTCCAACATTATTAATACCCATAATTTCAACCGTTCTTGCAACCATTTCACAAAAACTTTCTAATTTACAATTCGTTCCATCTTTTAAATGGTGAGCATACAATGATAAACCTAACATTCCTCCACTTGCAGACAAAACTTTTAATAATTCTGTAGATTTATTTCTTTTAGCTTCAAACCAAAAAGTTGGATTTGCATGAGTGATCGCAATTGGTTTTTGACTAATCTCAATTGCATCAAGTGTACTTTTTTCTGCTGAATGAGACATGTCAACAACGATACCTACTCTATTCATTTCTTTAATAGCCTCTTTTCCAAAATTAGTAACGCCACTATCATTTTTTTCATAACATCCAGTAGCTAATAATGATTGGTTGTTATAAGTTAATTGCATAAATCGACAACCTTGTGAGTGTACTTTTTCTATAAGACCTATATCATCTTCAATTGGTGAACAATTTTGAAATCCAAAAAAAATTGCCGTTTTGTTTTCTTCTTTTGCTTTTGTAATATCATTGTAGTTGTTGCCTAGAAATATAAGATCTTTATTTTCTTCAAAATGTTTATTCCATTCTTGTATTCTTTGTTGTAATTCATCATAGTCTTCATGATAAACTAACGTTACGTGTACCGCATTTAATCCAGCTTTATTATTTATTTCAAAGATTTCTCTAGACCATTTACAATACTGAAGATTATCAATTCGATAATTCATATTTGGTATACACTATTATTATTATTATGATTGTCACTAACTTAAACTGTCCTTAGCTAAAAATTGCAATTTAAGGGAAATATCTGTAAATTGATATTGATTTCATGAAATACAAAAAAAAATCACATAAAGTATCAATTGTAATGGGCAGTCAGTCTGATTACAAAACAATGAAGAATTGTGAAAAAGTTCTTAAGATTTTAAAAGTTAATTATGAGACAAATATCGTCTCTGCACACAGAACACCTGATAGACTTTATAACTATGCAAAGAAAGCAGAAAATAACAATATTTCTATTATTATTGCTGGTGCTGGAGGATCAGCACATTTGCCTGGTATGATTGCTGCAATAACTAGAATTCCAGTCATAGGTGTTCCTATTGAAAGTAAAAAGTTAAAAGGTTTAGATAGCCTACTATCAATTGCTCAAATGCCAAAAGGAATTCCTGTTGGTACAGTTGCTATTGGAGAAGATGGTGCAATCAATGCTGGTTTATATGCTGCTTCAATTATAGCTACGTATGATAACAATGTAAAAAAAACACTTTTAAATTGGCGAAAAAAACAAACATCAAAAGTAAAAAAAAAACCAAAGTAATTAATGTCTAAACCTGATCTAGGAATAATAGGTGGTGGACAATTAGGAAGTCTATTAGCATCTGCTGCAAAAAAACTTAATATTAAAACGGTTATTTTATCAGATGATAAAGATGCACCCGCAATTAATTTTGCAGATGAATTTATTTATGGAGATTACAAAGACATAAATATCATCAATAACTTTTTAGAAAAAGTCGATCTTGTTACTTATGAGTTTGAAAATATCCCGTATGATATATTGAAAAAAATTAATGAAACCAAATCTGTATTACCAAGCCCCGAAATAAATAAATTAATTCAAAATAGAATGACTGAAAAAGAGTTTTTAAATAAAAACAATATAACTACTACACAGTTTGTAAGTATAAACGATTTAGATGATATAAAAATAAACGATAGATTAATGCCTGGTTTATTGAAAACTTGTACACTTGGCTATGATGGAAAAGGCCAATATAAAATAAATAATGCAAATGATTTAAATGAAGATTTTGATTTTTCAAAAGGCTACATCTTAGAAAAGATAGTAAATTTAAAAAAAGAAATTTCAGTAGTGGTTACAAGATTTGGTCATCAAAAATATGAAATTTATGATCCAATTGAAAATTATCATGAAGACCAGATTTTAAAACACTCCAAAATTCCCGCTGATATAAGTGATGAAATTAAAAATAAAGCATTGGACTGGGCAAAAACAGTGGCTGAAGAGCTTGATTATATTGGTACAATGTGCGTTGAATTCTTTATAGATAAAAATAATAATTTATATGCTAATGAAGTTGCACCAAGAGTACATAATTCTGGACACCTAACTATAAATTCACACAACATTAGCCAATTTGAAAATCATATAAGAGCTGTATGTGGACTTGAAAAATTAGAAACAAAAAAAATTTATAATGCAAAAATGCTTAATTTGATTGGTGAAGATATATTAGAATATAAAAATAAAAAATTTAAAGAAAATGAATTTTTTTATGATTATTTAAAAAAAGAAGTTAAAGCTAAAAGGAAAATGGGACATTTAACAATTATAGAAAAATAGTTTTAAGAAATTGTTTGTATCAAAGAAATATTATTGTTTGTAGGTTTATTAACTTCCTTTGAAACTTCATAAAAGTTTAATTTTGTTTTTTTACACTCTTTCAGAAAACTCGATCCTGTTAATTCAAAATTTAAATATCTATTAACATCATTTTCATTAATTATAACAGGCTGTCTATGATGTATTTCTTTAATATTTTCATCTGCATCCTCGGTTATTAAACAAAATTGATCATTGTCATAAATAGCCGCTAAATACATAAGCTTTTTATCCTCTCTTAAAAAATAATAAGGTGTTTTATTTTCCTTTTCTCTTTTCCACTCATAAAAACCATCTGCTACAGCTACACATCTATGTAGTCGAATTAATTTTTTGAAAGACACTTTTTCATCTATAGTTTCTAGTCTTGCATTTATTAAAGGTTTAAAATCTTTTTGCTTAGCCCAACTAGGTACTACTCCCCACTTTAAATTTTCTAGAGTATTTCCATTATTGTATTTTTTAATTACAGGTAATTTTTGAAATGGATGTGCATTATAATTTTCATTATCTTCAACTTGTATAGCTGACTTAACAAGTTTTTTTGTTTTTGTAACGGGGCTCGTTATTACGTATCTTCCACACATATTTAATTTTCTTGGTTTAATCTAAATTTAGATTATATGTTTTTCAAAACTATGAAATCAATAGAAAATAATTTTGATGATCCGCAAGTAAATGAGTTGCTGACTAAGCATTTTATTGAATTGAGATCTGTTTCTCCTGAGGGGAGTTCGCATGTATTAGATATACCTGGATTAAAGGATCCAAGTATAAAATTCTGGAGTTTGTGGGAAAATAATGAATTAATAGGTTGTGGAGCTTTAAAATTATTTGATGAAACGCATGGAGAATTTAAATCTATAAGAGTTTCAGATAAGTTTAGGAATAAAAAATATGGTGGAAAAATAATTTCACATCTTATTGAAAAATCTAAACAAATAGGAATCACTAAATTAAGTGTCGAAACTGGAGCAGGTGATTTTTTTGCACCTGCTAGAAAACTTTTTAAAAGTTTTGGTTTCAAAGAGTGTGGGCCTTTTGCGCACTATAAAGATGATCCTAATTCATGTTATTATTCAGTAGATATTTGAGGAGTTTAGTTTGGAAACTGATAAATCGAGACCATTTGTATTATATGTTGCCGAAATCATTTATCAAAAGATATATGAAATCAAAATTAAGAACCCTAATTTAACTAATATTCAAGCTTTTGAAATATTTATTGCATCAGATGATTATAATGAAATTAGTTCAGGAAATTTTCATGATAAGTGGTTTAAAGAACTTGAGAGCAATGACTACGTAGATAAATCTACAAAAAAAAAGATTAATCAAGAAACTATAAGACTTTTACAAATACAAAAAGATACTATGATTAAACAATTAATGAAAATCCCAAAATTATATTATGCAAAAAGTCACTTTCCGTTGGAGTTATCTCAAAGAGCATTTGATCATTTGTGGAGAGTTTGTGAAAGTTATGAACTTTGGTGTAAAGAAACTAAACAAAATGGATTAATTTTATTAAATTTAACAGAATAATTTATGAGTAATAAAATTTTGAGATTTATAGATAGTACTTTAATAGATTTAGGAAGACAGTTTAAGTGGACCTATCTACCACCATTGATGATTTATCTTGCTGCTGGTATTTCAGGACTAACAGGTATTGTTGGAACTTTTTTTGTTAAAGACTATCTAAACTTATCTGCTGCTTTTCTTGCTGGACTGGGTTTTTGGGCTGGAATTCCATGGGCATTGAAGATGCCTTTAGGTCACCTTGTTGATCTAATCTGGAATAAAAAAAATTACATGGTTTTTGTAGGAGCATCCTTAATATCATTAAGTTTAATTATAATGTACGGTTTAATAATTCATACTGAATGGATGTCATCAATTCTTTCAGTAGAAACATGGTTTGTGATCAGTGTTTTACTTGCTCCGATTGGTTATGTTGTGCAAGATGTTGTAGCTGATGCTATGACTGTAGAAGCAGTTCCTTTAGTTGATGACAGCGGAAATAAATTTTCAAGAGATGAAATCAAACTTATGCATACAACAATGCAAACTCTTGGAAGATTTGCAATAATTGGTGGAACTGTTTTAGTTGCTTTAGCTAATGTAATTCTTTTTAAAGGAGTAGACGAACTTGAACAAGCAGATAAAATAAGTTTATACGGTTCAATTTATATATATGCTTTAATTATTCCAATTGTATCTGTACTAGGAATATTTCTTGCTTCATATCTAAAAAATCAAAAGAAAAGAAAGCTTATTGAACAAGGTTTAGAGGGTGACCAAGATTATGCTCCTTCAGAGAAAACTGAAGTTAACTGGTGGATATTAGGTGGAAGCTTGGTTTTTGTTATCTTCACTTTAGGTATTGGTTCATTCAAAGTGCCTTTTGCTCAAGAAATTGTTTTTGTGGGTTCAATGGCAATTATTCTATTTTTAATGAATAAATTAGTTAAAGAACTTCCTCAAGATTTAAGACTTACTGTTGTAGGAACGGCAATAATAATTTTTATTTTTAGAGCAATGCCAGGACCTGGTCCAGGTTTGTCTTGGTTTGAAATTGATGTACTTGAATTCAATGAACAATTTTTTTCTGTATTATCTCTTATAGCCTCTGTTTTAACGCTTGTTGGTATTATTTTATTAAGACCATTTATGGCAAACAACTCAATAGCTAGAATAATAGTGATTTTATCTATTGCAGGTGCAATTTTATTTTTACCAAGTGTAGGAATGTATTATGGATTTCACAATTGGACATCATCTATTACTAATGGAGTTGTTGATGCCAAGTTTATTGCAATATTAAATACTGCACTCGAGTCGCCTTTGGGACAAGTCTCAATGATACCTTTACTTGCATGGATTGCTAAAAATGCGCCGTCGCACTTGAAAGCAACTTTCTTTGCAGTATTCGCATCTTTTACAAATCTTGCTTTATCAGCAAGTGCCTTGGGGACTAAATATTTAAATGAAATTTATGTTATTACTAGAGAGGTAAAAGATAAGGTAACAAACGCTATTCTTACCACCGCAGATTATTCAGATCTAGGTATTTTGTTGATAACAGTAACGCTTGTAACTTTAATAATTCCAATTGTGTTTGTGGTTATAATTCAAAAAACTAAATTCAAAACTTCAGAATAATTTTTATTCAGCTTTATAGCCAAATTCTAAACAAGCATCAGTTATTGAATGGTAAAGAGATTCACCAAAACTTCTTAAAGCAAATATTCTTACCTTTCTTGGGTTTGAGCTAATAAAATCAATAGTTATTGTGATTGCATGAAAAGCAGAATTAGAACATTTTCCTTCATCAAGACCATCTAAATTTAACGGACAACCTTTTTTCAATACTTCATCTACTAAAGAACCTTCTAATTCCAGTATTGTTCTTGAATGAGATAGATCAGTTAATGCAAAATCATCATGGCTTAGGTTTTCTAAAATAGATTTTTCTATTTCTTTATTTTTTGAAACAACTAACCAATTATCAGGTCCCATCCATAAAATTCTTGTATTTTTATTAGAAGAAACCAAAAGTGTCTCAGGTAAATTTAAATTATCTATTTTTATATTATCAATACTAATTGAAGATTTTTTATATTTAACAATTTGATAAATCAAAACATCTTTGATTTCTCTAATATTTATTAGCTCATCTTTACTATCGTGATTGCCAAACAATCCATGTTTATGAATATTTTCTAGTGCAGAAACATTTTTCATGATCTAACTCTTTTTCCTTCTGGGTCAACATAATGTGAAGATATAACTTCTACTTCGATTGATTTATTTTTTAATGGTGATACTGCAAAAAACTTTTTACCTATCATGTTTTTTCCATCTTTCATAATTGCTAGAGAAAATGGATTATTATTTTCTACACTCCAACAAGAAGAAGAAACGTGACCAAGTTTAGGATTAGGTAATTTTGCATTCTGATCTTGGACGATATGAGATCCTTCAGGAATACTAGACTTTCTATCAATTGGAATAAGTCCAACAATTTTTTGTCTGCTTTCAACGTTAAATGCTTCTCTTCCTAAAGAATTTTTGCCAATAAAATCTTTTTTCTTTGAAACTAATCCATTTAGTGAAACATCTGATGGGATTGTTCGGCCATCTAATTCAGGTCCTGCAACGTGTCCCATTTCTATTCTTAATGTTGATAAAGCTTCAGTTCCGTAAGGCTGATTTCCAAATTCTTTTCCTACTTCCATCATTTTCTCCCACATGAACATGCCATGATCTGATTTGACATTAATCTCATACGCAAGCTCACCAGAAAATGAAATTCTAAAAATTCTTGATGGAACACCAAAAAATTCTGCTTCTTTATAGCCCATAAAAGGCAATGCATCATTTGAAACATCTAAGTCTGGATATAATTTTGATAACATATCTCTAGATTTAGGCCCAGCAATTGCAGCTCCTGCCCATTGCTCAGTTGTAGAGACAACATTTACATTTAATTCTGGCCAAACAATTTGTAGATAATATTCTAAGTGAGATAAAACATTTGCAGCTTGTGCAGTTGTAGTAGTCATATGATAATGATTTTCTGAAATTCTTGTTGTTGTTCCATCATCCATGACAATTCCATCTTCCCTGAGCATTAATCCATATCTTGCTTTTCCCACAGGTAATTTCATCCAAGCATTTGTATAAACTCTATTTAAAAATTCTGCTGCGTCTGGACCTTTAATATCAATTTTTCCTAATGTTGTTACATCGCATATACCAACATTCTCTCTAACATTTTTTGCCTCTCTCTTTGAAGCTTCAAATAAATTTTCACTTCCTTGCTTATAATATCGAGGTCTTTTCCAAGCACCTGCATCAACAAATACCGCATTATTTTTCTCATGCCATTCATGCATTGGAGTTTTTCTAGTCGGCATATATTCCATACCTACTTCACGACCAACTATTGTCCCAATTGTAATTGGTGTGAAAGGTGGTCTAAATGTTGTGTGTCCCACTTCAGGAACTATTTTATTTTCTATATTAGATACCAACTGAAGACCATTTAAATTACTTGTACGGCCTTGATCTGTTGCCATTCCAAGAGTTGTATATCTTTTGACGTGCTCTATTGATCTGTAACCTTCTCTTAGTGCGATTTCTATATCAGAGACAGATACATCATTTTGAAAGTCAACAAATCTTTTTGGATTTTCATTTTTAGGTAACGGCATACACCAAAATTTATCATGAGCTCCGTATTTCTTTTCATTTACATTTGGAATTGAGATTTCTGTTTTAGTCTCTGTAATTTTTGCGGAAAGATTTGAACCATTTTCAAAACCATGTTTTAAACTTTCTTCTAATGTAAATGATCCATTTGCTGCACCGACTGATGTCTCATGTTGTTTTTTCTTATCTGGAATAAATGCATCAATTTTTTCTTCATACTTAAGTTTATTTCCTGATTGTGATGCTAAATGTACTGATGGTGTCCAAAATCCAGACACACAAATACAATCACAATCTATAGTTTCTATTTTCTCAAAAGAATTTTTATCTTTATTTAGTTTACCAATTTTTGCAGATTTAACTTTTTTGTATCCATTTGCTACAATAACACCGTGAGAAAATCTTATATCAATTCCCTTTGATTTAGCTTCATCAACTAATTCTGATGAATGTTCTTCTCTTGTATCTAATATAATTGGTTCAACATTATTTTTTTTGAACTCTAAAGCTGTTTCATATGCACTATCATTATTTGTAAATATTAAAGGTTTCTTTCCAACCAATACTCCGTAAACTTTCATATATTCTTTCGCAGCTGCTGATAAAAATATTCCTGGAGTATCATTGTTGCCAAACACAATTGGTCTTTCAATTGAACCGGTTGATAAAATTGTTTCTTTGGCTCTAATATACCAAAGTCTTTGTCTTGGGGTGAATTTTGATTTTTTCTCTAAATGATCACTAACTCTCTCAAACATTACCAGCATGTTATGATCATAGTAACCAAAAACTTGAGACCTATTTTTTACAGTTACATTAGGCATAGATTTTAATTCAGTAATTATTTTTTCTGCCCAATCTTTTCCTGATAAATTATCAATGCTTACATCGTCAGTTAAAAGTGTTCCTCCAAATCTTGGTTTATCCTCAGCTAAAATTACTTTTGCTCCATTTTTTGCAGCAGCATAAGCACTTGCTAATCCAGAGGGTCCGGATCCAGTAACTAACAAATCGCAATACTCAAATTTATGTTCATATCTTTCTTTATCTTTTTCTATCGAAGCAACCCCTAGTCCTGCGGCTTTTCTAATGAAAGGTTCGTAAATTTTATACCAGAAACTTTTAGGCCACATAAATGTTTTGTAATAAAACCCAGCTGGGAAAAACATTTTTAAGAAATTGTTAATTGCACCAACATCAAAATTTACTGATGGCCAACAGTTTTGGCTTGTTGCAGACAAACCTTCAACGAGTTCCATTTCTGTTGCATTAACATTTGGCTCTGAATGACCATTGAATTCTACTTGAAACTTTGCGTTTGGCTCCTCTACTCCTGCACCAAAAAAACCTCTCGGTCTATGATATTTAAAACTTCTACCGACTAAGTGTATTCCATTTGCTATTAAAGCAGAGGCAATTGTATCACCTTCATATCCAAATAATTTTTTACCATTAAAAGTAAAAGATATTTTTTTGTTACGATTAATTAATCCCTCTTTATTTAATCTAAATGGTTGGCTCATCTTATTTCTTCTGTAACTTTTGCTGTTTGGAAAATTTCATGTGTAGCGGTGTCTCTTTGCACCTTAATCCATTGTCTACATCCAGCTATATGTTGCCATAACTCTATATGTTTTCCTCTAGGACTTTTTCTCATATAAACAAAATTATCCCAATCCTCCCTTGATACTTCTTCATTTATATTAGGTCTTTTTACAGTTGCATCACCTCCATATGAAAATTCTTTTTGTGCTCTTAAACCGCAATAAGGACATTTGATGTATAACATTTTTTAACCAATCCAGGTTTTAGTTCCTAAACCTTTTTCATCTAAAAGATGGCCTGTAGAAAATCTATTTAATCTTAATTCTGAATTTAATTCATGAACTTGATCTTGTGCAATTGTATGAGCAAATGTCCAACCTGAGACAGGAGTTGATTTAAAACCTCCATAACACCATCCGCAATTTAAATATAAACCTTCAATATGAGTTTTATCAATTATTGGAGAACCATCCATAGACATATCCATGATTCCTCCCCATGTCCTTAACATTTTTAATCTACTTAAAAATGGAAACAAAGCTAAGCCACCTGTCAATACATGTTGTATAGTTGGCAAGTTGCCTCTTTGAGCATAACTATTATATCCATCAAGATCACCACCCATTACCATCTCACCTTTATCTGATTGACTTATATAAAAGTGGCCTGCACCAAAAGTTACTACTCCGTCTAATAATGGTTTTACAGGTTCTGAAACACAAGCTTGCAGTACATGAGTTTCTATTGGCAGTGTCATATTTAATTTTTCAGCTAATATATTTGTGCTACCCGCAACACATAATCCAACTTTTTTTGCTTTAATATCTCCTCTTGAAGTTCTTATTCCTTTTATCTTTCCGTTAACAACATCAAAACCAGTGACCTCACAGTGTTGTATTATATCTACTCCCATATCATCTGCTTGACGCGCATATCCCCAAGCAACAGCGTCATGTCTTGCTGTACCAGCGCTTGGTTGCATTAAGCCTCCAAAAATTGGGAAACGTACTTCATCACTAAAGTCAGCCATTGGAATTAATTTTTTAACTTCGTCTCTATCCAATAACTTTGCATCTATTCCATTTAATCTCATAGAGTTTCCTCTTCGAGCATATGCATTCATTTGAGCATCTGAATGGGCTAAGTTTATTATTCCCCTTGGAGAAAACATCACATTAAAGTTCAGTTCTTGACTTAAGTTTCTCCATAAATCCATTCCAAATTCATTAAATCTTGCATTAGCATCGTACATAAAATTTGATCTTATGATCGTTGTATTTCGACCAACATTTCCACCACCAATCCAGCCTTTCTCAATGATAGCTACATTTCTAATATTATGTTCTTTTGCTAAATAATATGCAGTAGCAAGACCGTGTCCTCCACCTCCGATGATGACTACATCATATTCACTTTTTGGTGTTGGATCTTTCCAAGCAACTTTCCAATTTTGGTGATTGGAGAAAGCGTTTTTGATTAGACTAAATACTGAATATTTCTGCATCCGTAAGTTTTATAAAATTAAATATAAGTTTTTGCTAATTTTTTTTATATATATTTTTTAGATGTTTAAATACGTGACAAAAAAGGATAGTAATTCTGCTCATTAATAAGTAATTAAATTTATGTCAAAATCAGATATCCAAATTGCACGAGAAGCAAAAATGAAACCCATAAATGAGATTTTGGGTAAAATTAATGTTCCAGACGAACCAAGTGCTTTTAGTCCTATGGGACGTCATATTGCTAAAATAAATTTAGAATATTTAGATAGTTTAAAAGATAAACAAAATGGAAAATTAATTTTAGTTACTGCTATTACTCCAACTCCTGCAGGTGAGGGAAAAACTACTACGTCAGTTGGTTTAAATGATGGATTAAATAAAATTGGTAAAAATTCTATAGTGTGTTTACGTGAACCTAGTTTAGGTCCTTCATTTGGAATGAAAGGTGGAGCAGCAGGTGGAGGATATGCTCAAGTTGTTCCAATGGAACAAATCAATTTACATTTTACGGGGGATTTCCATGCAATTACATCTGCTCACAATTTATTGTCAGCGTTAATTGATAATCATATTTATTGGGGAAATAAATTAAACATAGATGTAAGAAGAGTAGTTTGGAGAAGAGTTATGGATATGAATGATAGATCTTTAAGAGCTATCAATATTAATTTAGGAGGAGTTGCTAATGGTTTTCCAAGAGAAGACGGTTTTGATATTACAGTGGCATCTGAGATAATGGCTATCTTTTGTTTAGCAAATGATCTTGAAGATTTGGAAAAGAGAATAGGTAATATTACAGTTGCTTATACTAGAGATAGAAAGCCTATTTTTGCAAAAGATTTAAATGCTCATGGACCAATGACTGTTTTGTTAAAGGAAGCAATTAGACCTAATGTAACTCAAACTTTAGAAAATAACCCTGCCATTATTCATGGTGGTCCTTTTGCAAATATTGCACATGGATGTAACTCTGTGATAGCAACTAAAGCAGGTTTAAAACTAGCTGATTATGTTGTAACTGAAGCTGGATTTGGAGCAGACCTGGGAGCAGAAAAATTTCTAGATATTAAATGTAGAAAATCAAATTTAAATCCTGAGTGTGTAGTTATTGTTGCAACAATTAGAGCATTAAAAATGCACGGTGGTGTAGCTAAAGATGATTTAAAAAATGAAAATGTAGATGCGTTAAAAAAAGGTTTAGTAAATTTAGAAAGACACATTGAAAACGTAAAAAAATTTGGTTTACCGGTAGCGGTTGCTGTTAATCATTTTGTTGCTGATACTGATAATGAAGTAAAAGAGTTAATAAATGCTTGTGATAATATGGGAGTAAAAGCTACTTTATGTACTCATTGGTCAAACGGTGGTGAAGGAACAAAAGAACTTGCCGCACATGTTGTAGATTTAATTGATCAAAAAAAAGCAAATTTTAAATTTTTATATGATGAAAAAACACCTTTGTTGAAAAAAGTTGAGACTGTTGCAAAAGAAATTTATCGAGCAAACGAAGTTGTTGCAGACAGTAAAATAAAGGATCAATTAAAATCTTTTGAGGAAGCAGGTTATGGAAATTTACCGATATGTGTAGCTAAAACACAATATAGTTTTTCTACTGATCCAAATGCAAAAGGTGCTCCAACAGGTCACTCATTACCAATTAGAGAAGTAAGATTATCTTCAGGTGCAGAATTTATTGTTGTTATATGTGGAGCCATTATGACAATGCCTGGACTTCCAAGAGTTCCTGCAGCAGACTCTATTAAGCTTAATGAAAAAGGTGAAATAGAAGGCTTGTTCTAATTTAAATTATTTAGCCAATTTTCTAATTCTCTCATTCTTGCATCTTTATTAGAAATTTTATTTTCATCCTCTATAATTTTTACGTGAGAGTCTATTTCCATTTGGTCAATAAAGGCTTTTTTTTCTAATAGTCGATCTCTCCTAAAATGAATTAAGCTTATCATTTTGGCATAGGTTATCTCTGGGTGATATTGAATTCCCCATATATTTGTTGAACCAACTTTAAAATTTATACCCATGACTTTATTTATTGGGTTTGATGAAAGTAATGTAGAGCCCTCGGGTAATTTTACAACTTCATCAAAATTAAACGCAGGAGTATTAAATTTTTTATTTTTATTTTTATAAAGTGGGTGTTTAAGTCCGTTTTCATTTATTTCTACATCATGAGCTATTCCTCTGTGAGCACCATTGGGGCATTTCTTTACTTCACCACCAGCAACGGTCACAGCAACTTGCATTCCCCAACATATTGCGAATATATTTTTTATATTCTTTTGGCATTCCCTCATAAAATTTATTTGTCTTCTTATTTCTGGAGTATCATTGTAAATATTTAAACTACTACCACCCCATATCATTCCATGATATTTAGTTAAATCTTTAGCTACTTCTTTAATGTTTTCATCTGAAGAAGGATTAACAACATCAATATCTAATTGATCTGTAAAATAACTGATACTGTCTTTTAAACTTTCAGTGTGAGTTTTAATTCCACCATCAGTAAAGCTTTGATTTTCTTCTCTAAGATTACCTTCAACTATAAGAATTCTTTTCATTAAAATAATTTACCTGAAATACTATGTTCATAAAGTGCTTTCATGTCATCCTTGCTCATTGTCCTTGGATTGGTAGAAGTTGAAGGATCTTCTAATGCCATAACTGATAACTGGTCTAAATTTATTTTATTTACATCAACAATTTCTGATAATTTATGCGGTATATTTAATTCTTTTCTTAGTTCTAAAATCCACTTTAAAAAACTATCAAAACTTTTATCGAGTTCGAGATAATCACATATAGAAATTATCCTTTTTTCAATCATATCTTTGTTAAAAGTTAATACATAAGGCATAAAGATAGCATTTGATAAACCGTGGTGAACATTAAATTGTGCATTGATAGGGTGGCTTAAAGAATGAATAGCACCAAGCCCTTTTTGAAAAGCGGTAGAACCCATACTAGCTGAAGCTAATAATTCTGCTCTAGCATTTAAATCTTTACCGTTCTTAACTACTTTAATTAATGAGTTTTTAATTAACTTCATTCCCTCAATCGCAATTCCATCAGCCATCGGGTGAAATCCAGGTGCACAAAAAGCTTCTAAATTGTGTGCCAAAGCATCCATACCTGTTGCTGCAGTCAATCTTGGAGAAAGATCTAAAGTTAAATTAGGATCTAAAATTACAATTGAAGGTAAAAATTTCGGGTGGAAAATAATTTTTTTTATACCTGTTTGTTTATTGATTATAGCTGATGCTCTTCCAGTTTCTGATCCTGTCCCTGCTGTAGTGGGTACAGCAATGATAGGTGCAATGTTAGTTTCATCTGCTCTTTTCCAATAATCACCTATATCTTCAAAATCCCATATTGGTCTAGACTGTCCTGACATAAAAGCAATAGCTTTACCTACATCAAGACCGCTGCCACCACCAAATGCAATAACTCCATCACAACCTAATTTTTTAAACTCCCCTACTCCCTCTTCCACATTCTCGCCTACAGGATTACCTGAAAAATTTGAAAACACTTGAAGATGATTAAAGGTTTTTTTTAAATCTAAAATAATATCTTGTACCATTTTTAGATTAATTAAATCCTTATCTGTGACAAATAATGGTTTCTCAATTTTCAAATTTTTACATGCTAGACCTAAATCTTGAATTCTGCTCTCTCCAACCCAAATTGTAGTAGGATAATTCCAATTAGTTTTCATATTAAAATAATATTTAATTTTTATATTTTTCTTAGTACAATATATTTATAATTTTAATTGTAGAGGAAAAATTATCATGACTAAAGTCGCTATTATCGGTGCTGGACCTTGTGGGTTATCAATACTCAGGGCTTTTGAACATGCCGAGAAAAAAGGAGACAAAATACCTGAAATAGTTTGCTTCGAAAAACAAAGTGATTGGGGAGGTCTTTGGAATTATAGCTGGAGAACAGGATCTGACCAATATGGAGATCCAGTTCATAATAGTATGTATAGATATCTTTGGTCAAACGGACCTAAAGAGTGTCTTGAATTTGCAGATTATTCTTTTGATGAACATTTTGGTAAACCAATTCCATCTTTCCCACCTAGAGAAGTACTTTATGATTATATCACGAGTAGAGTAAGTAAAGGAAATTTAAGAAATAAAATTAAATTTAATACAAGAGTAGTTAATACAGTTTTTAAATCAGATAAATTTGAAGTTAGCTATCAAGATAAAGAAAATGATAAAATTTTAACTGATCATTTTGACTACGTTGTAGTGTCCACTGGTCATTTTTCAGTTCCTTTTATACCCGAATATAAAGGTATGAGTTCATTTCCTGGAAGAATAATGCACTCACATGATTTTAGAGATGCAGAAGAATTTAGAGGAAAAAACATTATAGTTTTAGGAAGCAGTTATTCCGCTGAGGATATTGCGCTTCAATGCAATAAATATGGAGCAAAAAGTGTAACAATTGGCTACAGGCATAATCCTATGGGTTTTAAATGGCCTGAAGGAATGAAGGAAGTATTCTATTTAGATAGATTAGAGGGAAAAAAAGCAATTTTTAAAGATGGCACGGAACAGGATGCAGATGTAATAATACTGTGTACTGGTTACCTACATCATTTTCCTTTCTTGGAAGAAAATTTAAAACTTAAAACAAGAAACAGACTCTATCCCCCAAAATTATACAAAGGTATTGTTTGGCAAGATAATCACAAACTTTTGTATCTAGGAATGCAAGACCAGTTTCACACATTTAATATGTTTGATTGTCAAGCTTGGTACGCAAGAGATGTTATAATGGGGAAAATAAATATGCCAAGTGGTGGGGATATTGAAAAAGATATTAACAAATGGGTTGCTTTAGAAGAAAAACTAGAAAACCCTGAACAGATGATTGATTTTCAAACTGAATACACAAAAGAATTACATGAGATGTCAGATTATCCAAAGATAGATTTTGAATTAATTAGAAAACATTTTAAAGAATGGGAGCATCATAAGGTTGAAGATATATCAACTTACAGAAATAAATCTTTTTCATCTCCAGTTACAGGATCAATGGCTCCTGTTCATCATACACCTTGGGCAAAAGCAATGGACGACTCCTCTGAAACATTTCTAAATAAAAACTAAAAATCTAATCTAATTTTCTAGAACCAGGTCTAAGTATAAAGCTGCGCTCCATGAGAAATTATTTGCGCCCATAACTGATCCATCTTTATAATTGTAATATTCATGGAAACCTTTTTCTTCAATTAATTTTAAAGTTTTTTTTTTGATTTCATTTGCATATTCTGGCTCTTTATTGATAAGTCCTTGATAAATCAACCAATTACAATTTATCCATATTGGACCTCTCCAATATCTTTTTTCTTCGAATAAAGGATGATTTGGTTTTATTGTTGAGAAATAGTAATTGTCATTATTATTATGATTTTTTAAATTCTTAATAATTTTTTTATTTAATTCATCATCTTGTAGATTTGCGAAGAGAGTAAAATAATTTGTTATCGACGGAACAACGATTTTCAAATTAGTTTTTATATCTTTTGAGACAAAATCATTAATATTATCATCATATAATTTTAATATTTCTTTTTCGGTTTTGGGTACGAAATTATTTAAATCATCAAAATTTAAATCAAAATTTTTAGCTAAGCTAAGTAGATCTTTATTTGCTCTCAAAAATAAAGCATTAAATCCAACATCTACTACATTAAAATCAGAGATCTCATACAATCTATTTGGATCGTAGTGAACATCTCTAAATTGATCTCTTAAAGTTACATATCTGTCATAATCAGTTTTTAAAGGTCTCTCATCAGAGTTTGAAACCTCAAGATCTCTTCTTTTATAATTAAGGTTTTTATCTACTTTGATATTGCTCATTGGCTGATCCCAAATTGGTGAATTATCATACCCGCTCTCCCACGGATGTAATATGGATACAAGGCCGGTTTTATTAGGATCTCTGAATTTTATGAACCAATCATGATAATTTTTAATTTTTGTTATTATATTTATAATTCTTGAATGTTGTTCATTACTAAGTTGATTTTTTTCAACAATTTTCCTCAAAATACTGGCTAAAACTGGTGGCTGAGTAATACCAGAAGAAGGTATATTTTTTCCACATTGCCAAGTTGTGTGATTTGGAAAATAAGATGTGTCTTTTTCATGAAAAAGAATGTGGGGTACCATTCCATCATCCCACTGACCATTAAGCAAAGTTTCAATTTCTGTAATTGAAAAATCTAAATTAAAGTAAGAATATCCGAGCGCTATAAAAGCTGAGTCCCAATTCCATTGAGCAGGATATAATTTGTTATTAGTAGGAAGCGTATAACCATTTTTTCTATTACCTAATAATATTTTCTTTGCCTCTTCTACTTTATTTTGCATTATCCTTTAACACTTCCTGCAGTAAGACCACTTACTAAATATTTTTCAAAATAAACAAAAATTATTAAAATAGGCAAAGTTACTACTACAGAACCTGCCATCAAATATTGTCTAGGTGTTTCAGCTCCAACATTCAGAAACTGAATAGCTCTTGATAATGTGAACGTATTTGGCCGGTCTAAAAACATTAATGAAAATAAAAATTCATTCCAAGCTATCATGAATACATACAAAGCTACTGATGATATTGCAGGTAAACTTAGCGGAAGTATAATTTTAAAAATTATACCAAGCCAATTTTGGCCATCTATTATCCCCGCTTCTTCTAATTCTTTTGGTATACTTTTAAAGTAACCTTGTAGCATATAAATTGCTACAGGTAAGGTTGTAGCTGTATAAACTATTAACAAACCCTCAATAGAATTTCTCAAACCAAGTTGACTAAAAATTGTGTACAAAGGTATCACCAAAACTATCGCTGGAAACAAATAAATTATCAATATGGATGTTGATAAAAAATTTTTCCCAAAGAAGTTTAGTCTTGCAACTGCGTAAGCAGCTGGTATAGCAAATATTAATGTTATAATGACTGTGCCTAAGGAGACTATTGTGCTCGTTAGCATATATCTTCCAAAATTATAATCTTTGAATACTATAAAATAAGATTTGAACAACTCTGGCAATCCTTGTGCAAAGTTAATACTAAAGTCTAAAGGATTCAATAATAACAAAGTCTGGGTTTTAAAGCTTGTAACTAACATCATATAAAAAGGGAAAAGAATAACAAAAGAGAACAGTGTAATTCCAAATAATGTTAAAAAATTAAAGAATAATTTTTGAGAGGAATGATTTTTTGACAAAAAGTTTTTGTCGTAATCTTTTATATTATTGAAAAAAAATAATGAAATTAAGAATATGCCAAAACTATACCAAATAGGTAAATTTGTTGAGATGAAATAATCAAAGATAGAAAATAAAAGTGCAAGTAAAATTATTTTAATATTTAAATTTAATTTTTTCCCAATAAGAAGACTTATTGCACAAAGAATTATTCCAAATATAAATAATTTATTAAAATTAAAATTTGTTAATTCAATTCCTTGTAATGTAACTAAGATTTTCCAAATACAAATTAATGAAAACAAAAACAAAGACGAGATAAAGCAATAAGTAAATATATTTTTAATTTTCATCAGCTCTTTTTCCTAAAAGTTTAAAATAGATAAACATAAAAATTAATAGAAACACTACAATCACAATAGAAACTGCGGAACCCATACCAATATCCCCAATTGAAAAACCTTGTTGATATACATTTATTGGCAATGTTCTTGTGCCTGATGCCCCACCAGTGAGTAAGAAGATGTCTTCAAATTTATTAAAATTCCAAATAAATCTAATCATAAATAGAATTGAAATCACTGCTAATATCTGGGGCAAAGTAATATTAAGAAATTTTTGGATAGGATTTGCACCATCAACATCAGCTGCTTCATACAACTCTTTTGGAACTGCTTGAAGACGAGCAAGAATAAATAAAAATGCTAGAGGAAAATATCTCCAAATTTCAAAAATAATTACAGTTGTTAATGCTAACCTTAATTTAAAATCAAAACCAAGTATGTTTAAAGTTACATATTTTTGTCCTAGTAAATTTATTGGCCCATCAATAATTTGATAGTTAATTAACAAATTATTTAAAGTTCCACTTGTTGGATCAAGTAAAAGTTCCCAGGTATAAGCAAGAGCTACAACTGGCGCAACATAAGGAAATAAAAGAACGCTTCTCATAAATGTTCTTCCAAAAAATTTTTGGTTTACCATTTGTGCAGCCAAAATTCCAAAAACTATAGCACCTATGGTTCCAAAAAAAGTGTAATAAAAAGTTGTTGATAATAGATCTATGAAAGCTTTATCTTTGATTACTTTTTTAAAATTATTTAAAGTAAATTCATAAGTTAGTAATATATTTTGTGACTTACCTGATAGTTTAGGTTTATAAGATTTTAGTTCCTTCTTTGAAATTTCTTGATTATTAGTATTTTGAAATATTATTTCTAAATTTTCTCGATATTTTTTTGGCCAATTACCTAATTCACACTTAAGTAAATTTGATTTAAATTGACATTTATTATTTAAACTTATTGGTTCAATGTTGTCAGGATATTTATCTTTAAATTTTACATTAGTAATTTCTTGTGTAAGAGAACTATTTCTTAATTTATAAATTATTTTTATTTGATTAGGATTATCTTTAATTGATTTTACTAATTTTTTTGCTCTTGGCTCAGGAATTCTTAAATCTTTAAGTTCTACGTATTTAAAGCTAATCCAAATATTTGAGAATATTGGAAATAAAATTATAGAAAATACTAAAAGAACCGATGGTAATATTAAAAGATAAGCTGTTCTTTTTTCAATTTTTGCAAGTTTTGAACTCATAAAAAAAAGCGGATAATTAATATTACCCGCTTTTTTTAATTTTTTAAATTACTAGAAGCTAGCTAGCACAGTATTAATTTCATCTACTGCTTCATCTAGCGTCAATTGATCGTCAATATATTGTCTAGTGATTCTATTTATAAACTTATTGTTAATAATTTTAGATGCTCTAGATAGTTCACCTTCTTTTACTCCCCATCTGTTAGCAGTATCTAAACCAGCAACAATATTATTTATTACATCTGCAGAATATAGATCTGTTAAAGGAGCTTTTCTATCAACTCCAACAGGTAGTTTACTCCAAGCCGTTGTAAATGCATTTGGATCACTCGCATTACCTCTTCTTACAGGGAATTTACCTTCTGGTGCTATAGATAAAGTACTTGTGTATCCTTCATCCATTGAATAAAGAATAAACTGTTTAGCCTCATCAGTGTCTGCATCTGCTGTTATACCAAAGTATCTAACATCAGCCCAAGCTGCACCTTTAACATTATTTGGTCCACTAAAATTAGTTATAAAACCAGTTTTAGATGCCAACTCTGGTGAAGTAGGGTCGCTATTAATTGTTGGTGGAGCTGAGTCTCTTAAACCAGCTAATTCATCCATGATAAATGGTGACCATATTATCATTGGTGTTTTACCAGCAAAATAAAGTTCTCTTGATTGTTTCCAATAAAGTTCTCCTGGAGGGCTTGCTTTAGCTAATTTTTTATAAAACTGTAAAGAATTTTTTAAAGCTCTCCCTTGTTTTTTTGTTCCACCCTTTTTGACAATGTTAACTCCATTTGCAAGTAGTACATGTTCTAAAACCTGACTCATAAAATTTTCATCAGTTTTAGTTGCTGCAACAAATCCGAACATTTCATTACTAGATAAAGCATCTATAGCTTTTTCAATGTTTGCATATGTTGTTGGTGGTTCCAATCCAGCTTGTTCAAATAGATCTTTTCTATAAACAACCATTTGTGTCCAACCATCAACTGGTACCGCTGCGATTTTACCACCAGCACTAGCCATTTTCAGAGCACCTGGTGCAAAGGTTTTCTTTCCAAGTGATTTAACTACATCATTATTTGCATCAACGTCTAAAATTCCGGCTTCAGCCCATGGTAATACATATTGTAGTGTATGATAAATTACATCGGGAAGATCTCCTGCTGCAGCTGCTGCAGTAGCTCTTGTTCCTAAATCTTTTTCATCAATCGGGATAACTTCAACTCCAATTCCAGTTTTAGCTTCAAAAGCTTTAGCCATCTCTTCTTGTTTAGCCATCCTTGCTGGTTGAGTTTCTGTCGTCCAGAATTTGATATCTGCAAATGCGATTGAATTAAAAACAAAAGCGATTGCAGAGATTGTTATTAATATATTTTTAAACATATATTCCCCTCTTTTCTTTTTTTAAAGTTATTTAAAAATTAACATATAATGAACATTTAAAAGAAGAATAACAAGTATGTAAATTACACAATACTACCTGAGATTGATTTAGGAATTTTTAAAAGAAATACCTTTATTATCAAATAAATGGCAACGAAATGGATCAAAACCTATTTTAACAGTATCACCTACTTTAATATCAGTGTCCCCATCAGTTTGTACAACAAGAGGATCTCCCTCTTTCTCTAAATATAAATATGTTCCTGACCCTAATTTTTCTACTACGAAGACCTTACTTTCCCACAATGAATCTGTTTTTGCATTTAATATCAAGTGCTCAGGTCTTATTCCAATTTTTATACTATCACCTTCTTTAATATTTTCAGAAATTTTTGGTACACTTAACTTTCCAGTTCCCATTATATCTACCTCAGAACTTTTTGAACTTTTACTTAAAATTTTACTATCTATAAAATTCATTTTTGGAGATCCGATAAAACCACCAACAAATAAATTATCTGGGTTATTATATAAGTTCATTGGTGATCCCTTTTGTGAAACTATACCTTGATCCAATACAACAATATCGTTTGCAAGTGTCATGGCTTCAGTCTGATCATGAGTTACATAAATCATTGTTGCATTAAGTTGATCATGTAATTTTGCCAATTCTACTCTCATTTGCACTCTTAGAGCTGCATCTAAGTTAGATAATGGTTCATCGAATAAAAAAACTTTTGGTTTTCTTGTAATTGCTCTACCAATAGCCACTCTTTGACGTTGACCTCCAGATAATTGTTTGGGTTTTCTCTCAAGATACTCTTCTATTTGTAAGATTTTAGCAGCATCCATTACTCTTTGCTCTATCTCTTCTTTTGATTTTTTTTCAATTTTTAAACCAAAAGCCATATTATCAAATACAGTCATATGAGGATAAAGAGCGTAAGATTGAAATACCATTGCAATATTTCTTTCTTTAGGTGGAAGATCATTCACAACTTTATTATCAATAGATATTGTACCTGAATTAATTTCCTCTAAACCAGCAATCATTCTTAAAATTGTTGATTTCCCACAACCACTTGGTCCTACTAGAACTGTGAAAGACTCGCTTTTTATATCAAGAGAAACATCTTTGATCACGTGTGTGTTACCAAAAAACTTGTTTACTTTGTCTATTTTAATACTTGCCATTTTTAATTTAATATTAATTTTTTATTATTAATTATAGATTTAATTAATTTTGTCATCAAAGGGATTTTTTTTTGTTGAATTTTTTTTAATACAAATGGAGCAATTTCTCTTGCAAGTTGCTCTCCCTCTACAGTTTCATTAGGCATAAATTTTCTTTTAGCATTATTAAATGTATAACCTTGCCCTAAGTAACTTCCCATTTTACTATTTCTACCTCCAGCAGCACTGACGTATAGATCTCCAACTCCAGCCAATCCAAGAGCGGTCTCAATTTTTCCTTTAAAATATTTAGTAATATATATCATCTCATTTATAGATTTTTTGAATAAACTTGAAGACATATTTAAACTATCTCCAGCTCCAATAATCATTGAATAAATATTTTTAATTGAAGAACAGATTTCAACTCCAATAACATCTTTCGAAGTTTCGGTTAAATAGTATTTTGTAGTTATCATGTTACAAATTTTTTTTGCAGTTTTGATATTCTTATTAGCAACAATCACACTTGTTTGTTTTTTATTTGAAAGTTCTTTTGCTAAGCAAGGTCCTTTTAAAACTGAAACATTTATATTTTTATTATTTTTCTTTATATCCTCTGAAATAGTAAAAATTTTCTGTTTTTTTTTCTCATACTTTAAACCTTTAGTAAGAATAAGAATTGGGCTTTTGATGTTTGATTTTTTAAATTCTTCACTAATAAAATTTATTCCTGATAAACTTAAAGCAACAACGACTAAATCATATTTATTCTTTAACAAATGAGTTGAATATTTTTTGTATTTTAATTTATTGGGTAAATTTATTTTTAAACTAGAATGATATTTCTTTTTCGAAGACAAATATTTAATAAAAGTTTTATTGTAAGGCTCTGTGATAGTTACTTCATTTTTATTATCTATACATGGAAAAGTAAAAGCAGATCCCATTGCGCCACCGCCTATTATTAAAATTTTTTTCATTTAAGCTTAAGCAATTCCTAGATGTTTTTTTCTTTTTTCTACCCAAGTTCTTATCAAGTTGTCAAAGATTAATCCTATAAAAGCTACACAAATACCTAAAGTTAATCCAATACCAGCACCATTTTTATCTGATAAAGCTTTTAAAATATATTGTCCTAAATCTTCTGTGCCTATAAATGCCCCTATAATTACCATAAATAATGCAAACACTATTGTTTGATTTATGCCAAGCATCATATGAGGGAAAGCTAAAGGAAATTCTATCTTTGTTAATCTTTGAAATTTATTTACACCAGACATCGTCGCTGCATCATGTAAACCTTCTGGGACACTTCTAAGCCCCTCAATTGTGTATCTGGTTGCTGGTATAGTTGCGTAAACAATGACAGCAATAAGAACAGAAGTATCAGTTATTCCAAAAAGCATCATAACAGGAATAAGATAAACAAATGATGGAAATGTTTGAAATATATCACATACACCTAACATAAATTTTGCAGAATGTTTATTTTGAAAACATAACGTGCCAACTGTAAAACCAATTATACAAGAAACGATTACTCCAAATGTTGCCATGTAAGCCGTTACTAAAGCTCTATCCCACCAAGGGCTTAGAGCTATGAATAATGTCAAACCACAAACTACTAATGCAGATCTAATTCCACCAATTAAATATCCAGCACCAACAACTAAAACTAATGTAGCAACAGCTGGCATCCTTAAATACAAAGCCCTCATTGGTTGTAACACTTCTTGAATTAACCATGTATTAAATGCTTTTATATAAACAAAGAAGGTATCAAAAATCCAATCGACACCTTTATTCCAAAAATCAGCGGTTGATATTCCTTTGTTGTGTGGAACTTCAAATAAATAATTGTAGCCACCTTTAAAATAAACAGATCCAAAGTAAGCGAGTAAAATTCCAATTATGACCGTAATACTAAAAAATAATAAATTTTTATTTCTTTGAAAAAAATTCAAATTGCCAAAATAATCGACTTGCTTGTTTGCCCATGCTAATGACATTTTATCTAATAAAATTGCAATTAGACTAATACAAAGACCAGCTTCTAATGCTAATCCGATATTAAGCTGATTTAGTGCTAACAATAAATTAAAACCTAGACCTTTCGCTCCAATGAAAGCTGAAATAACAGCCATAGAAAAGCACACCATGATAACCTGATTTACGCCAATTAAAATATCTCGTCTGGCCGTTGGAATTAGCACTTTAGACATTAGTTGCCAATTATTACAACCACTCATTCTTCCAGCTTCAATTACTTCTGGAGGAATAGCTCTCAATCCGAGTAAAGTAAGTAATATCATGGGTGGAACAGCAACAACCATAGTTATAATTACTGCAGCGTGGTCACCGACTCCAAAAAGAACAAGTGCAGGAACTAATACTGCATATTGTGGCATTGTTTGCATAACTAATAGAATTGGATATAGGGCTTTTTCAACACGTTTACTTTTATAAGCTGCAATACCTAAACTTAAACCAAATATAAAAGAAAGAGGCGCAGCAACTAAAATAAAAGATAGTGTTTGCATCGACGGTTTCCATTGTCCAAATATAGAAATGTAAATCATTGTTAAACCGGCAAATAAAGCAAGTCCAATACCACTTAATTTATAAGCAAGTATTGCAAAACCAGCTGCAACTATTGTCCAAGGTAGACCTGGTAACTCCGCCCAAGGGTTCGCATCGATCCAATCCCAACTTGTAAAGGCAACAATTGTTTCAAGTCCACCTAAAAGAATTTCTCTAATTAATTCTATTAAAAAGGTCATAAAAGCTGTTAAATTTCTACTAATTTGCAAAACTATTGGTCTGGTTTTAAATTCTTGAGTGTCCTCATTCCAAAACTCCATTGGCATCCACTCATTCATTAAGAAAAACAAGGAGTCATTTATCCATATTGGTAACCATCCAAGTAATGGAGGAAGTCGCCAGAAAACATCAAAGGCGTAATATCTTACTTCTTTGCCTAAAAATATATAACTACTTTGATTAGGATCTTTTACGAATTCAGCTTGGCCTCTAATGAATTTATATGTTTCTGGAACATCAATAGCAAAACAAAGAGCAAAGAAAACAATTAATAAAAATAACCACTGAAATATTTTTGGATATTTTTTTAAAAATTCCATAATTTATTTTCCGTTCTTTCTTCCGCCAAAGACAGTATTTATTATTTTTGTAGGGTTGATTGACCCTACAGTTTTGTTATTTTCATCTATAACTGCTACAGATTTTTCTTGCGTTAATATTTTTTCTGCAACATTTTCTATGATTTCATCTTTTGAAACTTTAACATCACCTAAATTATTAGATATATTTTCATCCATTACATCTTCAATTAATAGAACTTTTTCTCTAGGTACTTCTTCAGTAAATTTTCTTACATATTCTGTGGCTGGGTTTAAAACTATATTTGCAGGTGTATCTAGTTGTTCAATAATACCATCTTTCATAATTGCAATTCGATCAGCAAGTTTTAATGCTTCATCAAAATCATGAGTAATAAACATAATTGTTTTTTGTAATTTTTCTTGAAGTCTTAAAAATTCATCTTGCATTTCTTTTCTAATTAATGGATCTAAAGCAGAAAAAGGTTCATCTAAAAACCATATATCAGGTTCAACTGCTAGAGATCTTGCAATACCCACTCTTTGTTGTTGTCCACCTGAAAGTTCTCTTGGAAAATAATTTTCTCTTCCATCAAGTCCAACTAATTTAACCATCTCCATTGCTTTATTAATGCTCTCCTCAGTTTTGATACCTTTGATTTGAAGAGGAAAAGCTATATTTTCTACAACGGTTTTGTGTGGAAGAAGAGCAAAGCTTTGGAAAACCATTCCCATTTTGTTTCTTCTAAGCTCAATTAACTCTTTATTATTTAAATTTAATAAATCTTGACCTTCAATGAAAATTTTTCCACCTGTTGCATCTGTTAATCTTGATATACACCTTAGTAAAGTTGACTTACCAGATCCAGATAAGCCCATTACAACAAGCATCTCTCCTTTTGCCACTTCAAAAGAGGCATTGTTAACACCTACTATACAACCATTTTCTTGAAATGTTTTAGCATCAACATTACCATTTGAATCTTGAAGCATCTTTTTGGCGTTTTCACCAAAAATTTTATAAACCGCTTCGCATTTGATTACTGCTTCAGACATAATTCTTATAAAAGTATACGAAAATTAATTAAATTAAAATCAATATAATTGAAGCTTATTTCCATTAAAAATTTTTAATAAAATAAACCCTTGTATCAATTCCAGTACTTAAAAAACTTAAGGCTTCACCGCTTACTTTAATTGTTTCGTCTACTCCTACGTTATTTCCACTAACTGTAAAACCTGCAAAACATTTCTTTTTTTCAGCATCCCATTCAACAAATGTTTCATCAATCTTATTGCCGTTAATAGTATAAATTTCGTGTGCTCTAAAATTTAAGAAATTTGCACCCATTATTGCTCTTTGGGGGATAAGCTTTGTGGCATTACACACTCCCTCATACAATTCATCTGATAATTTATAATGATCAGTACCATCAAAAGTTACTAATATACCCGAGGGAAGTTTTGAAATTAATGCACTTAGTTTTCTCTCTTTTGCAATTCTCTCTTCTTCCAATTTCATTTTCCTAACTAATTCATCACCCTCGCTAAATATATTATTTAAAATAGCAAAAGAAGTAATTATGACTATTGTTAAAATTATTAGTCCTATAAATTGTTTTAGGTTCTCGGGTAATCCTTTTAATTTATTAAATGAAGTTTCGTTCGACATTAATCTTGTAATTTACCGTTTTTCCAAATTCCTACTTTTTGGTCGCCATTAGCCCAAGTAAATGTTCCTTTGCCATTCATAAAACCATTAGCCCACTCTCCTTCATAAGTAGAACCATCTGGGAAAGTTAAAGTTCCAACTCCACTCCAAACACTGTTTTTAAACTCACCTTTATAGATATATCCGTTTGGCCATGTTTCTACACCTTGACCATTTTTTTTTGTTCCTACCCACTCACCTTCATAAGTAGTTTTATCTGTATAAACCCATTTTCCATATCCATTTTCACAGTTACCTTCTTTACATCCGGTGCTTCGAGCAAAAACTGATGAACTTATTAATAAACTTAAAAAAAAGTAAAAAAGATATTTTCTCATAAATATATTTTACACAAATCTTTATAAAAAAAAATCCCCCCCAACAGAATTGGGGGAGATCTTAATTTTTTAACTTTTATCCTTATTTAAGGAAAGCTTTCCAAGTTGACTCGTTATCAGCTAACCATTTTTTAGCTGCATCTTCGTGAGTCATTTTGTCAACGTCTACTAAAGCTGCCATTGCACCGATTTGACTTGTTGAAAATGACAATTTTTTGAACGCTGCTGCTGCATCTGGATGAGTTTTTGGAAAATCTTCGTGAACTGCTTTTTTCAAATAACCATCCGGAGAACCACATTTTCCATCACCACCATCTGCTGGTCTACAACCAGCTGTGTATGGAGGGAAGTCGATAAATGTAAAACCAGCACCATCAGTAAAGTTTGGTGTCCAGTTGAAAATTATTGTTCCTCTTCCTTCTTTTTCAGCAGCTGCTAATTCTGCCCAAAGTGCATCAGCACCTCCAGCAAACTTAACCCACCATAAATCACCTAAGCCTAGCGCATCAATCCTTTGAGGGATTAAGTCACCATGCCAAGTTTGTGGTCCTTCCAACATTCTTCCTTTTCCATCTGGAGAGTCAGGTGTTGTAAAGTTTTTTGCACAGTCTGGATTTTTTAGAGCTGTCCAATCTGGTAGACCTGGACATAGACCTTTTTCAACAACCCAGTTTGGATATCCCATATCCTCAAGAGTTCTTGCTTCATGATCACCCCAGTCTAACAAACCACCTTTGTCTAAAGCTGTTGTAAATGACTTTCCGAAAGCAGATTCCCATACCTCATGAGATATAGTTACATCACCAATTCTAATTGACTCGTAAACCGCTTGAGAGTCAGCATTTACATATTTAACATTGTTACCCATGCTTTCAAAGATTCCACCAATAACATAGGCCATAACAATTTGACTTGACCAGTTATGAGTTGGGATCACTATGGGTTTTTTACTGTCAGCGTTAGATATTCCTGCAAAGCTTAATACAGTAATTACTATAGCTGAGAGTAAAGATAGTATTTTCTTCATTTATTTCTCCTCTCTTAATATATTAAGTAAGTAAGTATCCTTAAATTTAATCTCACAGTCAACAAAAGTTGGTACTAAAATTTATATATACAATTAATCAGTACTGATTTATTCTTAAACATAAGTAATCATTGATTTAAAATGTTAGAAGAAAATTTAAGAATAAATGAACCTGGTTTAAATGTTTTGCCACCTGGGGTTGAAAGATATGTAGTTAATGGCGGTGGATTAACAGGAGTTCAGGTTTTTCCGGATGATGAAATTGAAATTATTAATAATGAAGGAAATCAAATTTGTGAAATAGTTGTTTTTAATTCTGATGGAAATTCAGATCCATCAATTTTAAATTTAAAATCATCTAAATCAGAAAATGATATAATTAAAATTTTAAATAGAAATGAAGAAAGTTCGAAAATTGCTTTGCGCCAATTAGAAAAAAGAAATCTTAAAATTGCAAAATCTAAATCTTCAATCCTTTTTGATAAAGACACTCCACCAGGAGAAAAAATTAAAATAAGTTCAAAAGATAAATGTTATTGCATTTTTTCTGCACCTGGTAATGATATGTTGGTTCATGAACAAAATCCTCCTACAGAATTAACTTTATTTATTAAAAGAAATAATATTGTTGACTATAAAGAACATAGAATAATTCCAGATCCAATTTTTGATCCTCTAGACGAAAAAAATATTGCAAAACAATCAGCGATTTCTTTTGAAGTTAAAGAAGGAGATTATATTCAAATAATTTGTCCAACTGGTAGACAATGTTCAGATTTTGTTGCTTTTGATACAGCTAAATTGGGCAAAGGTATTGAAAAAGGTTTAGATTGGCAAACAACCAGGACCTTTATGGGAAATACATTTCCAGGACCAGGATTATATTCAAAATTTTATGATACAGACCATGAGCCTTTAGTAGAAGTAATAAGAGATACTGTTGGTAGACATGACACTTTTAATCTTGCTTGTACATCGAAGTATTACGAAGATGCTGGTTATTTTGGGCATCCAAATTGCTCAGATAACTTAAGTGGTGCTATGGAAAATTTTGGGGTTAATAGACAAAAGGGATGGCACGCTATAAATTTATTTTTTAATACTTCAGCAGGAGGCTTAAATACCGTACTTTCTGATGAGTCATTTGCTAGACCTGGAGATTATGTAATATTAAGAGCTTTAAAAGATTTAACCTGCGGAACATCAGCCTGTCCAAGTGATATAGATCCATGTAATTCATGGAACCCTACAGATATTTTTGTTAGAACTTACGAAAAAAAAAGAGAATTTACAAAATCTTTTGCATTTAGAATGAAACCAGACTCAGAATTAAAACTAACAAAAAATACAGGATTTCATGAAAGAACTTCAAAGTTAACAAGAAACTTTGTTGATGCTAGAGGATATTGGCTGCCCAATGATTACACTAAACACGGAGTAATAAATGAATATACAGCGTGTAGAGAAAAAGCAGTTTTAATTGATTTATCTTCTTTAAGAAAATTTGAAATATTAGGTCCAGATGCAGAAGAATTAATGGACTATACTTTAACAAGAAATGTTAAAAAATTGTCAGTTGGACAAATTGTTTATTCTTCGATGTGTTATGAAAATGGTTCTATGTTTGATGATGGAACATTGTTAAAAATGAGTGATCATGGATTTAGATGGGTATGTGGTGATGAATACGCAGGTGAATGGTTAAAAGAACAGGCAAAAAAGAAAAAATTTAATGTTTTAGTTAAAAACTCTACTGATCAAATAAATAATATTTCTCTACAAGGACCTAACAGTAGAAAAATTTTAGAAAAGTTTATTTTTACTCCACCAACACAACCTTCTATTTCAGAATTACAATGGTTTAGGTTTACAATCTGTAGAGTAAAAGAACTTAGTGGAATTCCATTAATGGTTTCTAGAACTGGATACACAGGCGAGTTAGGATACGAAATATGGTGTCACCCTTCAGATGCACCAGCAGTTTGGGATGTGCTTATGGAAGCTGGCAAAGATGAAGGAATAATACCTGCTGGTTTTGGAGCATTAGATTTATTGAGAATTGAAGCTGGACTAATATTATTTGGTAATGAATTTGACGGCCAAGTTGACCCTTTTGAAGCTGGTGTTGGATTTACGGTTCCTTTAAAAACAAAAACAGCAGATTTCATTGGTAAAGAAGCATTAATAAAGAGAAAAGAAAATCCGCAAAAGAAATTAGTTGGATTAGAACTTGTAGGCAAAGAAAAAGCTAATCACGGTGATTGTGTTCACATTGGAAGATCCCAAGTTGGCGTAGTTACAAGCGGATGTCTATCTCCTACTTTGAATAAAAATATTGCTTTGTGCAGAATTGATGTAGGTCATTCAGAAATAGGTATGAACGTTGAAGTCGGTAAAATTGATGGACATCAAAAAAGAATACCTGCTAAAGTTGTTGGTTTCCCACATTACGATCCTCAAAAAACACGTGTAAAATCTTAATGTCAAAATCATCAAAGGATTTACTGGAATTTTGGGAAGATCAAATGAAACTGTCCCATACATCCAGTAATTACTTTTTCAGAAAGTCTCCTTCACATTATCACATGATGTTAATTGTGATGAATTCCTATAAATTAAATGAAAACTTATCTGTCGAAGAACTTAAGACTAGACTTTTCAAAACCTCTAGACCCAAATCTGCACTCATGATCAAAGAAGCTTGTGATAAAGAATTTTTTTACCTCGAAAAAACCGGAAATGACCATAGAAAAAAGTACGTTTTACCTACGCAGAATTTTGTTAATGAATTTAACGAATATTTGAAAACTCTGAAAAATTTGAGTTTTTAAATAAAATTCACACTAATATTTAGAATTTATATAAATTATATATAAAAATTATTATATTCTTTCCTTTGCTAAAAAATTAAAGTTTGTTCATGTCGTTACCGACAAAAGCAAAAGTTGTAATAATTGGTGGAGGAATTCACGGGTTAAGTACTGCCTGGAAACTTTCCGAAAAATATAAAAATCCAAACGATGTAGTTGTCCTAGAAAAAAAAGACACTGCTGCAGGTGCAAGTGGAATTGCATGTGGAGTTGTTAGAAATAATTATTTTCAACCAGCAATGAGAGAATTAATGGCTCATTCAGTTAGTGTTTGGGAAAGTGATCCAGAGGCATTTAAATATAATGCTGTTGGCTATATGCAAATTTCTCCGGAAGTAATGCATAAAGATGTTGCAAGTATTTATGAACAACAAAAAGCAATTGGATATGAATCAGAATTTATAGAAGGTGAAAAAGATTGCATGAAATATATGCAAGGAATTTTTAGTGATTGGCAAGCAAAAGGTATTACATCAGTCTTGCATGAAAAAAAAGGTGGATATGCATTTAATAAGGACTCAATTAAAGCACTAGAGAAAAAAGCAAATTCAAACGGTGTAAACGTTCATAAAGGAGTAAAGGTTACAGGTTTTAAAAGAGGGAGCAACAGCAATGCAATTACTGGCGTAGTTACAGACAAAGGTACAATTGATTGTGATCAGGTAGTTATTGGAGCAGGACCATGGGTAAGAGATTTTTGGAATATGTTGGAGTTGCCAAAAACTACTAACATAAAAGATGCTAAAAATGGAAAAATGCATGAAGTTGAAATGTGGAAGTACTGGTTTTTACAAGAAGGTGTATTAGGTGTAGATGCAGATTATTTAAAAACTAATGAAGGTAAAGCGCCTCCAGTAATTCATGTTGATACAGATGCACCGCTTTATTCTGATAAAGATGGTAAAATAATTACAGAAGACTTATGGGGTATTTATTATAAACCTGATATTGAAGGATTGGGAGTTCAAGGTGGAACATCACCTTACATTGTTCAAAAACATTTTGATGAAGTTAATGTTGATCCGTATGGGATAGATTCTCCAGAATATCAAACCACTGATAAATTTTCTGATATGTGGACTTCAGCACTTGCACATATTCAGAAACGTTTTGTTGGTAAATCTCATCTGTATAGAAAGGGACCATCAGGAGGATTGGGTTGTTTGACGCCAGACTCATTCCCAATATTCGATAGATTTTTTGAAAATGTTTACATGATTGCAGATGCAAATCATGGTTATAAAATGATAGGTGTTGGGCACCTTGTTGCACAAGAAATTTTAGGTCATGAAAGTGAATTATTAAAACCGTTTAGATTCGATAGATATGAAAAAGGAAAACTTCATCCTACATCGAACAGTCCGTTTCCTTGGAGCTAATTTATCTAAGTAGACAAACGTTTTTTTTTCAGTTACCTTTTTGATCTGAAAATTCAAAGGGGGAAGAATGACGGATCTTGAAAAACACGTAAACCAAC
>CACGOO010000005.1:27500-80031 GCA_902574685.1 uncultured Pelagibacteraceae bacterium | reverse complement strand
TACTTTTATTTTCTAATCTCCTGTAAAAAATTGTTGAATATTTATTTGAAATTTTTTTACCATTTAAAATAAATTTAAAATCTTCATTTTTGGATAAACTTTTTAATTTAACCTGCATTAAACAGTGAGTTTTTTTCTACCCTTACTTCTTCTTCTTCTAATTAGTTTTCTTCCACCTTTAGTTTTCATTTTAGACCTAAAACCATGCCTTCTTTTTCTCACTTTTTTACTAGGTTGATATGTACGTTTCATATTAAGGCTTCTTTTTTGTTAAATTTCGGTAGTTATACAATTTAATGTATATAAGTACAGCGATTTTTAATAAATTAGAACAATATGGAAAATGAAAATAAATTAAAAATTATTCTCGGTATCATATATCTTTCCATAGTTACAGGCTTTTTGTTGCTTTTTTTTAGCTATTTCTCATTTGATGACTTTTCAAGTTTTGAACTTATAAAAAATAATAGAGATAAACTAAATGATATCAAAAATTCCAATCTTTTAATTGCTAGCATATTATTTTTTATTGGAGTGATTATTTGGGTTATACTCTTAGGATTTGGATCACCAGTTTTTTTAGTTGGAGGATTTCTATTTGGAAAATGGTTAGGGACAATACTTATAGTGTTTGGTTTATCTTTTGGTGCAACAATTTTATATATTTGTGCAAATTATTTTTTTAAAGATTTAATAAAAAAAAAATTTTCATCAAAGTTTTATAACCTTACTGAAAAATTTAAAAAAAATGAATTTACTTTTTTTTTGATATATAGATTTGTTGGCGGTATACCTTTTTTTATTTCAAATATTTTACCAACATTATTTAATGTTAAGATTAGAAATTTCTTTTTTGGATCTGTTATTGGGATGACACCACAGTTATTCGTTGGAGCTTCACTTGGTGCAGGGCTAAATAAAGTAATTGAAAATAATCAAGAACTTCCAAATATATTTGATATAATTTCAACTCCAGATATTTATATGCCAATAATTGGTATGATAATCTTGGTTTTAATTGGATTTATAATCAGAAAAAAATTTTACAAATAGCTGGTGCCCTCACCCAGAATTGAACTGGAAACTCATCCTTACCATGGATGTGTTATACCATTTAACTATGAGGGCATTTTTAATTATAATTAGTGTATAAAATTGTTTTTTTCAAATAATTGCCTTAATTTTTTTTGAAAATCAGGTATATCTAAATTAGGAAAATGATATGGGAATTCACTACGATTATAAATCGACAAGAGGAGCTAAAGCTATGGAGAAGCAAGCTAAAAGAGAGAAAAAGCTTGCTGAAAGAAGAGCAAAAAAAATAGCCAAACAAGGTGACCCCAAAAGTCCAGAGGATAAAACAATACCAATCGATCAAGTAATAACTTTGGATCACCTTACCAATCCAGACAAAAAGTAATCAAAATGGACAGGAAGAAGGATAAAAAAGCTAGACTCGAAGAAGCTTTGCGCAAAAATTTAAGAAAAAGAAAAATATTTCAAAGAAAAAACAAAAAAAATAAATAAATGTCAGTACAATCAGATAAGTGGATAATTAAGATGGCTAAAGAACAGGCAATGATTTCTCCATTTGAAGACAAACAGGTAAGAGAAGGGAAAATTTCATTTGGTGTTTCTTCTTATGGATACGATGCGAGAGTATCTAATGAGTTTAAAATATTTACTAACGTTAACTCTGAGATTGTAGATCCAAAAAATTTTAAACCTACAAATTTTGTTACTAAAGAGTCTGATGAATGTATTATTCCACCAAATTCTTTCGTTTTAGCAAGAACAGTCGAATATTTTAAAATTCCTAGCGATGTCTTAGTTATTTGTTTAGGTAAGTCTACTTATGCTAGATGCGGAATAATTGTTAATGTAACACCTTTGGAGCCAGGATGGGAAGGTCATGTAACACTTGAATTTTCTAATACAACTCCACTACCCGCAAAAATATATGCTAATGAGGGTGTAGCTCAATTTATATTTTTAAAGGGAAATGAGAAGCCCGACGTATCATATGCCGACAGAAATGGAAAATATATGGGTCAAAAAGGGGTAACGCTTCCTAAAATTTAAAATGGACAAATTTAAAATATATGGTCCCTCCAAGATCAGAGGAGAGGTATCAATTTCTGGAAGTAAAAATTCTGCTCTACCAATACTCGCTGCAACTTTACTTTTTGATAAAAATGTAACAATTAAAAACCTTCCAAGAGTTAAAGATATAGATACGATGCTTAATTTGCTTAAATCGTTAGGAAGAAAAATTATTTTTAAAAACAATAAAAAAATTGCAACAATTTCCAAAGGAAAAAAAAATAATTTTTTTGCGCCTTATTCTCTTGTTAAAACTATGAGAGCAGGAATTTTAGTTCTAGGTCCTTTGCTAGCAAAGAATAAGGAAGCAAAAGTAAGCAGCCCAGGTGGTTGCAGCATAGGAGTAAGGCCAATAGATATACACTTAAAAGCTTTATCGAAACTAGGTGTCAAAATTCGAATTAAAAAAGGATATGTAAATGCAAAAGCAAAAGAGGGACTGGTCGGTTCAGAAATAAAATTTTCAAAAATATCTGTTGGTGCTACTGAAAATTCTATTCTTGCCGCTTGTCTTGCAAAAGGGACAACAATTATTAGTAATTGTGCTATAGAGCCAGAGATAAAAGATCTAACAAATTTTTTGAAAACTGCAGGCGCGAAAATGAAATGGATCGGTAAAAGAACTCTAAAGATTGAAGGAGTCAAAACACTAAAAAGTATAAGTTACTCAATTATGAATGATAGAATTGAAGCTGGCACTTTTTGTGTTGCTGCATGTTTAAATGGAGGAAACTTAAAAATTAAAAACTTTGAGCCAAAAATTATTAATACAGAGATAAATTTACTTAAGAAAATTGGGGCAAAAATAAAAACCACAAAAAATACACTTCAAATTATTGGACCAAAAAAAATTCGAAGTTTAGATTTTTTAAAAACTGGAGAATATCCAAACTTCCCCACTGATTTGCAGGCTCAAATTATGGTATTATTAACTAGAGCAAATGGAAAAAGCACAATAGAAGAAAATATATTTGAAAACAGATTTATGCATGTTCCAGAATTAAAAAGACTAGGTGCAAAAATAAATATTAAAGGAAACAAAGCAATTATTGAAGGAACTAATAATCTAGAGGGGGCAGAGTTAATGTCTAGTGATTTAAGGGCATCTGTAGCTTTAGTATTAGCAGCTTTTATTTCGAGAGGAACGTCAATTATAAATAGAGTGTATCATTTAGACCGAGGTTATGAAAAAATTGAAAATAAATTAAAAAAAATTGGGGTTAAAATTAAAAGAATATCTAAGTGAATAATTTTTTAAAGAAAGTAATCGCTCAATCTCCAGATGACTTACAAATTATTTCAGCAATATGCGCTGAGTCTAAAGTCAAAATTTCTGATATTAAATACTTGCCTTCAACAAAAATTTTTTTACTCTCTGTTATAAGAATGGATAAGGAAGGAGATAGTGGTAAATCTATTAATAGTGTTGTAAAATTTGAATTTATTGAAAGTTCCAAGTCTAAAAATATTAATCAGTCCAATGCAGATTTAACTTTAGAGTTATTCGCAATTGATATTTTTAAAAAAAAAGAAAATTTTGAAATAGTTCTGTTATTTTCAAAAAATGGAATTATAACACTGTCCACGGAAGTTATCGATGTAACATTGGAGGATCAAAAAATTAAAAATGATTAGATTTTTAGATACTAAAAGCGCCAACTATAAAAAAAAATTAATAAACTTTTTGGATTCAAGAAGAACCGGAAAAAATATTGACACCACTATAGTAAAAAAAATTCTAAAAGATGTAAAAATTAATAAGAACAAGGCATTGTTAAAATACGAAAAAAAATTTAGCAATAACAAGTCGATAAAAATTAAAGATAAAGATCTAAAAACTTCAATTAAATCTTTAGATAAAAAAATAATACAATCAATTGATTTAGCATATAATAGAATCTTCAATTTTCATAAAAAACAGCAGAGAAAAAATATTTTTTACAAGGATAAATATAACAATAAGCTAGCTTATAAATACTTACCATTACAGTCAGTAGGAATTTATGTTCCTGCAAATTTGCCTTCAACATTGCTTATGAATTCTATACCAGCCAAAATTGCTGGCGTTAAAAGAATAGTTTTGGCCAATCCTAAACTTAATGGAAAATTAAATCCGGCTGTTTTATATGCTGCTCAGAAAGTGGGAATTAATGAAATATATTCAATGGGTGGTGCACAGGCTATTGCAAGTTTAGCGTATATTCAAAAAGTTAATAAAATTGTTGGACCCGGAAACATTTTCGTTGCTGCAGCTAAAAAAGAATTATTCGGTCAGGTAGGTATAGAATCTATGGTGGCTGGTCCTTCAGAAATAACAATATTAGCAGATAATAAAACTAAAATAGAAGATGTGCTCACATCTATGATAGGTCAGGCAGAACACGATGAAAATTCGCAATGTATTCTTATTTCAAAAGATTTAAAATTGATAAAAGAATTTCAAAAAAAAATTAAAGAAAAAATAAAAAAATTACCAAGAAGATCAATAGCTTTTAAAAGTCTTAGAAATAATGGTCTAGCAATTCTTGCAAAAAAAAATTCTGACATAGTCAATTCAATAAATGAGATTGCTCCCGAGCACTTAGAAATTAATATTTCAAAACCCAACAATATAATTAATAAAATAATAAATGTAGGAAGTGTTTGTATCGGTAAATATTCTCCCATGGCACTTACAGACTATAATGCTGGCACAAATCATGTCTTACCAACTTTTGGATCTGCAAGGTTTGCGTCAGGATTGAATGTTAACGAATTTTATAAAAAAATCAGCTATATAACTCTATCTAAAAAAGGTGTTGAGAAAATAGGAGAATCCGCTACACATCTCGCAGAGTATGAAGAATTATTTGGTCATGCTTTAAGTATAAGATCAAGAATGAGGAGATAATAATTTGAGTAAACAGGATACGTTAGAGTTTGAAGGTGTAGTAACTGATCTTCTTCCTAATGCTATGTTTAGAGTTAAACTAGATAATGGTCATAACGTTACAGCTCACACAGCAGGAAAACTAAGAAAAAATCGTATTCGTGTTTTACAAGGTGATAGAGTAAAATTGGAAGTTTCTCCATACGATCTATCAAAAGGTCGTATAATTTTTAGATCTTAATTATTGGAACCCTGGTGTAGCTGGTGCGCACAAATGCCTGAAAAGCATTGGGACCTGATTCGATTTCAGGGGGTTCCACCTCAAAATAGAGACATCATTTTAACTTGCATTCGAATTTAAAATCTAATACCTATCGCGCTTATCAATTATGATAAGAACAAATATAATAAAGAAAGAGTATAAATAAGTATGAGTACACTAAAAGGTAAGGTCAAGTGGTTCAACGGAAAGAAGGGCTACGGATTTATTGAAAGAGAAGATGGTGAAAAGGATTGTTTTGTTCATGCATCTGCAGTTAGAGAAGCAGGATTAAGATTTTTGAATGAAAACGATGCTATAGAATTCGAAATTCAAGATGGCGAAAAAGGTCCAAGCGCTGTAAATTTGAAAAAATTAGGTTAATAAAATTTAATTCATCAAAAATATTTGTATAGGAATAGGATATGTGAAAAACATAGCTATTCCTGTACAATGCTTTTTCTTACTTGCATTTAAAAAAAAAAATGCTACCTACAAAGCAATGAATAAATTCATTATTATTAACAGAGAAACTCACAGACATCATTTTCATGCTGGCTGCAAGCTAGCAATATAATAATTTATAAATTTAATTTTATCCACATTTAGTATAAAACAGTAGAAGGAGCACGGGTAGCTCAGTTGGTTAGAGCAGCGGTTTGTGGAACCGAAGGTCGACAGTTCGAATCTGTCCCCGTGTACCAAAAAATGAATAAAGAAAAAAAATTGTCTGCAAATACCCCTTCGGGTTTTGTTGATAGATACGGTAAAGAATTAGCGTTAAAAGAAAATTTAATTGCTAAGATTGAAGAAAATTTTTTAAAATTTGGTTTTTCTAAGCTGGAAACCCCAAGTTTTGAAATATCAGAAAATATAGGAAAATTTTTACCAGATGAGGATAGGCCAAGCTCTGGTGTATTTGGTTTTCAAGAGGAAAATAATAGCTGGATATCATTACGTTATGATTTAACTGCACCATTAGCAAGATACGTATCTCAAAATTATTTAAATATCTCAAATCCTTTTAAAAGATATCAGATTGGTAATGTATGGCGAAATGAGAAACCCGGTCCTGGTAGATTTAGAGAGTTTACACAAGCCGATTGTGATATTATTGGATCTAGTAATCCTTTAGCAGATGCTGAGATGTGCAATCTTTTAGCTAACACATTATATTTCTGTGGCTTAGAAAAAAATCAATATCAAATTAAATTAAGTAATAGAAAATTAATTCAAGGACTTATTGAAAACTTAAAAATTTCGGAAAGCAAACAACAACTTACTGTTTTGAGAGCTATTGATAAACTTGATAGAGTTGGAACTGATGGTGTTAAACAATTGCTTACAACAGGACGTGAAGACAAATCTGGTGATAAAACTATTGGAGCAAACCTCTCTGATAATCAAGCTGAAGCGATAGTCAGTTTTATAAATATGAGATCTTTAGATGAAATTAAGTCAGCTATACCAAACAAATTAGTTGAAGATGGTGTTGATGAATTAAATAAAGTATTAGATGGAATAAGTTATTCATCTAATTTTGATCAAATAATTTTTTCTCCTGAAGTTATTAGAGGACTTGAATATTATGATGGTCCAATATTTGAGGCAAATTTAACATTTAAAGTTAAAAATCAAAAAAACCAAGAGGTGGAGTTTGGATCAGTTGGTGGAGGTGGAAGATATAATTCTTTAGTTTCAAGGTTTAAAAAAGTAGACCTATCTGCGACAGGTGTATCTATAGGTCTTGATCGTTTGTTATACGCTTTAGTTCAGCTAAATAAGATTGAAGTAAAAAATATTTCACCAATAATAATATGTGTTTTAGATGAAAAATATCTTTCTAATTATTATGAATTGTTATCACAACTTAGAAATCAAAATATAAGATCTGAAGTTTATCTGGGAGATTCAGGTTTGAAATCTCAATTAAAATATGCTGATAAAAGAAGTTCGCCAGCTGTAATTCTTTGTGGAGATGATGAATTTAAAAATAATAAAATTACATTAAAAAAATTAGTCCCAAATTTAGAAGAAACGTCAAGAAATTTATCTAGAGAAGAATGGAAAAAATCTGAAAATACTCAAATTACATTTGATAAGGAGAACCTGATTGATGAAATCAAAAAACTTATCTGAAAATATTTTAAAAGTAATTAAGTCAAATGGATATAAATATATTGATCTTGATACAGTTATTGACACCAATTTAATATTGCAAAGATCAGGAGAAAATTTCAAAAGATTTATATTTTCTTTCAGTGATCAATTAGGAAATGAACTTTGTTTAAGACCTGATTTAACAATTGCATCTTGTGTTAGATATTTAAATAATAATAAGAAAACTAGTGAAAAAATTTTCTATAGTGGTCAAGCATTTAGAAAAGGATTAAATAAAAAAGATTCTGTTATCAGGAGTCAAATTGGTTTTGAAATATTAGGATCTTTTACTGAAAAAAAAGATGATAAAAAAATAATAGAAACTTCACTTAAAGCATTATCAAAAATTAAATATAAAAGTGGAAATTTAGTAATAGGTAACATAGAAATTTTTAGGCTTTTGTTAGATAAATTGGATTGTCCAGCAAGATGGAAACTAAGATTGCAACGTCATTTTTGGAGAGAAAAATATTTTAATGATTTATTAAAAAGATTGGAGACGAATTCTGATATCGATCCAACAATTGTTGAAATAGATAAAAAAAAATATTCTAAAATGATTAATGGAAACCAAAAAAAAGAAGTTGCTGGAAGATCAATAGAAGAAATATTATTAAGATTTGACACTAAAATTAAAGATCCAAGAAGAACAAAAAAAGGTAGTAATGTTGTAAAAATTTTAAAAGAGTACTTAAAAATTGAATGTCCTATTAATCAAGCATCTAAAAAGTTAAATTTATTTTTTAAAAAAAATAAAATTAATCTTAGAGTTCAGGATGATTATTTTCCAATAACTAAAAATAAAATTAATAAATTAAATGTTAGATTTAATTCTTCTTTTGGAAGACATCTCGAATATTACACTGGTTTGGTATTTAAGATCGATATTAAATCGAAGTCTGAGAAATTAAATATTAGAGGTGGTAGATACGATTCTTTAATTAAAGATCTTGGCTTTAAAAAAAATATACCAGCTGTTGGAGCTGCTATTAACTTAGAACAAATATGATAATTTGGTTAGCTTCATATCCTAAAAGTGGAAATACTTGGTTGAGATCTTTAATAGCAAATTACTATTTTTCAGAAACAGGTGATTTTAATTTTGAACTTTTAGAAAAAATAGACTCTTTTCCAAGCAACAAATATTTTAGAAAGTATTTAGATAAATTTAACCAGCCTCACGATACTTCAAAGTATTGGATAAAGGAGCAAGAAAAAATTAATCAATCCAAAGGTTTGAAATTTTTTAAAACCCATAATGCACTTTGTAAAATAGATGGTAATCAATTTACTAATAAAGAAAATACAATAGGTGTTATTTATATAGTTAGAGATCCAAGAAATGTAATCTCTTCATTATCAAACCATTATCAAATTTCTGTTGATGAAGCTTTTCAATTTATGACAGATGAAAAAAGAGGAATTGTCTCAAAAGAAAAAGAGAGATTTTTAGGATTTCAAGCGCTTTTTTCGTGGAAGTTAAATCAGAAATCATGGGTAAATAATAAATTATACCCAGTTTTAACTGTACGGTATGAAGATCTACAAAGTGATGCACTAAATACTTTTAAACAAGTTATTAACTTCATTAATGAAATTTCTAAATCAGATGAAAAATTTAACAAAGAAAAAGCATTAAAATGTATAAGAAATTGCAATTTTAATAATATGAAAAAACTAGAGGACGAAAAAGGTTTTGCAGAAGCAATTACAAAAAAAGATTCTGACGAAAAAATAAAATTTTTTAATTTAGGAAAAGATAATGATTATAGGAAATTACTTAATGAGGATTTAATAAACAAAATGAACAATTTATTTCAAGAAGAATTAGTAAAATATAAATATGAGTAACAACATCGTTAAAATTGGAATTCCAAGTAAAGGTCGTTTACGCTCTGGAGTATTAAATATTTTTAAAAAAAAGAAATTAAAAATTCTATCTGAAAGAGGTGAGAGAGACTTATTTGGATTTATCAAAGGAAAAAAAAATATAGTTATTTATTATCTTCATGCTAGAGAGATAGTAGAACGTCTTGCAGATGGATCTTTAGATATTGGTTTTTCTGGATATGATTTATTAATGGAAAGCGAAATTAATATTCAAAAAAAGGTGACTGTAAAAAAAAAGTACAATTTTGGAGAGGCTACATTGGTAGTCGCAATTCCAGATGATTGGATAGATGTACAGACAATGCCTGATCTTGAAGAAATAGCTTTTGAATTTAAAGATAAAAAAAGAAATAGATTACGTATAGCTACAAAATATCCTAATCTAACTAGACAATTCATGTTCTCAAGAGGAGTTACACAATTTAAATTGGTAAAGAGTCTCGGCGCAACAGAGATATATCCATTTACCGGATCATCAGAAATTATAGCTGATATAACTTCATCAGGAGCAACTTTAAAAGCTAATAAATTAAGGATATTAAAAGACGGAATAATTCTTAAATCCCAAGCGTGTTTAATGACCCCAAAAAAAAATAAAGAGGTAGAACTCTTAAAAGTGTTTTAAATAAACTTTAAATATTATTAAGTAAGTGTAACATACGAATCATGGATATAATTTTAATAATTATTTTAGCTTCAATATTAATAGCGACTTTATCTATCCTTTATTTAAATATTAAATCAAATATAAAAAAAGAGGATGAAAACAAAACTGATGAGATAGCTAATCTAAATGCCGAAATAATTAAATTAAAAGATAGTTTAAATACTACTATAAATACATCTTTAAGTTCGATGTCTTCATCTTTTAACAATCTTTCAACTGGTGTTACGAAAGATATGACAGCAGCTCTGACAAAAGTTGATGAGAAAGTTGCAGCTTTTAATTCCCAAGTTGAAAATTTAAACGAAAGTCAGAAAGGCATTAATAAAATTTTAGCTGGAGTCAAAAAGTATGGAACTTTAGCTGAGTTCAGCCTGGGCTCACTTATTAAGGATTTACTACCTTCTTCACAGTACCTTTCAAATGTTAAAATGAAGGAGGAAACTAGCGAAAATGTTGAATTTGCTATTAAACTTCAAGAGGGTGTATTGGTTCCGGTTGATAGCCATTTTCCTGTTGAGAGATTCAAAGCTATTCAAGATGCTCATCAAGAAGACGATAAAAAAGCTATTGCGGATGCAAGAACTAAACTTGCAAAAGCTTTCAAAGAAAAAGCTAAGAGTATAAATGAAAAATATATTGTCCCACCTAAAACTACTGATTTTGCAATTGTGTATGCGCCAACAGAGAGTTTGTTTTTAGAGTTAGCTAATTATCAAGATCCAAATACTAAAGAATTATTGAGTCAAGAAATAATGAAAAAATATAAAGTAACTGTTATGGGACCAAATAATTTATCTGGGTATCTACAATCATTACACATGGGTTTTCAAACATTAAAAGTTCAGAAACACGCAACAGAAATATATGATCATTTAAAAACAATAAGTACTAGATTTACAAAACACTTTGATGGAATTGTTAATCTCAGAAAAAAATTAGAAGAGGCAATGACAGCTGTTGATAAATTTGGAACAGATGCAAGATCTATTAAAAGAACATTAGAAAATATAAAAGATCCCGAGCAAATTGAAAAAGCTATTGAAACAGAAAATGTCGAGAAATTTGAGGATATTCCAAGACAAGCAAAAAATTAAATTAATTCTAATACAAAAAATTTAATGAAATGGAATAATAAATTTAATTACCCCAAGTCCTCAAGGTCAATTGAAGATGGATATAGAAAATATTTATTAGGAGAGAACAAACTACCAAGTGTTACTACTATTCTAAGTACTACAAAGTCTGAAGAAGAGAAGGCAGCTCTTGCAAATTGGAAAGAGAGAGTAGGAGCTAAGGAGGCAAATAGAATTAAAACAGAGGCGTCATCGAGGGGTACATCTATGCACTCTTATATTGAGGACTATTTAAGAGGAAGAATTAATGAGAGCTTTTTTGAGAGTAATGAACAATATAAAAACATGGCTAAAGAAATAATTCAAAAAGGAATTACTGGAAGACTTAACGAAGTATATGGAATGGAAGAAACTTTATATTATCCAGATCAATATGCTGGAACAGCAGATATGATAGCAGTATACGAAGGTAAAGATGTTATTGTAGATTTTAAACAGTCTAATAAACCGAAAAAAGTAGATTACATTCAAGATTATTTTTTACAATTAGGAGCATATACATTAGCACATGATACTGTCCATGGAACTAAGATGAAAGCAGGTATAATATTATTATGTACTAAAGATATTTTATTCCAAGAATTTAAAATTGAGGGAGCTGAACTAGAAATGTATCAAAATTTATTTTTAGGAAGGGTTAAAAAGTTTTACGAATTGAATAATATATCTTGACTTTAATTAACTAATCCTTAAAAGAGTTATTAATACCTGAGCTAATCGTTTATATGCAAATGGTTAAGTCTTTAAAAAACTATCCAAAAACCCATAAAATATTAGCTAATTTGAGGATAAAATTATGAATTTAGCAATTTGGGACATAGAATCATCGAGCGCAAGCACTGACTTTGGGAGTATCATTGAAATTGGTGGAGTTTTAGTTGATGAGAATTTTAAAGAGAAAGACAGATTTAATTTAAGATGCAGCTTACCTGAAGGGGAAATCTTTCAGGCCATGGCGCTTATTGTTAATAAGACATCAATAAAGCAATTAACTCAAACTAATCTTTCTCATTATCAAATGTTAGCAGAAGTTGAAAAAATATTTAAAAAGTGGAGTCCCGCAGTATTTCTTGGTTGGTCTAATATTGGATTTGATGATGAAATGATAAGAAAAGAGTTTTTTAAAGGGATTAGATATCCATATTTAACAAATGCTGCTCCGAACAAAAGACATGATGGTATTAATATTGCTCGTGCAGCTTATGCAATTGATCCTTCAATTTTAGAAGTAGAATTTAATGAAAAAAATAATGCAGTATTCAAATTAGAGTCCTTAGCTAGAATGCAAGGTATTGATTCAACTGACGCCCATAGTGCTTTAAGTGATAGTATAATGACAGCTAAAGTTTTAAATATTGTTAAAAAAAAACAACCATATACTTGGGAGTCTTTTTTTAAAACTGCTAACAAATCTGACACTGAAACTATAATTAAGAAAGGGGAAATTATTACTCTAAATGAGTATTATTATGGTAAATCTAGACTTCATCTAGTTGCACCTCTTCATCAAAAATACTGTATGCATCCAATATATAATGGTTGGTATTATGCATTCGACTTAAGGATTGATATAGAACCTTTATTAAATTTATCAATAAATGAGCTAAAAGTTGAAATGAAAAAGTCTCCTAAGTTCTTGAGAACTATTAGATCTAACAAGGCTCCAATTATTGTAGATGCAAAATACGGTATGCAAGTAGAACCTTATAGTGCTATGGATAAGTCATTAATCAATAAAAGAGCAGATATTGTTAAAAATAATGAGAAATTTTCTCAAAATATACTTCATGCATTAAGAGAAGTAGCTGAAGAAAAAGAACAGTCTAAAACACAAGAAGATATATATGCTGAAGAAAGTATTTATACTAAATTTACATCTAACAAAGATACCGCCTTATTTCCCGCATGGCATGCAGCATCATGGAAAGATAAACTTAAATTACTAGATAAATTTGAGGATGATCGTTTAGTAGGATTTGGAAAAAAAATCATATATCAAGAGGCACCAGAAGTTCTGCCCGAGAGCATGCTTAAAACAATAAAACGAGAAATTGCAAAGCGAATTTTGAGTGAAAAGAAAGAAAAATGGTGGACAATTCCTACGCTCTATACAGAAATAGATACACTTAGAGAAAAATATACTAATGAAAATGACAATGAAAAGCTTGTTCTGCTAGACGAGTTTAATGAGTATGCAATGTCAATACAGAAGAAGTATGAAAATGTTTAATGTGGATAATTTCAACATTTCTCTTTTAACTATTGATAAAAAAATTTTTATTTATATAAAAAACCTATGGCAACATTAAAAGTTACAGACGAAAAATTTGAGGAACAAGTTTTAAAAAACGAAAAACCAGTTTTAGTAGATTTTTGGGCCGAGTGGTGTGGGCCTTGTAAAATGGTAGGACCAATTTTAGAGGAAATTTCAGAGGAGATGGCGAATGATATTGTCATTGCAAAACATGACATAGACTCAGAGCCTAACATGCCTACTAAGTATGGTGTTCGTGGAATTCCTACAATGCTTTTATTTAAAGGTGGCGAGTTAAAAGCAACTAAAGTTGGAGCTACACCTAAGAGCGATATTGTTGCTTTTATTAAAGAAAATATTTAATTCAAATTAAGTAGCTCACCAGCAAGATATAAAGACCCGGTTATCATTATCAAATCATCTTTACCTGGATTTATAGATTCAAGAGCTTCTTCAATAGATTTTTTGTAACTAACATTAGGATATTTATTTAATTTTTCCTTTAAATTTTTTCCTTTGATAGCATTTGGTTGGTTCGGAATATCAATTGTTGTTATGGAAGATATATTATTAAAATTGCTTAAATATTCTTCGTGATCTTTATTAGACATCATTCCAAGAATTAAATGCTTTTTACAATCAAGAGTGTTTAAATATTCATTAAGCGCTCTTGCACCTAAAGGATTATGTGAACCATCTAAATATAATCTATTATCCTTACAAATATTTTTAAGTTTGCCAGATTTAATCTCTTGTAGTCTTGCAATACTTTTTATCCTAGTAATACCTTCTTTAATATTTTCATCTTTTACTTCCAGTTTTAAATTTCTCACTGTAGCAATAGCAGTTGCACAATTATCAATTTGAAAATTACCTAAAAGATTTGGTTTTGGTAATTTTAAACCACCATATTCATCTTCATAATAAATAAAACCATTCTCGTTTAATAAATAATTAAAATCATCTTTATAAATGATTTTTTTTGATTGATTATTAATAATTGATTTTTTTATTAAATTTAATGTTTCATCTGAGCTTTGTTTGCTAACTACAATAGTAGAATTTACTAGGGATGAAGTTTTTTCATAAACAATTTTTTCAATATTCCGCTCATTTTTTGGTAACCAATCTAAATGATCTAGTCCTATTGAAGTAACAATACTAGATAAATTAGTATCTATAATATTTGTTGCATCAAATCTATGAAATAGACCACTTTCTATAATATTTATTTTGTCTTTGAATTTACTTGCATGATAAAAATATGCTGCAGTTAATATTTCGAAGTAAGTTATTTGCTCTCCATTATTAACATTTTCAACTTCTATTAATAACTTAGACAAGTTATCGTCAGATATTTCTTCATCATTAAAAATAAATCTCTCATTAATTTTTTGAATATGTGGGCTAGTATAAATATTACAATCTGTATTGGCTGTTTTTAAAATTGATCTTACTGCCTGTATAGTTGAATACTTACCATTTGTACCAACCACTGAAATATATTTTAATTTATTCTGTGGATTACCTAATTTTTTACAAAGGTTCTTAACTCTATCAAGACTTAGGTCGATTTCTTTAGGATGCAGCTTTTGCAAGCGGTTCAATATTGTCTGAAGTTTCATTTATTTGATTTTCATTTACCGCGTTATCTTTTTTTAACAATATTGATAATAGTAAGCTTATTTCGGTTTTTAAATCTTTTCGTTCAACAATTCTGTCGACAAATCCATGCTTTTCGACAAATTCCGAGGTTTGAAAGTCCGAACTAAGTTCTTCTTTAACTGTTGCTTGTATAACTCTTTTTCCTGCAAAGGCTATTAAACAACCAGGTTCAGCAAAATGAATGTCGCCTAACATCGCAAAAGATGCAGTAATTCCACCAGCTGTTGGATCTGTAAAACAAACTAGATAAGGAAGATTATTTTTTTTAAGTTCATTAATAGCAAGGGTAGTTCTTGTCATATTTGCAAGGGCAATAGGAGACTCAAACATTCTTTGTCCTCCACCACAAGGAAAGAAAACAAATGGTGTTTGATTATCAATAGCGTGTTGAACACCGTAAATAATTGCTTCGCCCTCAGCTGCACCAACAGAGCCACCAATAAACTCAAAATTAATAGCTCCTGCTGTGACCTCAACTCCATTTATTCTACCTTTAGCAATCATCACAGCTGAATTCTGATTAGTTTTCTTTCTTGCAGATTTTAATCTATCTTTATATGATTTGGTATCGATCCATTGAAGGGGGTCTTCCGCTGGAATCGGTGTATCAATTATTTCGTAAGCATTTTTTCCAAAAATAATATCAAATCTTTGTCGACAATTAATTCTATGATGTTTACCACACGAGTTACAAACCCATAAATTTTCTTCAAGATCTTTCTTTAATATTGGGCCTTTGCAACAACTGGTCCAGTCAGAGTTTGCTATATCTTCTTTTGATGGTCTTTTTTTTAAAACTCGTTTAATTTTTTCACCAAAACTTAAAGCTTTTGTAATCCAGTTCATAGAATTTTACTTTTTAATTTTTTTACTAGCTTACTTACATTTGTGACAGGATTTTGTCTATGCCTTAAACTCTTGCTAATTTCCTTACAAATAGCACTTCCAACAACCAATCCATCTGCAGATTTGAGTTTACCAATTGTTTTTTCTGTGATTCCAAAGCCAATAACAATTTCTTTTTTTGGATCAATTTTTTTTATTTTAGTATAATTTTTTAATATTTCATTAGGTGAAACTTTTAGTTTACCACCTGTTGTACTCAACATAGAAATAAAATAATTCATAGGGTGAGAATCTCTTATTATTTTTTTAAGCCTCTGTTCTGAAGTGGTCGGTGATAAAAGCTGAATAAAATATATAGATTTTTTTTTACATTTTTTAGCAAAATTCTTATTCTCAGGCCATGGCAAGTCTACAACTATTAATCCATTTACACCTGCAGATTTACATTTACTTAAAAATTTATTTTCTCCGTATTGAAAAATCATATTAAAATAACCCATCAATATAATTGGTTTACTTTTATTTAATTTTTTAAAGTCTTTTACAATTTTAAAAATATCATTCATTTTAATTCCATTTTTAATCGCTCTATATGCACTTGTTTGAATTTGACTACCATCTGCAACTGGAGTGTTGTGCGGTACACCTAATTCTAAAATATCAGCATTTTTTGAAATTGAATTTAATATATCTAATGATTGTTTTTTCGAGCTATCACCTGCAACAGTATAAGTTAATAGAGCAGCTCTATTTTCTTGTTTCGCTTTTTTAAAAGCTAGACTAATTGGGTTCAACATATTTTTTACCCAATCTTTTTATTAAAATTTCTCGATCTTTGTATGCATCACCACAACTATTAACTACCACTATAGTATCTTTAGTTAATTTTTTTGCTTCTTTTATTGCAACTGAAAAAGCATGACTTGGTTCTAAAGAAGGTCTTAATTTTTCAAACTTAGTCACAGTTTTGTAAGCGCTTAAAGCATCTTCGTCGCTTGCTGCGGTATATCTTGCTCGTTTAGTATCTTTTAAAAAACAATGTAGTGGAGAAATACCAGGATAATCAAGTCCAGCAGAAATTGACTCAGTTTCTTCTATCTGTCCATCCAAGTCTTGATTAACATATTGAGCTGCACCATGAAGAATTCCAATTTTTGAACCATAAGTTAGAGGTGCTGCATGCTTTTTACTTTTTGCAGGTCCACCAGCTTCTACACCAATAAATTCACATTGTTTTTTATCATAATCCATAAATTCGTTCCAAAAACCAAAACTTGAGCTTCCGCCGCCAACACAGTTATAAAGTTTTAGCTTTTTTGGTATTGACCCAAACACATCAATTAATTGCACTTTTAGTTCTCTTGAAATTTGACTAGTACTCCATCCACAAATACGAACAAAGACGGCTGGTCCTACTGTACTGCCAACACACATTGCTGTCGTATCGCAATTAGCGACCCAGTATCGCATACATTCAGAAACCGCATCAACAAGTGTTTGACTTCCTGAGTATACAGGTATTACTTCAGCTCCATTTTTTTTTATAGCTTTTACATTGGGCTGTTGTCTTGCAATATCTTTTGCACCCATGAAAATTTTGCATTTTAAACCAAATTTTTTTGCGGCCATGCTTAACATTTTACCTGCATAACCAGCGCCGGTATCCCCAATTATAAATTTTTTACCAGATCTTTTGGCAAGTAGACAATGTACCGTAGCATTATATATTTTGTGTGCCCCTCCATTTGCGTCTGATACAACTTTGGACCAAATTTGAGCCCCACCAACATGATTTGTTAGATTTTTTAATTTTATAAAACGAGTAGGAGCGCCAACCCAATTTTTAAAATATTTATCTCTTTCACCTATAAATTTTTTATCTTTTTTCAGTTTATTGAATAAATTTTCTAAATCATCTATAGGTTTTTTCAAAGTTTCAGGAACGAAGTTTCCTCCAAACTTTCCCCCCCAAAAACCTAGTTTGTTTGCCTGATCAATTAGTGGAATTTTTTTTTTAATTCTCATATTTTTGAAGATAAATTTAACAATTTATTAATTTTATTTACATCTTTTTTTCCATTATTATTTTCTAGTGATCCACTCAGATCGATTAAAAAGTCTTTATTTTTAAAATTAGGAATATCATCTATTTGTATATTTCCTGCAATCATTTTATTTAAATTTTTTGGTAAGCCATTAAGAAAACTATGATCGAAACTTTCCGATTTATGGTAACCTTTTGAGTCAAATAATATTATGTCTGATATCTCTGAATAATCTTTATATTTATCAACATCATTTTTTTTGGAAACGGTAATAGCTGTTATTATTTTTATTTTATATTTTAATTTAATTTCCTTCGTTCTCTCAGGTTCGACATCATAAAGTTGATAATAATCAAAATTTAAATCTTTAATTAGTTCCAAAATTTCCTTATTAGGGTTTACAAGAACAGATGTAAATTTTATATTTCTTTTGTCAACATTGATTAACTTTTTTAATTTTTCATATTCAACAAATCTTTTACTATTTTTATAATTTGTTATAAAGCCAACAAATTTTGGTGGGTTGGGATGTTTTAAAATAAAGTTCAAAGTTATAGGATCGGAGACCCCACAAATTTTTAATCCTTTAATCATTTATCCAAGTGATTAATTAATTTTTGTATGTTTTTTTTAATATTGCCTTTAGTTATAGGCCTTCCTATAACAAGCCAATTACTTCCATTATCATAGGCTTGTTTAGGAGTTAAAACTCTTTTTTGATCATCTGACTTAAAATCAAACCTTATACCAGGTGTTATAATTTCTTTTTTAAATATTTTTTTTACCAACTTAACTTCTTTTGGGCTACATACTATAGCATCTAAATTTGCTATTTTTGCTAACATTGCTTGTTTCATGACTACTTTATTTACATTGTTATTATATCCCATTTCTTTTAGAGATTTATCATTAAGAGATGTTAGAGTTGTTACACCTATCAACTTAACTTTACCAGCAACTTTCTTTGCAGATTTTAGTGCATTTAAGCCAGAATTTATATGTATAGTTATGTAATTAAACTTTAAATCTTTTACTGCTTTTATGACTGAGGCACTTGTGTTTGGTATATCTGAGATTTTGTAATCACCAAATATTACCTTATTTTTTAAAGTGGATAAAAACTTTCTACCATTTTTAGAATTCAAAAATTCTAATCCAAATTTATACCCAAATTTAATTTTATCATTATTAGATAGTTTTATTATTTTTTTAATTTTTTGAATATTCGTCGTATCGCAGGCAATAAATACTTTATATTTCTTCATTGACCTTTTTTAACCATAGTTTTGATGATTTAAAAAGTATTGTATATCTCTCGTTTTTAAAAATTTTCTCATTATTTTTAGGATTTCTTCTAAAGCCAGCTTTCTGTAATTTTGGATCAAGAGTAAAAATATCTCTCAATTCTACTCTTTCTTTTCTTCTCAGGCTATTTTTTATCTCATTTACTAAAATATTTAAAATTTTACTTATGTCCTTTTTGTAGAAATTTGGATAATTGTTTGCTAGTTTTTTTATAATCTCTGACTTTACAGTAGTCAAATGATCACTCTTTGTCTTTATTCTTTTTGTCAACCAGCTTGTCTGACAATGATGAAAAAGGTAAATTTTTACCACTCAATGGACTAGAAAATTTTGAGACCGCTTCTCTGTTTTGTAACTCTTCTAGCAGCTTTATGCTAAAGTTTGCTTTTCTCTTTTCAAAATTTAACTCTGAAATAGCTGCATCAATTCTTTCCCCTCCAACAAATCTAGATGGTCTTGCATCAGATGCATTGACTGCAATATTAGATTTTTTTATCAAAAATTCTAAATCACAATCTTCGGGTTTTACAATTATTCCTTTATTATCTGTTGAAACAACTTTTACCGTAACAACATCATTTATTTTTTTACCTTTGAACCAATCAAATGGATCTTTTTCAAGTTGTTTTAATCCAACTCTAACTTTTTGTTCATCTGTTTTAATTTCTAAAATTTTGACCTTTATTTTATCACCTTTTTTAAATTTTTTTAATTCTTCTTCGGATTTATTTAAATAGCTAAGATCATTTACATGTAAAAAACCATCGATATCAAAATTTTCTAATTTTACATATATAGCATATTCATTTATGCTAGAAATAACGCCATTAATATCTTTACCTTCTGGAAATTTATTCTTCAACACTTCAAATGGGTTTTCAATTGTTAATTTATGAGATATTGCTATTCTTCTTTTTTCTTTATCTATTTCTGTTATTACACATTCAATCATATCACCAATTTTAAATAGTTTTTTCGGTATAACATTTTTTTTCGTCCAACTCATTTCACTACTGTGAAGTAATGTGCTTAGTCCAGCCTCTAGAGAGCAAAAGCAACCATAATCTGTAATTTTATCTACCTTAACTTTATATTTCTTACCAATTTCATAATTGCCAATATGTTCGAATGGATCTGGCGATAACTGTTTAATAGAACAACCTATTTGTAACTTTTCTTTATCAATCGATATTACTTTTAAGTTATGCTTTTCTCCTATATTAAAAATTTCATCTGGGTGATTAACTCTCGAGTAAGATATTTCTTGTAAATGTACCAAAACATCTATTTCATTATTTACTTCGAAAAAACATCCAAAAGAAGAATAACCTTTTACGACAGCATCTTTAATTATATCTCCAACTTTAAACTTTTCTATTATTTTGGCTTTGTCCTCTCTTTTGTTGGAAGATACGATTTGTCTTCGAGATACACACGCATTTCCTCTAATCTTATCAAGTTTAATTATTGCAAACTTTTGTTCGACACCGACAAGATGATCAATATTTTTAAGTGGTTTATCACTTATTTGTGATCCAGGACAAAACATTAGAGAACCAGTTTCTGTGTGCTCGACTATAACTCCTCCCTTACATTTTGATGTAATCTTTCCTACTATCGATTGATTATTTTCATAAGCTTTTTCAAGTTCGTACCATCCTTTAATTTTTTGGGCTTTGATCGCTGATACTAAAACTTCACCATTTCTGTCTTCAATTTTTTCAAGAAGTACTGGAACATTTTCACCGACTATAATTTTATCACTAAGACCAATCATTTTCATTTCGTTAATATCTATTATTGGCTCGCTTTTCAGACCAGGTATAAAAATAAAAACAAATTTTTCTGTGATTTTTGTGATTTTTCCCTCAATTATTTTTCCTTCTTCAATTTTATTTTTTGATAATTGAGAATTTAGTAATTTTTCGAATTGTTGGTTTGCTGGTGATTTTAAATCTTTAAATATTTCCATTAAAATTAAGTTTTTTATCCATTATAGCTTTTATTTTTTCAAAGCACGCTTTCTTACTTAATTTAGTTGTATTAATCAAGATTGAATCTTTAGTTTTTACTAATGGACTAAACTTTCGATTTTTATCTAATTTGTCCCTATTTTTTAAGCTTTTTAGTACATTTTTAAACGATATTTTCTTTTTTAATTTTTTATATTCAAGATAACGTCTTTTCGCCCTAGTTTCTAAACTAGCAGTTATGTAAAATTTAAACATTGCATTTTTCATTAAAACAGAAGTTATATCTCTACCATCAAGAATTGAGCCATTAAACTTACTTGGAGGATAGTATGCACATTGTAATTGAAAATTTTTAACAATATCTCTAATTTTTTTATCTTTTGCAATTATTGAGGCGGACCTTGCTACTTTATCTGTCAACAATTTTTTTTTTTTTAAATCAATAATTTTTAATTTTGAAATATTATATTTTATTTTAGTGTAATTAATATTTTTTCTCTTTAACGTTAGGTATCCTATATGACGGTAAATTTTTCCAGTATCTAAATAAAACAAATTATATTCTTTTGCTATTAACTTAGCTTGAGTTCCAGCGCCAGCTGCTGCAGGCGAATCAATTGCTACAGTAATTTTATTTTTATTTCTTTTCAATTAATTTTTGCTCCCACTAATTTAATAACTTTAAAAAAATCTGGAAAAGATGTTTTCACTGAATCAGGATTGTTAATTTTCCACCTTCCTCCAAAAGCTAAAGCAGCAATACATGACATCATAAAAACTCTATGATCTTTTTTGAAATCTTTAATAATAATTTTTCTTTTTAAAATTAAATTCGGTTTTCCAAAAATTTTAATATCATCTTTTTTTCTCAATACCTTAATTCCTATTTTTTTTAAAATTTTAAGCGCAATATCTAATCTTGGACTCTCTTTTTTATTTAATTCACCTAAATTTCTAAATATTGATACTCCTTTTGCTTTTGCGGCCACAAGAAAGATAACAAGAAATTCATCAATTGCAGAGCTATTTAAAGTTTCAGGACAATTTATTGATTTAATATTATTACAACTCTTTACAAAAATATCTGCTGTTGCTTCACCCTTATAAAGTTTCTTATTTTTGAAAGAAATATTTGCATTCATTTTTTTTAAAATCTCAATAATTCCTGTTCTAGTCTTATTTACATTTACATTTTTGATGATTAAATTAGAGTTATTTGCTAACAATGTTAAAACTATAAAAAATGAAGATGAGCTTATATCTCCAGGAACAATATATTCAAATCCTTTAAAATTATTTAAACCTTTAATTTCTATGAAATCATAAGTCTTTGTTTTTTTGATTTTAATTGGTATTTTTAATGATTTAAACATTAATTCGGTATGATCTCTTGATTTTCTTGCTTTAATTCTCGTTACTCCAGGTGTTTTAAGTGATGCCAACATAATTGCACTCTTGCATTGGGCGCTTCCTAAATTTTCCTTATATTTAATTGGTCTTAAAAAACTTGATCCTAAAATTTTGACTGGCAACTTTTTGTTATTTGCATTTATAATTGCCCCAAATAGTTTCAAAGGATTTGTTACTCTAGAAAAATCTCTTTTAGATAAACTTTTGTCCCCTAAAATCTTGATTTCTTGGTTTAAGTTAATTAGTAAACCTAAAATTAGCCTTGCTAAAGTTCCAGAATTTCCTGCGTATAGAGCTTTTTTCCCTTTAATTTTGTATCCACTAAGACCAAGTCCATTTATTTCAAAATAGTTTTTTTTTTTTTTATATTTAATTCCTAGTTTACCAATACATTTTAATGAATTTATAACATCCTCTGCTTCTAATAAATTATAAATTTTTGATTTGCCAATTGCTTGAGAAGCTAATAGGACAGTTCTAATAGAAATACTTTTATCTCCGCTTACACATATAGTTTTCTTGTATGGTTCAATTTTATTTGAAATCTCTATATAATTTTTCATTGATGAATTAATTTATATTAAATTCATCACCGAAGTATTGATTTTTTGCTGTCTTATCAGTTATCACTTCATTTGGACTTCCAGACGCAATTATCTTGCCGTTAGAAAGTATTATTGCTCTATCAACGCAGTTTAATAAATCTCTTGCTTGATGATCACACAATACTACAGAAATTTCTTCTGTAGATTGTAAATTAAGTATTATTTCCTGCAACATTTTTATTGTTAAAATATCTAAAGCTGCGAATGGTTCATCAAGCAGTAAAATTTTTGGATCATTAATTAAAGCCATTGCTATTACAAGCTTTTTCTTTTGCCCACCTGATAAATGTTTGGCTTTGATATTTAAAATAGATTCAAATTCAAATTGAGAAATTAATTTATTTATTTTTTGATTTCTTAATTCTTTTTCCTTTATATGAATTTCTGCTACAAGATTAAGATTATCCATTAAGCTTAAATCATGTATCAAACCGCCATATTGAGGTACTAAACCAAGCTTAAATTTTGTAAATCTCTCATTGATTGGGGTCTTTGTACAATTAATTCCATTAATTATAATTTCTCCGTAGTTTGGATCTTTTAATCCAGTTATTAAGTTAAATATTGTGGATTTTCCTACTCCGTTTGGACCAAGCATTCCCAATATCTCCTGCTTGTTAATTTTTAAGTTAAGATTACTTAAAATTTGTCTTTTATTATAAAAAACCGATATATTTCTGAGTTCTAATATAGTTTCATTTCCTTTATAACTTTTGATCCTAAATTTTTTTATGAGAGCCATTATTCTGTTTTAATTCCTACTTTTTTATCTGAGTTTATTACAATATCTTTAGTAATAGTATTCAGGGTTATTGTTTGAGCTTTCATTTTTGATTTGTTTTGAGTTACAATAACATTATTATAAGCAACAGCAATATTATCATTTATATTCAAATCAAAATTATCACAATTAATAATTTTATCATCAAATATAATTTCTACGTTACTAAAAAAATTAGACTTTTGATTAGAATAATTATACTTTGCATAATCTGAATTAAGATAAATTGTAGATTTTTCTTTTGAAACTATTGTTCCTTTAACTCCCTCTAGATCTAATTCACTGTTATTCTTAATATTAGTTTTTCCATATTTTGCTAAAAGTTTAAAAACATCACCATTTTTATTAGTCGTTGTGTACTCAATTTCTTTCGTTAAATTTTTAACTTCCCCATTTTTATTTAAATAATCTTTTTCTGAAATTTTCTTAGTTTTAATAGGATTTTTTTCAGTTTTATCTTTATTTTTGATTTCCAATTGGTCGTTATTTTCACTTTGCAATATTATATTAGTGTCGTTTATCTCTGAGTTTTGGCTTAAGCTAATTTTATTATTAATTGGTTTTGAATAAAAATACATAAAGTATATCGATCCAATAATTATCATAATTAATAATAATAGTATTATTTGTAATAAAGACTTATTCGACATCAATTAATATTTGATTTTAATATATCGTGCATGTGTATTAAACCAATTGTCTTTTTATATTTCTTTTTTTCATGAACGCATAAAGATGTAATTTTCTTCAAATTCATTTTGGATAGGGCTGCTGCTGCTAACGTATCTTTATCAACGCTATATGGATTTTTTTTCATTATTTTTTTTAATTGCAAATTTTCAAAATTGTCATACTTCTGAGCTATCCTTTTTATATCACCGTCAGTAATTATGCCTTTTGTTAAACCTTTTTTATTGATTACGATTAAAACACCTAGTTTTTTGTCATTTATTATTCTTAGAGCTTTTTTCATTAATATGTTTTCAAAAACCATGGGAAGCATTTTTCCAGTTAACATTAAATCACCAACTGTCTTTAATTTTATAGATAATGATCCACTTGGATGTAATTTTTTAAAATCAAATTTTCCAAATTTTTTGTACTTCATGCAAGCAATTGAAATGGCATCACCTAATGCTAATTGAGCTGTTGTTGATGATGTTGGTACAATATTTTCAGGTCCAGCTTCTTTAAAATTTGGCATTAAAAAAGTTGCGTCTGAATTTTTATATAAAATCGAGTCTCTTTTTGAGGTTATACCTATCAGTTTGATATTTTTATTTCTTGACGAGTATTGTATTATATTCTTAAGTTCATCACTTTGTCCGCTATTGCTAATTAGTATTAAAACATCACCAGAAGTTATTTGACCCATATCACCGTGACTAGCATTAGACGCATCCAGAAAAAATGATGGTGTTCCAGTGGATGAAAGTGTTGCTGCCCATTTTCTAGCTACTATTCCACTTTTACCAACACCCGAAACTATTATCTTTCCACTTTTACAGCTCATAATTATTTTAATTAATTTAGCAAAATCATTTCTAATGTTGCCCTTTAAACTTTTTAAAGCATTAATTTCTAACTTAATTACTTCTTCAGCTGCTTTTTTTATTAAATTGATTTTCATCTAGTGAGACCAAATATCAGATGTAAATGATGCTAGGTCTAAATCAACCCTACTATAAATAAATTTTATTGTATTATTATATAAGTTATCTCTTTTTTCCCTGATCAATATTTTCTTAAGACTATTATATATTTGATGAAGATAAACCACATCTTTTGCACAATATTGTAACTGCTTATCAGACAGATCGCCCCCAAAATCAGAAGATTGAAGATTTTTGCTAATGTCATTACCAGTAAATTCTTTGATAAGATCTTTGAGTCCATGCTTATCGCTATAACCTCTAGCAATCTTACTCATAATTTTTGTACAATTTATGTTTTCAACATTAACTTTCAAATATTTTTTTATGAACATTAGGTCTGCTCTTGCAAAATGAAATATTTTATTGATTTCTTTATTGATCAATATTTTTTTTAAATTAGGTGCTTCATAAGTTTCTCTATTAAGCTGAATTATATGAGCATCTTTATTTCCTGTTGAAATCTGAACTAAGCAAAGATTATCTCTCTCAATATTTAACCCTGTAAATTCACAATCAACTGCAATATTGTCACTTACAATTAATTCATCTGGCAAATCTTGTTTGTGTAATTTAATATCTATATTCATAGAAATTATATATATATGAAACATAAAGAAATTCTAGTTTTCGGTGCTACAGGACAAATTGGAAGAAACCTTATTAGAAAACTTACTAAAAATAACTATAAAGTGACAGCCGTAACTAGAAATATTCATACAGCTGGATATATTTTAAAAACCCAGGCTAATCCTGGATATTTGCGAGTTGTCGAAATAAAAAATTTTAAGACGGAAACATTGGAAGATTTAATTAAAAATTGTTCAATATGTATAAATCTTGTTGGAATACTATATGAAAAAAAACAAAATCATTTCAAAACATTACATACAGATTTACCAGACTTAATATCTCTATTAGCAAATAAATTTAAAATAGAAAAATTAATTCATTTATCTGCTCTTGGAGTTGAGAATGCGACTGATAGCAAGTATGCTCTTAGCAAATTTGAAGGAGAAAAAAAAATTTTGAAAAATTTTAAGCAATCAATCATTTTAAAACCATCAATTGTCTATTCTGTTGATGATAAATTTTCGACAAGATTCATGACTTTATTAAGTAGATTGCCTATTATGCCAATTTATTATGAAGGAAAAACAAAATTTGCACCAATACATGTTACTGATCTGATAGAAATCATATTACAAATAATAGAAAAGCAAAAACAAAGTTTAATTTTAGAATGTATTGGACCTGAAACTTTAACATTTAAAGAAATAATTTTAAAGTTATTAAAATCTATAAACAAAAAAAGGCTATTGTTACCATTGCCACTTCCTATTGCAGCTTTAACAGCAAAATTTTTACAACTGTTACCAAACCCTTTATTAACTGAGGATCAGCTTAATCTTTTAAAATATGATAATATAAATTCAGGTATTAATAAAACAAATTTTGATTTAGGGATATTGTCTAAAAGAAAGTTTGAACAGGAAATTAATAAATATAGTTTTAATTGGAGAACAGGTGGTCAATTTTCAAAATTAAATAATTCAGAAAAATAAAATGATTAATTTTATAGTTATTGGTATTTGCATTGTTCTTTTGTTAGCAGTTATTTACGTATCTGCAAAACCAATAAGTATGGGCATTGAGGCTAGAAGAGATATCAAAGATGGTAAATATGAAGATGAAAAAAATACTGTAGAAAATAATAACCAAGATAATAATTCAAATAAAAACTTACTTTCTGATGAAATAAAAAAGCTTAACAAATTAAAAGATGATGGAGTCTTAACAGAAGAAGAGTATCAAAAAGCTAAACGAAAGTTATTAGCTTAAGCCGATTTAATTTTTTTTTCTATAAATTTTGGTACATCTTCATTTTTGTCAATTACATCTTCTTTTTTACCTTTTGGCTGAAAAACAATCATTAAATGCAAAGGACAATAAGAAAATTTTTCTACATTTTTTCTTCCACAGAAACGTGCATCTTCTTCATTGGGATTTGCTTCCATGTATTTACATGTTTCATCTGTCAATTCTTCTAGTGTAAGATTCTTTGCTGGCTCAAAATTTTTATCAAGTAATAATGATTTAAATTTACCTCTTTTTCCCTTGAATTTTATTTGACTTGGATCTTTTCTATTATCATCTTTTTTTTGAAATGAAGGCCTAGTTTTTATTTTTAAAGACAAGTTTAATCTATGGGCTTTTCCAATTACTGCATTCCTAGATACACCACCAATTATCTCTGCTATTTGACTTGCAGTTTGTCCTTTGCCCCAAAGCTCTTTTAGTTTGCTAACTTTTTCGTCTGTCCAACTCATAATTTACTATATTTAGTGTTAAATTTTTAATAAACAACATCATGTTGCATATAAAACAAAGAAACAAGTATTAATTAGAATTTTTCAACAAATAAATTAATAACCACAGGTTGAAATTTTAACTTTAATATAAAAAAAAAGAATATAAATAAATATGAGCGCTTTAGCAGGAAATTACAAAAGAAAAAATCTTTCTTTTTCTAAAGGAAAGGGGTCTTATCTTTACACATCGAGTGGGAAAAAATATTTAGATTTTATCCAAGGAATTGCGGTTAACTCATTGGGTCATTCAAATCCAGCTTTAAACAAAGCAATTAAGATACAATCCAGAAAACTTTGGCATTTATCAAATGCTTTCAAAATACCAGAGGGAGAAAGATTAGCTAAAAGATTGACAAAGAGAACCTTCGCTGACTCGATAATATTTCAAAATAGTGGAGCTGAGGCAACAGAAACTGCAATAAAAGTCGCAAGAAGGTATTTCTATTCAATTGGTAAACCGAACAAAAATAGAATTATTTGTATAAAAAACTCATTTCATGGCAGAACAATTGCAGCAATACATGCAAGTGGTTCAACAAAAATGACAGAAGGATTTGGACCTAAAATTCCAGGATTTGACCATTTTAAATTTGGTGATCATAAAAAATTAAAGTCTTTAATTAATAAAAATACGGCTGCTGTAATGATAGAAACTATAATGGGCGAAGGGGGAATAAAAGTTATTCCAAATTGGTGTATAAAAGCAATTAGAAATCTCTGTAACAGAAAAGGAATACTATTAATTCTTGATGAAGTTCAATGTGGAATTGGAAGATCTGGTAAATTCTTTGCATTTGAACATGCAAGAGTTAAACCAGACATAGTGCCTATAGCTAAAGGGATAGGTGGAGGCTTTCCAATTGGTGCAGTATTGATGACTAAAAAAATCTCAAAGGCAATGACTCCTGGAACACATGGATCTACCTTTGGTGGAAACCCATTAGCTATGGCGGTTGGCAATGCTGTATTAGATCAGATAAATAAAAATTTACTTAATAATGTAAACAAAATGTCGAAATATTTCATAAATAAACTTAATGAGATGAAAATCAAATATCCTGAAATAATTAAAGAAGTTAGGGGAGTAGGGTTATTAATTGGTTTACAACTTTATAATGATCAATCTAAATTTATAAAAAAATTAATGGATAATAAATTATTAACAATAAGAGCAGCTGAAAATGTTATAAGAATATTGCCCCCATTAAATGTAAAAAAAAACGAAATTGATCTTGCCTTAAAAATTATAGATAAAGTTTGCAAAGAAATAAAATGAGACATTTTATAAATTTAAAAGATATTCCAAGTAATGATCTTAGAAGAATAATTATTGATGCAAAAAAAAGAAAAAAACGAAGAAAAAAACTGAATACTTTGGAAATGGATAATGGATCACCACTTAAGGGTAAAATGCTCATACAAATGTTTGAAAAAGCAAGTTCAAGAACAAAAATAAGCTTTTATTTAGCTATTAAGCAATTAGGGGGTGGAACATTAACACTCAGATCAAATGAACTCCATCTTGGTCAAGGCGGTGAAACAATTGCTGACACAGCAAAAATTTTATCTACATACGGTGATGGCTTCATGTTGAGGACTGATGATGATAAAAAAATTCAGGAATTTAAGAGATATTTATCTATACCACTAATTAATGGTTTAAGTCCATCATCTCACCCTACACAAGTATTATCGGATATTTTTACTGTTGAGGAAATAAAAAAAAGACCTATATCGAAACTTAACATTTGCTGGATTGGTGACTCAAATAATGTTTTAGATAGTTTAATTGCTGCGTCAGTAAAATTTTCTTTTAGATTAAATATTGGATGTCCAAAAAAATTTTCTCCAAGTAAAAAAATTAAAGAATGGGTAAACAAAAATAAGAAAAAAATTTATATTTATCACGATATAAAAAAAGCTGCTTCAGGTGCAGACGTAATTTTTTCTGATAAAGTGATATCTTTAAATGATAAGGTGAACAAAAAAAGAAAAAAGCAACAGTTTCAAAAGTTTAAAATTAAACAAAATATATTTAATTATACAAAAAAAAATTGCATTTTTCTTCATTGTTTACCTAGGGGAGATGAAGTTGATGAGGATGTTTTTTTAGGAAAAAATTCACACGTATGGCAACAAGCATCAAATAGGGTTCATGTTCAAAAAAGTATTCTGTTGTATTGTTTTGGGAAATTAAGGTAGTGGTAATGGATTATCAGAATTTTGATTTAGATACAAAATAACTGAAGCCCTGTCTCTTTCTTTTCTTAAGCCCGCAAAAGCCATTTTTGTCCCTTTAATATAAGATTGAGGTTTTTTTAAATAACCGTTCATCTCTTCAAACGTCCAACTCTTATCATATGCACTCATAGCTTTAGAATATTTATAATCATCTTTAGCTGCAACTTTTCTTCCTATTACACCGTAAAGCGCCGGTCCAATTTTATTCTCACCACCTTTATTGACCAAATGGCAAGCAGAACATTTTTTGAAAACTTTCTCTCCATGAGAAACATCTCCTAATGCAAGTAATGCAGAAATATTAACTTTTTCCTCAGTTTTTTCTGTCGTTGAACTTGAAATTTGACTATCTTCTTTAATATCTACTTTGTAAGCAGATTTCTCTGGTTTATCTACATAGAAGGCGATATCTGATATTTTCCCAATGCCAATTACGATTAGCGCAATAAGAAGCACAGCTGCAATAATTTTGTTTATTTCAAATGAATCCATTATTTCTTTTTATTATGGTCGTATAACATGTTAAACAAAATTTATACGAAATTTAATTTATAAATTTGCGTCTCAAAGACGCATAAAATATGAATATATGAGTAATTCAATTATAATAATTCCTTCAAGATTAGCAGCAACAAGACTTCCTCAAAAGCCATTAATAAAAATTAATAATAAAACTCTAATTATGCATGTATATGAAAAAGCTTTACAAAGCCAAATTGGAGAGGTTTATGTTGCAACTTGTGATGAGGAAATTGCCATAGAAGTGAAAAAAAACGGAGGTAAATTTATAATGACAGATATAAATCACACAACTGGGACGGATAGAGTATTTCAAGCCTCTCAAAAATTAGATTTAAAAGATATAGATTTTATTATGAATATCCAAGGTGATGAACCAATGATCAATCCCGCAGATATTAAAAAATTAAATAAGTTTTCAAAGGAAAAAAGCTTAGATATTTCAACATTAGCATACAAAATTGAGAAAAATGACGTCTATAATAATGAAAATATAGTAAAAGTTATTACAAAAAACAAGATATCCGATAACTCAATATCTGAAGCTTTGAATTTTCATCGAGTAATTAAAGAAGATAAATATGAAAATATATACCGGCATTTTGGAATATACCTATATAAGTATTCAGCTTTAAAAAAGTTTGTTAATTTTAAAAAGAGTAAAAATGAAATCAAAGAAAGACTGGAACAACTAAGAGCAATCGATAATAATATGAAAATCGATGTACTGTTGGCAAATTATTTTTCCTCTGGAATTGATACTAAAAAAGATCTAGAAGAATACATAAAATTTTTGAATAAATGAAAATATGAAAATTGTTTACCAAGGAATTGCTGGAAGTTATAGTGAGAGTTGTGCAAAATATATGTTTCCAAATATAGAGACAATTCCTTGCAAAACTTTCGATGAATGTTTTGAAAAAGCACATAAAGATAGCAATATTAGAGCAATCATACCAGAGTCCAATAAAACTACAGGCAACATTGGAGTAGAGTATTTAATTTTTAAACATAGGTTAAATATTTATGAAGAATTTTTTTTTCCAATTAATCATAATTTAATTGGTATAAAAGGATCAAAATTACATGACATTAAAAATGTTTATTCCCACGCTCAAGCGTTAAGTCAAGCTTCAGAATTTATAAGAAAAAGTAAATTTTCTGCTAATGTTAGAGCTGATACAGCAGGTTCCGCAAAATATATCTCAGAAGAGAAAGATAAGACTAAAGCTGCAATTGCATCAAAATTAAGTGCTAAAATTTATGATTTAGAAATTTTAAAAGAAAATATTCAGGATGATAACGATAACTACACAAGATTTCTTATAATGGGCAAAGATATAATTCAGCCAGAGATTGATAAAAATAATTTTATTACATCGTTTTTATTTAAATTAAGAGATAAACCAGCAGCTTTGTATTCTGCTTTGTCCGGTTTTGCTATTAATGGAGTGAATATGACGAAACTCCAAAGTTTCCCAGAAAAAAATTCATTTTCGTCATTTTTTTTCTTATGTGATATTGATGGACATTTAGACGATAAAAAAATAAAAAATTCATTAGAGGAGCTTGCTTTCCACTGTGAAGATATGCACGTACTAGGTGTTTACAAAGCACACGAATTTAGAGAAAAAAAATAATTAACTTTATTGTAGATTAGAAAAAATTATTGTTATAATACATCTGGAGGCCTTCCAGGTGGGATTACCATGAACTCCCCCAGACTTGAAAAAGAGCAAGGGTAATGAGTTTTTTCCAGGTTGGTAGGTCTCCTATTATGACAATAAAATCTCAAGTTCTCGCATTGAAATATCGACCCCAAATATTTAAAGATTTAATAGGGCATGAAGAAATTGCAACGACAATTTATAATTCTATTATAAATAATAGTTCAGCTAATGCTTTTTTGTTTACTGGCATTAGGGGAATTGGAAAGACCACATTTGCAAGAATTGTAGCTAAAGCTTTAAACTGCGAGCACACACTTGAAGGGATGTGTGAAAAGAAATGCAGTCATTGCGACCCTATAGCAAATTCAAATCATATTGATGTTCTTGAAATTGATGCAGCAAGTAAAACAGGAGTAGATGATGTTAGAGAGCTTATAGAATTTTCTAGATATCCACCAACAGTGTCGAAGTTTAAAATTTTTATCATTGATGAAGTGCACATGCTAAGTAAGCAAGCATTTAATGCATTACTTAAGACATTGGAAGAGCCCCCAGAATATTTAAAATTTATTTTTGCAACTACTGAGGTAAAAAAAATTCCTATCACTGTTATATCTAGGTGCCAAAGGTACGATTTAGCAAGAATTAACTCTGAAGAATTATTCAAGTATTTAAAAAATATAACAATAAAAGAAAAAAAGAATGTTGAGGATAATGCAATCAAATTAATAGTTAAATTATCAGAGGGCTCTGTTAGGGATGCTTTATCTTTGCTAGATAGAGCAACCATTTCTAACAACGAGAATTCTCTGACATATGAGGACGCTCAAAGAGTCTTTGGTTATGTAAATAAAAGTTCATATATAGAATTATTAGAAATAATATTTTTAGGTGATGAAAAAAAAATAATAAATCACTACAGAAAATTATACAATACAGGCATTGAACCCCACGTATTTTTAAATGATTTCCTAGAGGTATTATATTTTATCAAGAATATATCTTACATTGAAAATGGAGGAAATAATTTTTCATTAAATGATGGCGATTACAAAAAAATAACTTCTTTGTCTAAAGTGGTAAATCCAAATGCTATATTATTATTTTGGGAATTTACTTTAAAAACTTTAAAAGAAATAAATTTTGTTGCTAATCCAAATTTATTAGTTGAGATGTTTCTTATCCAGTTAACCTTTTTAAAAAAAAAAAATTTAATACAAAATGATCAGCAAAATGAAATAAACAAAACTCCATTAAAAAATATAGATGCGAAAAATACAATAAATAATGAGGCAATTAGCCAAATTAAAAATATTACACAAGAAGAAAAAAAAATTGAAAAAAAAAATACTTTAGAAATCAACAATATAACAGATTTAATTAAAATATGTGTTGAAAAAAAAGAGATGAAACTAAAATACGAATTAGAAAATAATATAAACTTAGTATCTTTTTCAAATATGAATATCGAAATATCTTTTAATGATAAATTAAATAAAAATTTTGTAAAAGATTTATCTGAAAAATTGTATGATTGGACTAAAAAAAGATGGCTAATTTCTTTTTCAAAAGAAAAAGGCGAGATGAGTGAAAAAGAGAGAAAAAATAGTCTTAAAAAAGAAAATATCAAAGTATATAAAAACTCAAACGAATATAAAAACTTGTTGAGAGAACTTCCTGATATTGAATTAATTGATATTGAAAAAAAAGATGACTGATTTTAATAAAATTTTAGAAAAAGCTAAAGAGATAGAAAAAAAAATGAAGGAGAGTCAGGAGAATCTTAAAAAGATTGAGGTTGATGGTAAATCAGGAGGAGATGTGGTTAAGATTACCCTTAACGGTGACGGAGAGATGACCAAAATTTTATTAAGTGATAAAGTGCTTAAAGAAGATAAAGAAATAATTCAGGATTTAATTACAGCTGCACATAATGATGCTAAAAGTAAATTGAAATCAAAAACTTCAGAAGAAATATCTAAAGCAACTGGGGGTTTAGGTGTGCCTGGGTTTAAATGGCCTTTATAATTAAATGCAAAATCTACCTGAAATAGATAATTTAATTAAACTAATATCTAAATTGCCAGGTCTTGGACCAAAGTCTGCAAAAAGAATAATTTTAAAAATGATCAATAATCGCCAAGAAATATTAAGGCCTTTGGCAAATAATTTAAGTCAGGTAATAAAAAATATTGAACGTTGTAAAATATGTGGAACATTAAAACCTAATACAATTAATTGCCAATATAATAACTGTAGTTTAGTAGAAAAAAAATATGATAAAATTTGTGTAGTCGAGAACATTTCAGATCAATGGGCAATAGAAAGTTCATCTATTTTTCAAGGTTATTATCATATTTTAGGTGGCACGATTTCTGATACCGATAACACCAATAATAGAGAAAATTTGCTAATTAATTCTTTAATTGAAAGAATAAAAAATGATAATATTGATGAAGTGATTTTAGCAACAAGCGCTACCGTTGAAGGGCAAACCACTGCTTTTTACATTCAGGATAGTTTAAAAAATACAAATGTAAAAATTTCAAAATTAGCTCAAGGTTTGCCTGTTGGAGGAGAAATAGAAACTTCAGATGACGGAACGCTTATATCTGCCTTTAAAAATAGAAGAGATTTATAAATTTAAAATTAGCTTTTTTTAATTAACCTATTTAAATGCAATAGAGGTTCAGTATAGCCCGAAGGTTGTGACTTACCATGAAAAATCAATTCACATGCTGCCTTAAAAGATATTGACTTGTCAAAATTAGGTGACATATTTTGATATTCTGGATCACCTTGATTTTGTTTATCAACAATCTTTGCCATTTTTTTTAGAATTTCTAAAACTTGTCTATTTGAGCAAATACCATGATGCAACCAGTTTGCTATATGTTGTGATGATATTCTTAGTGTTGCTCTATCCTCCATTAATCCAACATTATTTATGTCTGGAACTTTAGAGCACCCTATCCCTTGATCTACCCATCTAACAACATATCCTAATATTGTTTGAGCCGAGTTACATAACTCATTATTTATTTCTTCTTTGCTCCAATTAGGTCTATCTGCAATTGGTATCGATAATAAATTATCAATGTAATTAATTTTATTTTCATTTAATTTTTTGTGCTTTTCAAAAATATTTAACTTATGGTAATGCATCGCATGTAAAGAAGCTGCAGTGGGAGATGGTACCCATGCGCAATTCGCACCGGCTTCAAGATGTGATATTTTTTGATCTATCATGTCTTTCATTTTATCTGGCATAGCCCACATACCTTTACCTATTTGTGCAACACCTGAAAATCCACATTTTAAACCAACATTAACATTGTTATCTTCATAAGCAGCTATCCACTTTGATTTTTTCATGTCACCTTTTTTTATCATTGGACCTGCTTCCATTGATGTATGCATTTCATCTCCGGTTCTGTCTAAAAAACCTGTATTAATGAAAAAAACCCTGCTTTTTAATGTTCTGATACATTCTTTTAAGTTTACAGATGTTCTTCTCTCTTCATCCATAATACCGCATTTAATCGTATTCTTTTCAAGTTTTAATACTTCTTCAACTCTTGTGAATATTTTATCTGTAAAAGCAGTCTCTTCAGGTCCATGCATTTTCGGTTTTACAATGTATATAGACCCAGTTCTTGAGTTACCTTTTCTTTTTAAATCATGAATTGCTGCAGCAGTTGTAATAAATGCATCCATGATACCTTCTGGGACCTCAGAACCATCTTCTAAAATAATTGCTGAATTAGTCATTAGATGACCAACATTCCTAATTAAAAGTAAGCTTCTACCATGTAATTTTTCTTTTTTATTATCTTTTGAAATATAACTTCTATCTGGATTTAGTTTTCTTTCTAAAGTTTTTCCATCCTTTTCGAAGACAGATTTTAGAGTTCCTTTCATCAAACCCAACCAATTTCTGTAACATAATATTTTATCTTCTGAATCTACTGCTGCAACACTATCTTCGTTATCACATATTGTAGATATTGCAGATTCTATAATTATGTCACTTATTCCCGCAGCATCTTGAACAGCACTAAATGCTTTTGGGTTAATTATTATCTCAATTTTTAAATTATTATTTTCTAAAATTATTGTTGTTGGATTATTAGGCTCTCCTCTGTATCCAATAAATTTATTTTTATCTATTAGCTCAAACTCTTTATCATCTTTTAAAATTTTCAAGTCACTTCCCTTTATTTTAAATCCATTTATATCTTTCCAATGAATTTCATTGATAGAGAAGTGGTCATTTAGAAAATCACGTGCATATCTTATTACCTCTTGTCCTCTTAGAGGATCATACTTTTGACTTCCGGTTTCTTCTGACTCAATTAAATCTGTTCCATATAAACTATCGTAAAGACTCACCCACCTAGCATTAGCAGCATTTAATGTATATCTAGAGTTCATTATAGGAACTACAAGTTGAGGACCTGCAATGCTTGAAATTTCACGATCAAGCTTTTTGGTATCTATTTTGAAATCATTCCCTTCTTCTTTTAAATATCCAATTTCTTTTAAAAAATTCTTATACTCTTGATAATTAAATTCTCCATTTCTGTTTTTTTTTAACCATAAATCAATTTCAGATTGAAGAGTTTCACGAACTTCTAATAACTTTTTATTGATTGGCGCAAGTTCATTAATACTTTTATCAAATCCATCCCAGAAATCTTTTTCGTTAACATCTAATCCTGTAAGAAGTTCATTTTTTACAAAATCAACCAAATTCTTAGAAACAGATAAAGTATTTATTTTAATAAATGAATCACCCATAAATTTTAAATTTAGAAACCGTTGTATATGACAATCAATAAATTATGTCATTACTTTATTTAAAAAAATGTTATTTTTCATCCGAAAAGAATATAATTTTTGTAATTTCATCATTTTATCGCCAAAAAATTATATATAATAAAGCAATGAAAAATTATTTAAATTTTGAGACAGATATAAAAAACTTAGAAACAGAATTAGATAAATTAAAAGATCCTTATAATCAAGACGGCATTTCAGAAGTTGATACAACTAAAATAACAGATTTACAAAATGAAATAGATAAAAAACTTAACGATGTATATTCAAATCTAGATGCATGGCAGACAACATTGGTTGCAAGACACGAGGATAGACCTAAATCAAAATTTTTTATTGATAATTTATTTGATGAATTTATTTCACTTTCTGGGGATAGATTTTATGGAGAGGATAAGTCTGTAATATGTGGTTTTGGTAAATTTAATTCTAAGTCAGTTTTAGTAATAGGACAGGAAAAGGGCGAAAATTTAGATACAAGGATTGAGAGAAATTTTGGAATGATGAGACCAGAAGGTTACAGAAAAACAATAAGATTAATGAATTTAGCTAATAAATTCAAAATACCAATTATTAATTTTGTTGATACTCCAGGTGCATACCCTGGAGTTGGTGCTGAAGAAAGAGGACAAGCGGAAGCAATTGCAAAGTCTATTGAATGTTCTATGCAACTGACTGTTCCAACTTTATCTATAATTATAGGCGAAGGAGGCTCTGGTGGTGCTATTGCATTAGCTTCTTCAAGTAAAGTATTGATGTTAGAGAATGCAATATATTCAGTAATATCTCCAGAGGGATGTGCAACCATACTTTGGCGAGATCCAACAAAAACTTTAGAAGCTGCGAAAGCAATGAAACTTTCAGCGAAAGATCTTTTAAAACTAGAAATTATAGATGAGATAATACCCGAACCTTTGGGTGGTGCGCATCGAGATAAAGATCTTATTTTAGATAATGTACGAAATGCTATTGATAGAAACTTAAGTAAATTTCTTACGTTAAATGAGGAAGAAATATTAAATCAAAGAAAGAATAAGTTTTTAGATATTGGAAGGAATAAAGGCTTCACCACTAATGCAACGAATCAAGATAAACTTACTATTAAAAATAATCTCTTTCAAAATTTGATTTTAAAAATTAAAACTAATAAAAAATTATTTATTTCAACTACATCAATTCTTCTATTATTAATTTTATTAACAGTGATTTTTTAATTTATAAGGCACCGCAACAATTTTTAAATTTTTTTCCAGTAGCTTCACATCTTTCATTTCTAGATATTTTTCCTTCTTTTTTTTTTACAAGTAGGCATTTTGGATCATTCTTAATATTATCACTTGTTTTAGTCTGACTATCATCTTTTTCTATTATTCTTAAATTTAGAAGCATTGTTACAAGATCAGTTTTTAATTTTCCAAGTAAATTTTCAAATAATAGAAAAGCTTCCTTTTTGTACTCCACTAGAGGATCTCTTTGTCCATAAGATCTTAAACCAATTACTTGTCTTAATTGCTCTAGGTATTGAATATGTGATTTCCAATTTTGATCTATAATTTGTACCAATATTCTTTTTTCAATTTCTTTTCCTTGTTCAACGCCTAATAAATTATTTCTTTCATCTCTATTATTTAAAAATTTATCCTTTATTTTTTTTTCCATTATTTTTAGATCTGAATTTAAAATTTCATCAAATTCACCATCAGTTATTGATTTACCTAAAGTCTGCTTTAAAGCATTTGGAAATTCTTTGGAATTTGGAGATTTTTCGTATAATATTTTTTGTCTTTTTAAATTTTCTAAGACCTCTTCAAGAAAAATATCTGAATAATTCTCTTTTTCTTTGCCATCTATTACATTTTTTCGTTGTTCAAAAATTACATGTCTTTGGTCATTAAGAACATTATCAAATTTAATAAGCGTTTTTCTTATATCAAAGTTTCTTGCTTCAACTTTTTGTTGCGCTCTTTCAATTGCTTTGTTTATCCAAGGATGATCAATACTTTCACCATCTTTAAGACCAAGCTTTTCTAGCATTGAATTCATGGTTTCTGAGCCAAATAATCTCATCAAATCATCTTCTAAACTTACAAAAAATATTGAACTACCTTCATCTCCTTGTCTTCCTGATCTTCCTCTTGCTTGATTATCAACCCTCCTACTTTCCATTCTTTCGGTTCCGATTACAAATAAACCTCCCCTTTTTTTCACATCATCCTTTTCAGATTGATTTTGACCACCCAACTTAATGTCAACACCTCTTCCTGATATACTTGTTGTAATAATTACAGAATTTATTTTGCCTGCGTTTGCAATAATTTCGGCTTCTTTCTCATGATTTTTAGCATTTAAAACAATATGTTTTATTTTTTCTTTTTCTAACAAATTAGAGTAATGCTCAGATTTATTTATGCTAGATGTAAAAACCAATAGTGGTTGTCCGATTTCATTACATTCTTTTATTTTTTGAATGATTGCATTATCTTTTTCTAAACTTGTTCTATAGATTTGGTCATTAAGGTCATTTCTTATCATATCTTTGTTGGTAGGTATTTGTAGAACTGGCAAGTTATAAATTTCAAAAAATTCTGCAGACTCTGTTTGAGCTGTACCCGTGCAACCTGCTAATTTATCATATAGCTTAAAAAAATTTTGATAGGTTATTGACGCGAGTGTTTGATTTTCAGCTTTAACTTCTATTTTTTCTTTTGCCTCTAAACTCTGATGAAGTCCATCACCAAATCTTCTACCTGGCAATTGCCTACCTGTTTGTTCATCAATTATAATTATTTCGTTATCTTTAACTATATAATCTCTTCCATTCTCAAATAAATAATTTGCCCTTAATGCTTGGTTAACATGATGAACTAAATGTAAATTTTCTGGGTCATAAAAATTGTTATTTTTTAAAATACCAGCATCAGAAAATATTTTTTCAACATTATCTATTCCTTCATTTGTTAAGAGTATGTTTTTTTCTTTTTCATCTAAGTCAAAGTCTTTTTTTTTCAAATTTTTAATTAATCTATCTACAGCAATATATTGCATAGTTTTATCTTCTGCTGCTCCAGAAATAACTAAAGGAGTTCTTGCTTCATCTATTAAACAAGAGTCAATCTCATCAACTATCGCGAAGTTATGCTTTCTTAACACCATCTCATTTTTTGAATATTTCATGTTGTCTCTTAAAAAATCAAAGCCTAATTCACTGTTAGTTGCATAAGTTATATCTTTATTATAATTTTCTTTGCGTTCCTCATCTGACTGGTTTGAGTTTATATATCCGCAACTCAAACCCAAAAAATTGTAGATTTTACCCATATTTATACTATCTCTTTTTGCTAGGTAATCATTTACAGTAACTATATGAACGCCTTTTTTTTCTAATGCGTTTAGGTATGCCGCTAGAACAATGGTAAGTGTTTTACCTTCACCTGTTTTCATCTCTGCAATCTTATTTTCATGCAAGGCAATTCCACCAATTAGCTGAACATCAAAGTGTCTCTCATTGTTAATTCTTTTAGAGGCTTCTCTTACCAATGCAAATGCTTCAGGTAATATATCTTTTAATTTTTCTCCTTCATTTAATCTAGAAATAAATTCATTTGTTCTTAAAGGAAATTCATTATCTTTAAATTTGCTAACCTTGCTTTCTTTAAGATTAATCTCTTTTACAATTTTTTGAATTCTGTCTAATTCTTTTTGATTGCCACTTTTTATAAATTTACTAATAATGTTTAATGGATTAAGCATATTTTTGATGTTTTAATAGTTATAAATTATATAGTTATTTATTTAAAAAATTAAATAGCATGGATTTTGGTATAAACAACTTTTTTGACAAGAAACACAAGGACTCTAAAATAGGACATTTTCAAGATCTTGAACATATTGATGGATTATCTATCTCAACAATTAGCTGTGGTCTTTATGATAAAAAAAGAGACGACTTAGTTTTATTTTATTTTAGGGATGGTGCAAATTATGCAAATGTATATACAAAATCTAGTTTAGTATCTGAAAATATAAAATGGAATAAAAAAATAAAAGAAAAAAAGATTTATGGCATTTTAATCAATACAAGAAACGCAAATGCCTTGACAGGAAATGACGGCTATAACTCTCTTAAAAAAATTTCATTAAATTTGTCAAAATTATTAACATCAAAACAAATAGAAGATGAGGAAAAGCCAAGAGAAATTAAACCAAACCAATTATTATTTGCTTGCACAGGTACCATAGGAGAAAAATTTCCTGAAAGTGAAATTTTAAGTAGCACTAAAAACTTAGTTGATAAAATAAAATACAATCAAAATAAACTAATTTGGGTGAAAGCGGCTCTTGGAATTATGACAACAGACACTAAACCAAAATTATCAATGGCAGAATGTAAGATAGCTGGTTCCGATATAAAAATATATGGAGTTGCAAAAGGATCAGGAATGATCTTTCCAAATATGGCGACAACTTTAGGATTTATTTTTACTGATGCAAATATTTCTTCATCAATTTTGAAACAGATACTTAATCTAAATATTAAGACTACTTTTAATGCTATAACATGTGATGGGGATACTAGTACAAATGACATGGTTTCAATATTTTCAACAGGTAAAGCAAACAATAAAGAGATAAAAAGTTTTAAAGATCCAAAATTAAAGCAATTCATCAGTAGTGTTCATCAGGTCATGCTAAATTTAGCGAAAAGAGTTGCGAGTGATGGAGAAGGAGCAACAAAATTTGTTACTATTGAATGCATTAATAGCAAAACGGAGAAAGATGCAAAAAATATTTGTTTCTCAATAGCTAACTCACCATTAGTTAAAACAGCAATCTTTGGAGAAGATCCTAATTGGGGAAGAATCGCAATGGCAATCGGTAAGAGTGGAGCGAATGTTAAACCTGAAAAGCTGTCTATATCAATGGGACCTTATTTAATTCTTAAAGATGGTAAATTACATAAAGATTATGAAGAGAGTATTTTAAGTGAGTATATGAAAAATGAGAATATAGACATAACTGTCGATCTATCTATTGGAAGTAAAAAATTTACAGCGTATACTATGGATTTATCTAAGGAATATATTGAAATTAATTCTGATTACAGATCTTAAGTATTGTAATCTTAGAAAATATAATTAAGTCAATTCAATGATAAAGTACTTATTAAATTGTAAAAATTGTAGTCTTGAGTTTGAAAGCTGGTTTGCGAGCTCAAAAGAATTTGATAAATTAAAAAAACTAAAGCTTCTTAGTTGTCAGCAGTGTAATTCTCAAAAAATTGAAAAGTCTTTGATGAAGCCAAATTTAGCTAATTCTACCTTCAAACAAGATAAAGTTTACAAGAATTATAAAAATGTTAAAAAAAAATTAAAAGAATATCAAAAATTTGTAAAAGAAAACTTTGAATATGTTGGAGAAAATTTCACTTATGAAGCTAGATCTATTCATTACAGCAAAAAAAAGAACAAAAAAAATATTTTTGGCAAAGCATCAATTGAAGACATCAAGGAATTAAAAGAAGAAGGTATAGAGACATCAACCATTCCATGGATTGAAGATAAGGAAAATTAACTCTTTTTGTACTTTGTTATATAATTTACGGATTTGTCATTTGAAAGTTTCCACTTATTTAAAATTGGATTAAATTTAACTCCATCAATACTTTTTAATATAAGTGAATTTTTGTTGCAGATATTTTCTAAATATTCAGGTTTTACAAATTTATTCCAATCATGTGTTCCGATTGGAAGCCATCTTAAAATATATTCAGCTCCTATTATTGCAAATAAATAAGATTTTAATGTTTGGTTTAAGGTGGCAATGAACATTAAACCATTGTTTTTTAGAAATTTTGTACTTTGATTTATAAATTTAGGTATATCTTCGACATGTTCAACTATTTCCATATTAAGAATTACATCAAATTTTTTTTCATAATTAAAATTCTCTGGAGACCTATCATGATATTCAATTTTTAAATTACTTTTTTTTAAATGATGTTTTGCAATATCAATATTTTTTTTGGAAGCATCGATACCTACAACTTCTGCTCCAAGTCTTGCTAAAGGTTCAGATAGTAAACCTCCTCCACATCCAATATCAAGAATACTTATTCCTTTTAATGGTTTGTGATTTGATGAAATGCTAAAATCTTTAATAATATTGTTTTTTATGTACTCTATTCTAATTGGATTAAACTTGTGAAGTGGTTTAAATTTTCCATTAGGATTCCACCATTCCTCAGCAATTTTGCTAAATTTTTCTACTTCTTCTTTGTTTATAGTATTATTGTTCATTCTTTATTGACATTATAAATAAGATGTATTTTATCAATATTATAAAGCTTGTAAATAAAACTACCAATGAAAATTATTGTATTAAAATTTGGAGGTACTTCAGTTGGGTCAATTCAAAGAATTAAAAAAGTATCAAAAATAATTAAATCTTACTCAAAAAAATATAGGGTAATAGTTTTGTCATCTGCAATGAGTGGTACTACCAATAAGTTGATCAATATGTCAAAAACTATCAGTGAAAATTTTCCTGATAATGAATATGATGCACTAGTTTCTGCTGGTGAGCAGATTTCATGTTCGTTGTTAGCAGGCCATCTAGCAGCAAATGGTTTAAATTCTAGATCTTGGATGGCTTGGCAAATACCAATTATAACAGAAGGTAAACACAAATATTCAAGAATTAAATATATAAATAAAACTAAAATTTTAAAATTTTTAAAATCTGGTGGAATTCCTATTATCGCTGGATTTCAGGGCGTGGATAAAAATTCAAATATTACAACTATTGGTAGGGGTGGCTCAGATTCAAGCGCAATCATGGTTGCAAAGTTTTTTAAAGCTGATCGATGTGTCATTTACACAGATGTTGAGGGAGTATACACAACAGATCCAAATAAACTTAATTCTGCAAGAAAAATTAAAAGTATATCTTATGAAGAAATGTTAGAAATGGCTTCATTAGGATCAAAAGTAATGCAACCCGACTCTATACAAGATGCAAGATTAAATAGAATAAATATTGAAGTTAAATCATCATTTATAAACAAATCTGGCACATTAATTACAAAAAGAAAAAATATTATTAATAATAAAATTATCACAGGAATTTCTTCCACAGATAATGATGCAAAAGTAACTTTATTAGGAGTTAAAGATAGACCAGGCATAGCAGCATCGATATTTAAACCACTTTCACAAAATTCGATAAATGTAGATATGGTAGTGCAAAATATATCTGCTGATGGCAAGCAAACAGATCTTACGTTTACAATCAAGTCAAATGATTTGAATAAAACAAAAAAGATTATAAACAACAATAAAAATATTGTTTTTAAAAAATTAATATTTGATAAAAATGTATCGAAAGTATCAATAATAGGTGTTGGAATGATCACTACGCCAGGCGTAACATTTAGAATGTTTCAAGCACTTGCAAAAAAAAATATAAATATACAAGTTATCTCAACTTCAGAAATAAAAATATCAGTTTTAATAAAAAGAAGAAATGTTACAAAAGCGATAAAATGCTTACATCAAGAATTTAATTTAGATAAATGAAATCTGAAATCAGACCTTTTAGAAACATCAAAAGAAAAAAAACTAAAGAAATTAGTGTTGGAAAACTTAAAGTTGGTGGAGATAATCCTATAACAGTTCAAACGATGACCAACACACTGACAACTGATCATAAATCCACAATAGAACAAATTAATAAAGTTACTGAAGCTGGCGCAGATATTGTGAGAGTTTCATGTCCAGATAGCAAGTCAACAGACTCATTAAAAACTATAATTAAGCACGTGGATGTTCCAATAGTAGCAGATATCCATTTTCATTATAAGAGAGCTATCGAAGCCGCTGAAAATGGTGCACATTGTCTTCGAATAAATCCAGGAAACATAGGAGATATAAATAGAGTAGCAGAGGTTATTTCCGCAGCAAAAAATAATAATTGCTCTATTAGAATTGGAGTTAATGCGGGATCACTTGAAAAAGATATTCTTGAAAAATACAAGGAACCATGCCCCGAAGCATTAGTTGAAAGTGCTTTAAGAAATATAAGAATAATTGAAGATATGGATTTTTCAAATTTTAAAGTTAGTGTCAAATCCTCAGATGTATTTTTGTCGATAGCAGCATACAAATTACTTTCGGACAAAACAGATTACCCACTTCACTTAGGAATTACAGAAGCAGGAAGTTATTTGCCTGGTAGTATTAAAACGTCTATAGGATTTGGTAGTTTATTATTAGAAGGGATTGGAGATACAGTAAGAGTATCCCTTTCAGATGATCCTATTGAGGAAATTAAAGTTGGAAACGAAATTTTAAAATCACTTAATTTAAGAAATAGAGGTGTGAAGATTATTTCATGTCCGTCTTGTGCTAGACAGGCATTCCAAGTTATAGAAACAGTCAAACAATTAGAAAAGAAATTATCTCATATAAAAAAACCAATAACATTGTCAATTATAGGTTGTGTTGTTAACGGACCAGGAGAAGCTAAACAAACTGAAATTGGAATTACAGGCGGAGGAAAGGATAATCATATGTTGTATCTAAATGGTTTAGAGACTGAAAAGGTGACAACAGAGGATATGATAAATAAAATTGTTTCTTTAGTAGAAGAAAAAGCTTCAAACTTATAATTACTAAACAGATGCTCCCACTGGATAAAATACATAATTTAATTAAAAAACATAATGAACTCGAGGAAAAGCTTGCATCTGGAGATATTGATAAAAAAAAATATGCCCAAACATCAAAAGAGTATTCAGATTTAAACGAAATTATAGAATATGCAAAAAAATATTTGAGCTTTAAGAAAGATGCTGAAGATTTAAATAATATAATAAACGATGAAAGCTCTGATATGGAAATGAAAGAGTTTGCAGACAGTGAGCTTCAAAACTTAAAAATAAATCATCAAATAAATGAAAAAAAAATAAAACTGTTTCTACTTCCTAAAGATCTTGCAGATAGTAAAAACGCAATTATTGAAATCAGAGCAGGAACAGGGGGTTTAGAAGCAAGTCTTTTTGCCTCAGATTTATATAAAATGTATGAAAAAGTTATTCAAAAAAAAAAATGGAGTATTGAAATTATTTCAATATCTAAAAGTGATGCCGGAGGGCTCAAGGAGGTTATCGCTCTTATAAAAGGAAAAAATATTTATTCCTATTTAAAGTATGAAAGCGGAGTGCACAGAGTTCAACGGGTACCAGACACCGAAACTCAAGGAAGAGTACACACCTCAGCAGCAACAGTTGCAGTTTTGCCTGAGGCAGAAGATTTAGATATTAAATTAGACGAAAAAGATTTAAGAATTGATGTTTTTAGAAGTAGTGGTCCAGGTGGTCAGAGTGTTAATACCACAGATTCTGCAGTTAGAATAACTCACCTACCTACAGGAATTGTAGTTAGTCAACAAGATGAAAAGTCACAAATACGCAATAAAGAAAAAGGACTTAAAATATTAAAATCTAGAATATACGATTTTGAAAGGCAAAAAATTGATCAAGAAAGATCAAAAGACAGAAAAAGTAAAATTGGAAGTGGTGATAGATCAGAAAGAATAAGAACTTACAATTTTCCCCAAGGAAGAGTTACTGATCATAGGATAAATCTTACTTTGCATAAGTTAGAGGAATTCATGGAAGGAGAATTATTTGATGAAATGATTGAAAACCTGAGTTTACAAGCTCAACAAGATGAACTTAGCAAGGTTGTTTCATGAATTATTTAGATGCTTTAAATTATGGAAATAAATTATTAGGTTCAAGTGATATAAAAAACTCTAAATTAGACACAGAATTACTTTTAGGTAAATCTTTAAATTCTACAAGAGAAGAAATATTAATAAATTTAAATAAAATTATAGAGAAAAACAAATTTGAAAAATTTAAGAAATTAATACTAAGAAGAAAAAATAAAGAACCAATTGCTTATATTTTAAAACAAAAAGAATTTTGGAGATACAACTTTAAAGTCAATAAGGGAGTTTTGATACCAAGGCCTGAAACAGAAATAATAGTTGAAGAAGTATTAAATCTTACTAGTCTGAATTCCTCAAAACAGATTTTAGATGTAGGCACTGGTACCGGTTGTATATTGCTATCAATAATTAAAGAAAGGCCAAAATGTCATGGTATAGCTTTAGATATAAGCAAAAAAGCTATTAGCTTTGCAAAAATTAATGCAAAAATGCATCACTTAGAAAATAAAATAAAATTCATCAATATCGATATTGACAAATTTAGTTATAATAAATATGATTTTATAGTTTCTAATCCACCTTACATAAGTGAGAGTTATATAAATAGATTAGATAGTGACATTAAGTTTTACGAACCTATAACAGCCTTAAAAGCAGGCTCAGATGGTTTAAGTGAAATAAAAAAATTAATAAAAAAAAGCAAAAAATTGTTAAAAAAAAACGGTAAATTAATATTCGAGATTAGCTATAATCAATTACATGAGGTTAATAAAATGCTCTATAAAAATAATTTCTTTGTAAGCAAAATTAGTAAAGATTTTCAGTCTTATCCTAGAGTAATAACTTCTTCAAAATTATAAAATGAATAATTTTAGAAATAATAACAGAAAAAATAGATTTAAACCGAATGGAGACAGAAATTATAGAAAAAGAACTTCAAATATACATAGAATTCAAAATGATTTTAACACAAACTCAGATTTTAAACATAGGAGCCCAAGCAGAAATAATCAAAACGCTGCAAAACTTATAGACAAATATAATAATCTAGCTAGAGAGGCATTATCTTCAGGTGATAAAATACTCTCGGAAAATTATTTACAACATGCTGATCATTTTTTAAGAATATTAAGTTTGCAAGAAATAAATAAAACAAAGAACGAGGAAAGCAGTGTCGTTGAACAAAATTTCAAACAAGATATTAATTCAGTTAGCGGTGAAAAAAATAAAAACAATATAAACACAGAAATAAAATAAATTAGTTAATTTTAGAAATAAGATTTGATTTCAAAACATCTATCTTTATTTTAGCAACTTCGAAATTTTTTCTTTCATCACCTTTAAGGATTTTTCCTGATGGCAATTTCAATTTTTGAGAGTTTATCTTTCTTCCATTTTCTATAACTTCATAATGCAAATGAGGACCAGTTGATAATCCAGTCGATCCCACATATCCTATAACTTGACCTTGTTTGACTCTAACCCCTTTTTTAATACCACGTCCAAATTTTGACATATGAGCATATACTGTCTGATATGTATTATTGTGTTTAATTTTTACACAGTTTCCTCCACCACCACACCATCCAGCTTTAGTTACCTTTCCATCTCCAGAAGCCATAATTGGTGTACCTGTTGGAGCTGCAAAATCAGTTCCTGTATGCATTTTCGTGTAACCTAATATTGGATGTTTCCTATTGCCATAAGGAGATGAAAGCCTTGCACCATTTATTGGTGTTTTCATCAATGTTTTTTTTATACTTTTTCCATTTTCATCAAAATAATCAATTTTATCTTTTTCATATTCGTATTTATAAAGTTGTAGGTCATTATTTTGTAAATTTAAATTTGCAAATATTATTTCTCCTGTGTCCACTACTTTTTTATCTTCATTAAGATATTCCTCGTAAATTATTTGAAAACTGTCGTTTTTCCAAACATCTCTCTGAAAATCAACTTGGAAACCATAAAGTCTTGCAAATTCTATAATTATATTTGGTTTTATTCCCAAGTTTATCGCACTATCATATAGGCTTGTTGTTATAACAGTTTCTTTATAAACAATATTTTTAGTAAAATTTTTTGTAACTTTTTTAGTCATAAAATCAATTTTACCTAATGGTTTATAAAACAATAATTCATTTTTTTTGTCTGTCTGAATTTTGAATTCAATAATTTTTTGATCTGATAAATTATCGAATTTGAAAGTAAATTTTTGATTTATTCTTAAAACCTTTAGTGACTTTTCTCTTAAAATTGAGTTTAATAATATCTTCCTCTCAGACTCTTCAATGTCTAAGTTATTAATAATTGATTGGTGTGTATCACCTGCTTTAGAGACATAATTAAAAGTTGTATATCTAGGTTCTAAGTTATTTGTTATCTCTTTAAATATTTTTTTTAAATAAATATTTCCTATTGCAGACTTAATTTTTAGACTTTGATCTACTTTTGTATTTTGATATATGATAGCACTTGATATTAATAATAAGGCTATTAAAACTAACCATAAAAAAATGGAGTATTCCTTTAAAGAGTTCAATCTTAATTTTTTCATTTGATATATGTTAAAAAAGTACTGATTTTTATACCTTTTTGAAGCGTTTTTTATTTATCTATTACCTTGATTTATTAATATTATTATTTATAAGCGTCCCACTCAACATTTAAAAAATGTTAATTATTGAGTTAATCCTCAATTAGCTATTTGATTTGTTAATATTTTAAGAAGAGAAGTGTGGACGGTTAAGGTTACCAAAATTTGTCGTACACACTTCATCATTATATAAATATTATTCTTAGTATTTATATAGAAGCTAGTGTGCGCCGTTTTTAAACTTGAGAGTTTGATCATGGCTCAGAACGTACGCTGGCGGCACGCCTTATACATGCAAGTCGAACGAAGTAGTAATACTTAGTGGCAGACGGGTGAGTAACATGTAGGTATCTTCCCTTTGGTGAGGAATAACACGAGGAAACTTGTGCTAATACCTCATAAGTCTTTACAGAGAAAGCTTTATGCGCCAGAGGATGAGCCTGCACTTGATTAGTTTGTTGGTGGGGTAATGGCCTACCAAGACTGTGATCAATAGCTGATCTGAGAGGATGATCAGCCACATTGGGACTGAGACACGGCCCAAACTCCTACGGGAGGCAGCAGTAGGGAATATTGCACAATGGAGGAAACTCTGATGCAGCGATGCCGCGTGAGTGAAGAAGGCCTTTGGGTTGTAAAGCTCTTTCGTCGGGGAAGAAAATGACTGTACCCGAATAAGAAGGTCCGGCTAACTTCGTGCCAGCAGCCGCGGTAATACGAAGGGACCTAGCGTAGTTCGGAATTACTGGGCTTAAAGAGTTCGTAGGTTGTTAAAAAAGTTGGTGGTGAAATCCCAGAGCTTAACTCTGGAACTGCCATCAAAACTTTTTAGCTAGAGTATGATAGAGGAAAGCAGAATTTCTAGTGTAGAGGTGAAATTCGTAGATATTAGAAAGAATACCAATTGCGAAGGCAGCTTTCTGGATCATTACTGACGCTGAGGAACGAAAGCATGGGTAGCGAAGAGGATTAGATACCCTCGTAGTCCATGCCGTAAACGATGTGTGTTAGACGTTGGAAATTTATTTTCAGTGTCGCAGCGAAAGCGTTAAACACACCGCCTGGGGAGTACGACCGCAAGGTTAAAACTCAAATGAATTGACGGGGACCCGCACAAGTAGTGGAGCATGTGGTTTAATTCGAAGATACGCGCAGAACCTTACCAACACTTGACATGTTCGTCGCGACTTTAAGAGATTAAAGTTTTCGGTTCGGCCGGACGAAACACAGGTGCTGCATGGCTGTCGTCAGCTCGTGTCGTGAGATGTTGGGTTAAGTCCCGCAACGAGCGCAACCCTCACTTTTAGTTGCCATCATTAAGTTGGGCACTCTGAAAGAACTGCCAGTGATAAGCTGGAGGAAGGTGGGGATGACGTCAAGTCCTCATGGCCCTTACGTGTTGGGCTACACACGTGCTACAATGGCATTTACAATAGGAAGCAAGATGGCGACATCAAGCAAATCCTAAAAAAATGCCTCAGTTCGGATTGTACTCTGCAACTCGAGTACATGAAGCTGGAATTACTAGTAATCGCGGATCAGCGCGCCGCGGTGAATACGTTCCCGGGTCTTGTACACACCGCCCGTCACACCATGGGAGTTGGTTCTACCTTAAGGCAAGGTTTTAAACCCTTGACCACGGTATAGTCAGCGACTGGGGTGAAGTCGTAACAAGGTAGCCGTAGGGGAACCTGCGGCTGGATTACCTCCTTTCTAAGGATGATTAAGAATTTTTTCTTAATCTAAAAAATATAACAGGATAATGTTGACCGTCCTCATTTCTCTTCTTGAAATTAGTGTTTCACTCTTCTGCAATATAGGGGGCCGGTAGCTCAGTTGGTTAGAGCACACCCTTGATAAGGGTGGGGTCGAAAGTTCGAGTCTTTCTCGGCCCACCATTTTTAATTTGGGGGATTAGCTCAGCTGGGAGAGCGCCTGATTTGCATTCAGGAGGTCAGCGGTTCGATCCCGCTATCCTCCACCAAGAAACATTTAGTTATTATATTCGTAAAAAAATTTTATTATCAATATCTATATCCGATTGTTTAAAAATTTAAACAATCAGTAAATATTCGAAATGATGAATATTTAAAAAAATTTAATTCAACATAGAATTTTATTCTGTGCATAAATTAAGCGTTTAAGGGCGTGTGGCGGATGCCTTGGCACTGAAAGCCGATGAAGGACGTGGTATACTGCGATAAGTTACGGGGAGCTGTATGCAAGTTTTGATCCGTAAATTTCCGAATGGGGAAACCCAGCACTTTATGTGTTACTTTAAACTGAATACATAGGTTTAAAGAGATAACCCGGAGAACTGAAACATCTAAGTAACCGGAGGAAAAGAAATCAATTGAGATTCCGTTAGTAGTGGCGAGCGAAAACGGAACAGGCCAGTAGATTTGTTAAAAAAATCCGAATAGTTTGGAAAAGCTAACCAAAGAGGGTGATAGTCCCGTATGAGTAATGTTTAACAAGTTTCTTGAGTAAAGCGGGACACGTGAAATCCTGCTCGAACATAGGGGGACCACCCTCTAAGCCTAAATACTCTTCAGTGACCGATAGTGAACTAGTACCGTGAGGGAAAGGTGAAAAGAACCCCTATTAGGGGAGTGAAATAGAACCTGAAACTGCATGCCTACAATCAGTCGAAGCTCTTTTTAGAGTGACGGCGTACCTTTTGTATAATGGGTCAGTGACTTAATTTATAAAGCAAGCTTAAGCCATCTAGGTGTAGGCGTAGCGAAAGCAAGTCTTAATAGGGCGATTAGTTTTATGAATTAGACCCGAAAACGAATGAGCTTACCATGAGCAGGTTGAATGCAAGGTAACACTTGCTGGAGGACCGAACCAGTTGACGTTGAAAAGTCTTTGGATGACTTGTGGTAAGGGGTGAAAGGCCAACCAAATTCGTAGATAGCTGGTTTTCCGCGAAAACTATTTAG
>CACGOO010000005.1:0-25000 GCA_902574685.1 uncultured Pelagibacteraceae bacterium | reverse complement strand
TAATAATTAACGAAAAAAAGAAAATTTCAAAAAAAAATTCAACTCTCTCTAAACTTGTTAAAAATTCTGATATAATATCCTTGAACATAAATCTTGATAAATCTAAAAAAATTTTAAACAAAAAAGTACTAAAACTATGTAAAAAAAACTGTTTAATTATTAATACTTCTAGATCAGATGGAATTGATAATGAATACTTATATTTTATGCTTAAAAGAAATAAAATTTTTGGTGCATGCATGGATGTTTTCGATATAGAGCCATACTATGGAAAATTCACCAAATTAGAAAACGTTATATTAACCCCTCACATCGGCAGTTATTCAAAAGAGATAAGATTTAAGATGGAAGCTGAGTCTCTAACAAAAATTTTAAGAACAAAATTATAAATGCAAATAATATTTGATTTTGATGGTGTTATTATTAATAGTCATAAAATTAAATCAGCTGCATTTTTCAAAATATTTAAAATTTATGGCGAAAATGTTGGATTGAGTGCTCTTAATTATCATATAAAAAACATAGGAAAATCAAGATACCAAAAATTCAGGTTTATTTATGAAAAATTCTTGAGGAAGAAATTTACAAAAAAAGAATTAATTAAAATCGATAAAGCATTTGAAGAATTTACAGTAAATAAAATTTTAAAAATGAAACCAAATCCAAATTTAATAAATTTTCTTAAAAAAAATAAAAATAAACATAAATTTTATGTATCTACTGGAACTCCACAAAAAAAAATTAAAATTTTAATGAAGAAAAAAAACTTGTACAATCTATTTAGAAAAATTTATGGTTCACCAAAATCAAAAATAGATCACATTAAAAAAATTGTAAAAAAAAATAAAAAAACAATATTTATTGGTGATAGTCTTGAGGATTACAAATGTGCAAAAAAAATGAATATATTTTTTCTTCTAAAGATAAATTCAGAAAATATTTCATTTAGAAATAAATTAAAGATAAAAAAAATTCATTCATTTAAATATTTAAACAAATATTTAGAATTAAGATAAAATCAAATTTATAAACTTCAAGAATTAATATTATTCTCTTTTAATAATGAAATTGTATATTATATTAATTAATCTAACTATATATACATAAGTAATCAAAGAATAATTATATATGAAGAAAATTTTAATAACTGGTTGTGCAGGTTTCATAGGTTTTCATATATCTCAGTTATTTTTAGAAAAAAATTTTAAAGTAATTGGAGTTGATAATTTAAATAATTACTATGATGTTAAATTGAAAAATAAAAGACTATCGATACTAATTAGAAATAAAAATTTTTCTTTTAAAAAATTAGATATAAATAATTCTGTTAAATTAAAAAAAATATTTAGTCAAAAAATATATGCAGTTTTGCATTTTGCAGCTCAAGCGGGCGTCAGATATTCAATAGATAATCCATATAGCTATTTTTCTTCAAATCTTTTAGGGTTTTGTAATATTTTGCAAATTGCTAAATATTATAAAGTTAAGAAATTTATTTTTGCAAGTTCAAGTAGTATTTATGGTGAAAAAAATACTTTACCCTTTAATGAAAATATATCTGATCAAGATAATCCAATACAGTTATATGCTGCAACAAAGCGGTCAAATGAAATAATTGCAAGATCCTATTTTAACCTTTTTAAAATGAATATAATTGGTTTACGTTTTTTTACCGTTTATGGAAATTTTGGAAGACCTGATATGGCCATTTTTAAATTTACAAAAAATATTATTTCTGAAAAAAAAATCGAAGTTTATAATTACGGTAGACACTTCAGAGATTTTACACACATAGAAGATGTGAAAAATGCAGTTTTTAAAATTTTTAAGAAATCTAAAGACTCATCAAATGGTAGATACGAAATTATAAACGTAGGATCTGGAAGACCTGTAAATCTTAATACAATTATTCAAATACTAGAAAAAAGTATTGGAAAAAAAGCAAAGATAAAATACATAAAAAAGCAGATTGGAGATGTTAAGGGTACATTTTCTGATGTAAAAAAATTGAAAAAAAAGTTTGGATTTAGTCAACAAATATCAATAAAAGAAGGTCTGGAAAATTTTGTGTCTTGGTATAAACAAAATTATAAAATTTAGTTATGAAAAGTAAAATAATAGCGGAAATTGGTTGGAATCATTTAGGTAATATAAAACTTGCGGAAAAGTTTATAAAAGCAGCTGCTGATAATGGCGCGGATTTTTGCAAATTTCAAACTTGGTCAGTAAATAACCTGAAATCAGGTAAGTGGGATGATGATGGTAGACGCCAAATTTATGAAAAAGCCCAGCTTTCTGAAAAAGACCATTATAAGCTAAAATCTTTTTGTAAAAAATATAAAGTTAAATTTTTAACATCTGTATTTAATATAAATGACATTGCTTTTCTTAAGAAATTAAATTCAGAATGCATTAAAATTCCTAGCCATGAAATTTATAATATCGAATTAATAAAAGCAGCTCTCAAAAATTTTAAAATTGTCTTAATTTCAGCGGGGGCAGCAAAATGGAAAGAAATTATTAATATTACAAAATTAAGGAATTTTAAAAAAAAAGCTATTTTGATGCATTGTGTATCAAGCTATCCATTAGAAAAACAAAATATCAATTTCCCTAAATTCTATAAACTAAGAAAACTGTCTAAAAATATTGGTTATAGCGGTCATTTTAATGGCATAGATGACGCTGTAATTGCAATCAGCCTAGGTGCATCATTCGTAGAAAAGCATTTTACAATAAATAAAACTTTGCCTGGTAGAGATAACAAATTTGCTATTTTACCCAATGATTTAAAAGTTCTAAATGAATTTCGGAATAATGTATCATTTATGAATATTGATAGAGGTTTGAATGTACAAAAATGTGAAATAGACATATTTAAAAACTATAGAGGAAGATGGAGTAAATGAGCTCACAATTAAAGTCTGAAAATCTATCAGTCATCATTAGAAATAAAAATGAAGAAAGATGGATAGGTCATGCCATACAATCAGTTATAGACTTAGTTGATCGTCCAGAAATAATTGTAATTGACAATAATTCAACAGATAACTCTTTAAATATTGTTAAAAATTTTATGCAAGATCCACTTTTAAACAAAAAAAATTCAAGGAATTATACTAAGGTTAAGATAATTAATATTAAAGATTATACTCCAGGAAAATCTATAAACTTAGGAGTTAAAAATTCAAAAAAAGATTATATTTTAATTATGTCGGCACATTGTGTTTTGAAAAAAATAAATATTGATTCACTAAAAAAAAAAATAAAAAAATATTGTGGTATATTTGGCAATCAAAATCCAATTTGGAATGGTAAAAAAATAACTAAAAGATATATTTGGAGCCATTTTATAGAAAAAGAAAAGGAAAATATGTTTTCCAATTTAGAGAATAGATATTTTTTTCATAATGCAATTTCTTTCTTTAGTAGAAAAACTTTAAAAAAAAAACCTTTTGATGAATTTATTCAAGGAAAAGAAGACAGATACTGGATTAATCAAAGAGTGAAAGAAAGAGAAAAATTTTTATACGACCCAAGCATTTTGGTAGACCATCATTACACAGTAGATGGGAACACTTGGAAAGGTATTGGATAAATTTATTTTGTTTAATGAAAATTGAATTTCTAAACAGTCTTGATGAACTGTTAAAATACGATAAAATATACATTACCGACACAATTGATAAAATTGAAAAAAAAGACAAATCAATTAAAACATTAGTTCTAATTTATCCAAATATTCCTGTTTCTAATAAAAAGTTCAAAAATTTAAAATTAAGAAATTTACCTTTGTCTATTTTAAATAAAAATTACAAGTTTAAATGGAAATCGCACAAACAATCAGTTGAATTTACAGACAACAATTTTAACAAAATAACAATAATTAATAAGGTTGTAATTAAAATATTACAAATAATTCTAAATAAAAAAAAAAAAGATTTATTTTTAAAAAATCATATAGCAAAAAAATTTGAAAAATATTTTTTTTTAATAAATATTAGAGAATATTTTTTAAAATTTAACAAAAACATTGAGTTGAAAAATTCAGATCCTGAATTACAAGAAGTTTTTATTTATACAAAAAAAAACAATATACCAAGTAATGTTAGTATTACATTTCAATACAATAACTTAAAATTCATGTATGAAACTATAAAAAATTTTTTTGTAATTTTATTGTATCCTTTTTATGCAATTTTGAAGTCAAAGCAAAAAATATTTTCATCAAGCAATAACAATATAAAAATTTGTATTAGACAAAATAACTCAAATTTAGGAGTTAATAATTTTCCAAAAATTTCAGATGATTGGATTTTAGATAATAAAGATTTTAAATCCGAAAACACGTTATTTGTACTTGAAGATCAAATTAGTGATGAAAAAATCAAAATTTTGAAAAAAAAAAATTATAACTTCATAAATGCAAATTTAAAAAAACCTTTAGAAATAATTAATTTAAAAATTTTACTTATTGTTATACTAAAATTTATACCGATCTTTCTCATAAGCTCAATAATTTATCTTTTTATTAATAGGACTAGCAAGAAATTATTTTTTGATTTATTAGTAAATTTTTTTATATGGGATCTTTTTACAATAAATTATAAAAATATTAAATATATAACGTATCATAACTTTCAAAATTCTCATTTAGTTCGAAATTACTTTTTAAATAGATCAGGCTCTAAATCATTTACATACAAACATACTTTTTCTGAAAACGTTTTTGATAAAAATTTAGAAGAATATTGCAATGTTAACTTATCTTATGCTTGTCATGATTATGAATTTCATATGTCTAATATAGGTCTAGATATGAGCTACTCAAATAAATCAGCATCAAAAAAAAAATTTATCTCAGGCCCAGTATGGTCAAGTAAGATTTTTGAGAAAGACAAGTATGTTCTTGGAAATAGTAGATTTCAAATAAGTGCCTTTAATACATCATTTTCTCCACATGGTGTAAATGGATTTGTTGAGCATTATAATTTTTTAAAATTTTTAAAGGTTATAATTGAGACATATGATGTTGATGTTAATTTTAAAGGTAAGTATGATTATGAATTATTTAATGAAAATAAGCTTACAAAAGATATATTTAAAGAACTTCTTGAAAATAAAAACTTTAATTTGATTGAGAGATATACTTCTCCGAGAGCTCTAATAAATTCAACCGAATTATGCATTTCTATGTCATTTGCAACTCCAGGGTTTGAGGCTTTATATACAAAAAATAAAAGTTTTTTTGTTGATATGGGGTCAAATTATGAAAATTCTCTTGTAGATACTTGTACTCAGAATTTTGTTTCACATGGTTTTGAAAATTCTTTGAAATTGTTCAATATTTATTACAATCAAAAAGAATATGTAAATAAATTAATTAATAGCAACTATAAATCAATCTTTAAGAATGTTATGGATAACGATCCTGTAAATTTTATAAAAAAATCTATTCATGAAAGTTAAGAATATAACAAATCCAATTTTCAAAGATCTTAAAAATCATAGGTTGATTAACATAAAAAACCTAGTTGAATTTAACGACAAAACAAGAGATAAAAAAATTAAATCATATAAAGATATTAAAACTGGAGTAATTTTTCTAAAAGATTACAAAAGAGGCTTAAAATACTATACTTCAAAAAAAACAAATAGAACTTTTAAAAAAAATTTATCTTATTCTAATTTTACAATTAACAAAAAGATATTAAAAACTTCAAACTTAAACGATGATTTAAGAAGATATAATCAATTTAAAACAATAATTAAAAATAAGATTGTGCTTGATTATGGTTGTGGCAAAGGAAATTTTCTTAAATATTCTAAGAATTCAGTGAAAAAAATATATGGAGTAGAAGTAAATAAAAAATTATTAATTAATTTAAGCAAAAAATATAATGTTCAAGATTCGTTAGATAAATTTAATAATTTATCTTTTGATGTCATAACTTGCTTTCATGTACTAGAGCATCTACCAAATCAAATTTTCCTATTAAAAATGCTTTTAAAAAAATTAAAAAAAAAAGGAACTTTAATTATCGAAGTGCCCTCTGCACATGATAAGTTATTAACTGTAAGTAATTTAAAGGAATTTAGAGATTTTACTATGTGGAGTGAACATCTTATATTACATACATCACAATCTTTAAAAAAATTTATAAAATTAGCAGGTGGAAAAAAAATAAATATTAAATTTTATCAAAGATATAACTTGGCAAATCATTTCGGATGGCTTATAGACCGCTTACCCGGAGGTCACGATTTCAATAATATCCCAAATAATTTAAATAGATTATATCAAAATTATTTATCTAAGATAAAAAAAACTGATACTCTGATAGCGATAATAAAAAAATAATGTTTAAAGGAAAAAATATTTTATGTATAATTCTTGCAAGAGGTGGGTCAAAAGGGGTAAAAAATAAAAATATAAAAACACTAAATAATTATCCTTTAATTTACTATACAATCAGAGAAGCAAAAAAATCAAAAGTTTTTTCTAAAATTATTGTATCTACTGAAGATAAAAAAATAAAAAAAATAGCACAAAAGTACGGCGCTGAGGTTCCATTTTTAAGACCAAAAAATTTGGCAAAAGATAGTTCGAGAGCTATTGATGCAATATATTATACATTTAAAAAATCCGAAAAAATTTATGGTCAGAGGTTTGATTATATAATTGAATTAATGTGCACCAATCCTTTAAAAAAAGCTAAACATATAAAAGATGTTGCAATTAAACAAATTTTAACTAATGCAGATTCTGTTATAGCGGTCACAAAACTTGAAGATCATCATCCGATTAGAATTAAAAAAATTGTAAGAGGTAAAATAAAAGATTTTTGTTTAAAAGAAATACCTGAGACAAATAGACAGGATCTCAAGCCAGATGCATACATAAGATGTGGTTCTATTTATTCAATGAGAAGAGATATGCTTTTAAAAAAAGTAAGATATGGAACAATTAATAGCTTAGCTTATATAATGAGCGATAGAGATGTTGTAAATATTGATACTAAAAGAGACTTTGAATTCGCTGAATTTCTGATGAATAAAAATGAAATATAAAATACTTGTTACACCTTCGGCATTTAGTCAGAATTTTGTAAAAGAAAAGTTAAATAAATATAAAAAATTTAGTTTCACACTAAAAAAAGGTCCAATTAACAACAAGAATAAGCTTAAAAGATTATTGAACAACTTTGATGGAGTCATAATTGGATCTGAAATATTGGATATTTCAACACTAAAAAAAATTAAAAAATTAAAATCCATTGTTAGATTTGGGACTTCTTATGAAAATATTGATTTAAACTACTGCAAAAAAAAAAATATAAAAGTTTATAAACTTAAAAAAACAATTAACTCAAATGCAGTAGCGTTACACAATCTAACTTTAATATTATGTTTGACACATAATATAAAAAAACAAATTATTTACTCAAATTTAAATAAGTGGGAAAGGTGTATCAATTTAGACCCAAAAAATATAAAAATTGGTATATTTGGAATGGGAAATACGGGTAAAAAACTCTCTAAAATGCTTTCCAAAATTGGGTATGAAACGTATTATTATTCTAGAAAATCCAGAATTAATTTAAAAAATGTTAAATATGTTAGCTCTTTAAAAAAGCTTATTGAGAAATCTGACATATTGTCAATAAATATTACATCAAATTTATCAACGAAAAATATTTTAAATTCGAAAACATTAAAACTTTTAAAAAATAAGTATATAATAAATACGTCTCGAGGCGACCTGATTGATGAAAAAACTTTATTTAATTTACTTAAATCTAATTATATTCTTGGTGCAGGCTTAGATGTTTATTCTAATGAACCTTCAGTAGGTATATCAGCAAAAATTAGAAAATTAAAAAATGTAATTGGAACCCCTCACAATGCTTTTTTTGATAAAAACACTATCACAAAAATGGCAATATCGTCTATAAATTTAATGAGTAAAAGTTTTAATGGTAAATAAAAAAATTATTTTAATTTGTACACCAATTAAAAGTATAAAAAATCTTTATGATAAGTTTAATAAATATTTTAGAATAATATATAAACCTAATATAGAGTTAAATAAGATTAATAATTTAGATAAAATTAGCTATATATTTACTAATCCTAACATGTCCAAAATAAAGTTCACAAAAAAAAATTTGATCAAGATTAAAAATTTAAAAATAATATGCACAGCTTCTACTGGTACAAACCATATTGATTTAGACTTTTTAAGAAAAAAAAAAATAAAATTAATCTCTCTAAGAGAAAAAAAAAATGTTATAAAAAAAATTTCATCAACATCAGAATTAGCTCTCACATTTGCTCTTAATGCAATTAGAAATATCAATATTGCTAGTAATTCAGTTTTAGAAAAAAAGTGGGAATATTTACCTTTTGTTGGTAGACAACTTAATTCTATTACAATTGGTATAATAGGCTATGGAAGACTTGGAAAAATTTTAGTTAATTTACTAAAATCACTAAAGTGTAAAGTTTTGATTTATGAGAAAAATTTTAAATTAAAAGATAAAAATAAAAAATTTCAAACAGGTTTAGATTTTTTATTAAAAAATTCAGACGTTATATCGCTTCATATTCATGCCGATAAAAAAAATATTAAATTCATAAATTCTAAAAATTTGAAAATAATGAAAAAAAATGTTATTTTGATAAATACATCAAGAGGGGAGATTGTATCTGAAAATGATCTTGTTAATTTCTTGAGAAAAAATAAGAATGCAAAATACTTTACCGATGTAATAAATGATGAAATAAATAATAAATGGAAAAGCTTAATATTTAAAGAGTTTTTAAAAAAAAAGGGTAATGTTGTGATTACACCCCATATAGGAGGTATGACTATAGAGGCGCAACAAATAGCATTTAATGCCGCTGCTGATCATTTGATAAATTTACATAAAAAAATGACTTAATTAAATTATATATAAAAACAATGAATTATATTTCTAAAAGCATTTTATCTGAATTTAAAAAAAATGGTTTTATATATTTACCTAATTTTCTCACCGATGATGAAGTAGATAAGATAAATAAATATAGGGAAAATATTATTGTAAATGAAGCGAGAGATTTATATACAATATCCAACAAAAAGTTACTTAGTTCAAAACTAAATAAATCAATAAAAAAAATAATTGGTCAAAAAATCAATAAAACCAATATTGTGAATTTAAAGACTTATGCTGATTTAATATTTTATTTTATAGACAATAAAATTTTAGATAAGGAAATAATTGATAATAGTAAAGATCTAGAATTTGATTTACATGTAGCTTTTTCAAATACTAAAGCCACAAATTATTCACATCAATGTGATATATTGCTAAATGATTTCATTTCACAAATATTTCTAAAAGATGAACTTTTAAATATTTATAAAGCGCTTTTAAATAATGAGGAATTATTATATTGGGGGGAGTCTGGTTTTACTTATAACAAACCTCCAATAAGAGGTTGGCATAGTGATGATCCAATAAATACTATGTTTAAAACAAATGCAAATACATTTCAAATTAGAGTAGCAATTTACCCAGACTCTGTTGAGAATACATCAGGTGGACTAAAATTACTTTCATGTTCGCATAGATATAATCTACCATTACAAGCATTTAAAAACTTTGTTAAATATTATTTATTTAGGGAAAAAAATTATAAAGATACATTTAAATCTATAAAATTATTTCAAACCCAAAAAAATATTTTTCCATCTTCGAGAGACATTATAATTTGGGATAAAAGATTAATGCACTCTCCTTGGGCAAATATGTTAAAATATTTTAAATTTTTAAATTTATCACCACAAATAGAGGATTGTCTTCCGAAAAAATTATTTGTATCTCCTTCATTTCCTAGATCAATTTTAAGTTTTGATTTAGGTAAAGAGTCAAAAGATTTAGATAACTATCTTAAAAAATGGATTAATATTAGAGAGGATTATAAAGATTATTGGAAGTCAAGAGAGGCGTTTAAAAAGCAAGATTATTTGAACTTTTTGAATAAAAAAAATATTAAATTTTTTGAGATTAAAACTTAAATAGATACTCAATGCAAGACGAAATTCTAAAGTTTCTTAAACTTAAAATTATTTATTTAAGCAATCATAGTTCTAGTGGAAACACTTTTTTTTTAAGTTTAATAGATGGACATAAAAATATTATCAATTTACCTGGTTATGTTAATTTAAATTTTATTTTTGAAAAAAATATAAATTTTTCTAACACCTTGGAAAAATTTAAAGAAAATAATCCTTTTTTTTTTGATACTTCAAGAATGAATATTTCAACTGAAAATCATCAGGGATTGTTTTATTTAGGTGAGAACAAAGATGAACATTTATTTTTTGATGAAAAGAAATTTAATAATTATTTTTTTTCTTTTTCAAAAAATTTAGAACCAACCAAAAAAAATATCCTTTTTGCGATATATTATGCATATTCAAAGACAATAAATAGAGAAATAGATCCACTTAAATATTTAATTATATATTCTTATAATCATGAAAATACTTTAAGTTTTTTAAAAGAGGTTAATTATGATCATCTTATAGTTTTAACTAGAGATCTTATTAAGAATTACGCCTCATATAAGAAAAAAGTATTAACAAAAGCAAATCTTAGAAAAAAAAATTATCTAGATTTATTTGATTTGAATTATTTATATAATACTTCAAAAAATTTTTTTCCTCTGATTAGAAAAAAAAAAACTTTTACTTATCTGAGAATAGAAGATTTACATACAAATCCCGAACTTTATATGAAGAAATTTTGTAAACTTTTAAATATAAATTTTGATTTAATACTTTTAAAAAGTAGTTTTAATAATAAAAAATACAATGGTCATAGCTGGGATCATTCAACGAACAATTTTAAACCAATTTATGGTTTTAATAAAAATTATCACTATAGATCTGATAAAATTGAGACGGTAGAAAAAAAGCATATTATTTTTATCAGTTATTTTTTTTCATTGAATCTTAATTATATTAAAAAATGTTCTTTATTTAATCACATTAGTAATTTTTTTAGCTTATTTCTATTAACTACAAATGAGAAAAAGATGACAAATAGTAAAGATCTTATATTAAAAATAATAAAGTTACGAATAAAATATGTTTTAGTTTTTATTTATATGTATTTTAATAAAAATTATATTAAGAAAAGTAAATTATAACGTTTAAATAATATTGATTTTATTTTTAGCATAGTAATTAAATAATTTAATAAAAAGTAAAACTCTTTTTGGATAAAAGTAAAAAAATTTTATCAATTCTTTTACCTTTCTTTCTTTTATTATTCTCTTAAAAAAAATTTTTTCAATTTTTAGTGGGAAAAAAATGTTTATTATACTCATTTTACTAAAATTTATTTTTTTATAACCACATCTTTTCATTGGTTCAGCTAAAATTTTTTGAATTAAAAAAAAATCTTTTTTATCGAAATGAAAACTATTGAAATTTACTTTAAATTTGGTGTTAAAGTTATATTTTTTTTTATTTGACAAACTATCTCCCCACCATTGCTTTCCATTAAAAGTTGAATTAACTAAACTTTTATTAAATTTTATATCCATTAATTTACAAATTTTTCTCATAAAGTTGCTATTTTCTGTGTGAAGTGTTTCTAATCTAACTAAATTTATTTTATAGTTTGTATCAACAAAGAAAGGTTCTACTAAAGTTCTTTCTATGTAAAAATATAAAGATTTTGAAGTGTAAATAAGATTTTTTTTGGAATTCATAAAAGCATTAATACCTGAGCTTATTATTGATATTGGATGTCTATAACTATAAATATTTTCAAATTTAAAATTACCAATCTTCTTAAGATTTTTATAATGATGTGCATGCAAAAAAATTAATTTAATTTTTTTATTTTTTTTTCTCAATGTATAATTGTAAGCTAAATGAAGATTAATTAAAATTTTCTTAAAGTTGATATTTTTTTTGTTCAATAAATTAAAATTATATAGGAATTTTTTCTTGTCTACTTTATAAAATTGATTTTTCATTTTTCCAAGCAAGTGGTGGTTTTCAATCTTATTTTTTCTTGAATCAAAAAATAAATCATAATTTTTCAGAAACTTATTAAGAAAATTTTGAATATCTCTCTCTTGTTCAAATATTTTTTTTAATTTACTAATATCAATATGTCCGGGGAAAGATGCTATCTGAGGATGATTATCTACTAGACTATGAAAAAAATCAGATCCTGATCTGCCGTTTGTTGTTAATATAAATAATTTCAATGATATTATGGTTTTAAAAATTATTAATTAGTATATTTCATAATTGTGGAAAAAAAAAGACACTATGCGATTTGGATCACTGGCCTTCCTGGCTCGGGAAAAACTAATATAGGAAAATATTTTCACAAAAAATTTGAGAAAAAATATGGACCAACATTATTCTTTAATGGAGATGATATCCGCAGGATCTTTAAAATAAAAAGTTATGATATTAAATCAAGACGCAAACTATCGTTTAAGTATAGCAAATTTGTAAGTTTTATCTCAAAGCAAAAGGTGAATATTATTTTTACATGTGTTGCAATGTTCGATGATGTTAGAAAATATAATAAAAAACATATTAAAAATTACAAAGAAATTTACATTTCCTCTAATTTAAAAAAAATTATAAGTGAAAAAAAAAAAAAATTGTATTTAAAAACAAAAAAAAATATGGTCGGAATTGATATAAAGGCAGAATTACCAAAAAAACCTGATATTTCTATTAATAATAACTTTAAAAAAAAGTGTCAAAGAATTAGCAAGCGAACTATTTTCAAAATTTAATAAACAAATAGATTAGATGAAAAATATTATTTTTAATGTTTTGCTCAACAAAAACAAAATCTCACTTTTAATAATATTATTTCTTATTTTTTTTAATTTAGTTTTAGAGTTAATTGGGCTGAGTTTATTTTTTCCTTTAATAAAAATTTTATTAGATAAAGAAAACTTTCTATTTTTTTTTCAAGATTATTTTTTTTATAGCTATATATCTTCATTGAATTATGAATTTCTTTTAATTTTGATACTTTTTTTAATTTTTTTTACATTTTTTGTAAAAAATATATTGTTAATTTTATCGTTATATATTCAAAACAAATTTTTTGAAGTTTTTCAAATTAATATAACTAATAATTTATTCGGAAATTATTTAAATAAAGAATTTATTTTTTTTAGTAATGAAAATAGTTCAAATTTGCTTAGAAATTTACGCGGAGAAACTGCTTCGGTCTTAATTTTTTTTCAATCCATAATAAATCTCGTTACTGAATTTTTTATTTGCTTTGGCATAATATTATTTTTAATTTTTGCTGACTCAAAGACAACAATTACTCTTATAAGTATAATTATTCCTATCTCTCTTTTATACATTTTATTTACTAAAAAAAAAATATCGATTTTAGCTAGTAAAAGAATTTTCTTAGATGGATTAATAAATAAAAACTTTCTCGAGGCCATTAGTGCAATAAAAGAAATTAAAATATATGGCAAAGAAGATACATTTAAAAATTACGTAAATATAAATTTAAAAAATTTTTTCAAAATAAATATTATGTGGACTATATTTAATGCTATTCCAAGATATTTTTTAGAGATATTTTTAGTATTTTCATTACTTTTGATAATTTATTTATTAGAGGCAAATATTTTTCAAACTAAGAATGATACAATTACTATTGTAGGAATTTTAGTAGTAGCTAGCGCAAGGATCCTTCCAAGTGTATCAAAAATACTCACGAATATTCAAAATTTTAAGTTTCGTTTACCTTCAGTAGAATTGTTAAATTCTGAAATTATAAAAATGAATGAGATAAATCTTGATATTAAGGAAAAAAACACAGAGGACAAAACCAATGATTTAAATTTTAATAATAAATTTTGCGTTGAAATAAAAAATTTAGATTTTCAATACAATAATGATTCTCAAAAAATTATAAAGAATTTTAATATTGTATTTGAGTCAGATAAAATTTATGCGATAGTTGGCAAAACCGGGTCTGGTAAATCTACATTAGTAGATTTAATAAGTGGATTTTATAAACCAACTAAAGGTCAAATTTTAGTTAACGGACAAAATATTGCTAATAAATTAAATTTATGGAGAAAAAATTTTGGTTACGTATCTCAAAAAATTTTTTTGTTCGACGACACAATAGAAAAAAACATAACTTTAGAAATTGATGAAAAAAGAATTGACAAATCAAAACTAGATCAAGTGATGATAATGTCGGAAATCAAGGATTTTGTTTATAATCTTCCACAAAGTTTTAAGACTAAAGTTGGTCAAAATGGAGCAAAACTTTCTGGAGGTCAAATACAGAGACTTGGGATAGCAAGAGCCCTTTATCAGGATCCAAAAATTATTATATTTGATGAAGCAACAAACGCACTTGATAATGATACTGAAAATAAAATTTTAAAAATGATACAAAATATTAAAAAAAATAAATTGATATTTATTGTTACTCATAATACTAATCCCCTTGATATTTGTGATAAAACACTAAAAATTGACAAAAATGGTGAATTCAAATTTTCATAACTAATAATGCAAATTAATTTTAAAAACAAAAATATTTTAATTACAGGTGGTACAGGGTCATTTGGGAAAGCTGTTACGCTAAAATTATTAAAAAAATATTCTCCAAGAAAAGTTATTATTTACTCGAGAGATGAGCTAAAGCAGCATCAAATGTCTAACGATATTAAATTTCAAAAATATCATAGAAATTTAAGATTTTTTATTGGTGATATAAGAGACAAAGATAGACTTAGACTTGCTTTGAATGATACTGATTTTGTTATTCATGCGGCAGCATTAAAACAAATTCTTGCAGCCGAATATAATCCTATGGAGGCAATAAAAACCAATATAATTGGCGCACAAAACTTAATTGATGCATGTATGGATGTATCTAAGCCAATAAAGGTTATTGCATTATCGACGGATAAAGCAGTTGACCCAATTAACCTTTATGGTGCTACTAAATTAGTTTCTGATAAACTATTTGTGGCAGCGAATAATATATCAGCAAAAAATAAAACTTCTTTCTCAATTGTAAGATATGGAAATGTAATTGGATCTAGGGGTTCTGTAATACCGGTTTTTAAACAACAAATTATAAACAAAGATAAATATCTAACTGTTACTGATAAAAAAATGACACGTTTTTTTATAACTCTTGATCAAGCAACAGATTTTGTTTTAAAAAGCTTTAATTTCATGACTGGTGGTGAAATTTTTATTCCAAAAATGCCCTCGATTAGCATTCTTGAATTAGCTAAAACTATGTTACAAAAAAATCAAAAAATAAAAATCACAGGTATTAGAGCAGGTGAAAAACTTCATGAAATCTTAAGTTCAAGTCAAAGTAATCAAAAAGTATATAATATGAAAAATTTTTTTATAATTTACCCAGATTTAAAATTTTTTACACCAAATAACAAAATTATAAAAAAAAAATCAAACAAAATAATAAAGAATTTTAAATATTCATCGGATAAAAATAAATTTTTAAGCAACACACAGATAAAAAAATTATTAAAATAGTGATTAGTCTTTCTAAGCAAAGTATTGCAAGCAGGGAAAAAAAAATATTTTCAAAAGTTTTACAAAGTGGAAAAATTACTAGGGGAAAATATATAGAGGAATTTGAGAAGAAAGTTTGTAAATACACAAAAAGTAAGTATGCAGTTGCAGTTAATAGCGCTTCAAGTGCATTGTTTCTTGCTTATAGTGTATTTTTAAAAAAAAACGATATTGTTTGGACAAGTCCTGTTACATTTATATCTACAATAAGTGGAGCAATACACTTAGGATCAAAAATAGATTTTGTTGATATAGGTAAAGATTTTAACATCGATCCTCTTATACTCCAGGCAAAATTAAAAAAAACAAAAAGACAAAAATTACCATCTGTTGTCACTACAGTTCACTTAAGAGGCGTTCCAGCAGATCAAGATAAAATAGCAATTCTAAGTAAAAAATATAATTTTAAAGTAATAGAAGATGCCTCTCATTCATTTGGAGCATCTTATAAAAATCAAAATGTTGGCAGTTGTAAATGGTCTGATATGACAATTTTGAGTTTTCATCCATCAAAAAGTATAACAACAGGTGAAGGCGGAATGATATTAACCAATAACTTATTTTATTACAGAAAACTATTGCTACTTCGCAACAATGGAATTATTAAAAATGTTAAACAACCTTGGAAATATAAATATTTTTCTATAGGACACAATTTTTGGATGAATGAAATTCAAGCAGCTTTAGGAATTTCTCAACTTAATAAATTAAACACATTAATATCAAAAAGAAAAAAAATATCTAAATACTATGACTCAAAATTAAATCAAACTTCATATTTTGTTAATTCTCAATATGTTAATAAAAGCAATTCCTATCATTTGTATTTATTAAAATGTAAAAACAAACAAACTAAATCGCGATTTATGGAATATTTAAAAAAAAGAGGGATAGAAACTACTACACATTACATTTCTCTTCACTTACAACCTTTTTTTAAGTCATACAAATTAAATAAAAAATTACTTAAAAATTCAGAAACTTATACCAACCACTATTTTTCAATTCCGATTTATCCAGATTTAAAAAAAAAAAAACAAGATTATATAATTAAATGTATATTAAATTTTAAATGAAAAAAAAAAAAATACTTGTTATTTCTGCACACCCTGATGATGAAACATTAGGATGCGGAGGTTATATTTTAAAGTACAACAAAAAATTTGATTTTTATTCTGCATTTTTTTGTAACGGAGTCTCATCTCGAAAAATACAAAATAGTCAAATAAATAATTTAATTAAAAGAAGAAAAAATGCATTTGTGAAAGCATCTAAAATGCTTGGTATAAAAAAATTCTATGATTTTGATTATCCTGACAATCAGTTAGATAAAGTTCCTCTTTTAGAAATAATAAAAAAAATTGAGGAATTAATTAAAATAATAAAACCAGCAAAAATATTTACGCACTCAGATCTTGATCTTAATATAGATCATAAAATTATATCAAAAGCAGTCATTACAGCTACAAGACCAATAAATAAAGCAGTTGTAAATGAAGTTCTGTTTTTCGAAATATTATCAAGCTCCGAGTGGAATTTTAATGAAAATAAATTTAGCCCAAATTTATATATTGATATAAGCAAAGAGATTAACAGAAAAATTAGTGTATTCAAATGTTACAAAGATGAATTAAGAAAATTTCCACACCCTCGATCAATAGAGGGTATAAAAATTTTATCACAATATCGTGGTATGGAGTCTGGTACGAAGTATGCAGAAAGTTTTAAAATAGTTAGATCTATTAAATGATTGCCTTCTGTATTGATGCCAATTTAGAAACAGGATTGGGTCATCTTTATAGAACTCTTAGTATAGCAAATTTATTTAAAAAAAATAATAAAAAATTTATATTTGTAATTATTAATAAAAAAAAAAAAATTAATTTAGAAAATATAATAAATTCAAAAATATATACTTTAAATTCTAACAAAAGAAAAAATAAGATTATACAACTTAAAAAAATATTGTCGGAAAATAATATAAATCAAATATTTTTTGACTCTTACTTTATAGATAAAAACTTTATTTCTAGTTTTAGGAAATACAAAACAATAGTCTTAAATGATTTCTTTGATAAAGATTTAAAAGCAGATATCAATATTAACTCTGGATATGTGGCTGAAAACTTCAAAAATAACAAAAAAAATTATTTTTTTGGGTCTAAATTTAGCTGTTTAAATGATGAATATCTTAAATATATAAAATTGAATATTAAAAGTTATATAAAAAAAAAAAAATTAATAAAAAAAAAAAATATTTTAATTTACTTTGGGACATTTGAAAACTCCCTTCAACTAGAAATAAATTTCTCATACTTATTTTTATTACTTAAACTTATATTAATTTTTTTTCTAATATTATAATTAATCAAAGAGCTATTGCCAATATTTGTAAATACTATTTTTTTTTTTATCGGAAAAAATTTTAAGTTTAAAAAATATTCGAGAAGTATTTTTTTTGAAAAAGTTCCTTCAAAAATTAAATAATTATTAGAAATAATATTTGTATAATAAATTATTTCGATTTTTTTGTGTTTATTCTCGTTATATGAAATATATTTAGAAAACTCTTTTTCTTTGGTTGCACTATGTTTTTTTTTTAAAAAAATTTTGTGTTTAAAAGCACTTTTAATAATATTAATACTGCATTCATAATTCCAGAAACTATCGTAAAAATAATTAGGTATTTGTTCTACAAGATTAGGAGTTATTTTTTTTTTCATTTGAAAATCATTTACATAAAATTTTTTTCCTCTATTTTCTTTTAAAAAAAATTTGATTGAATTATATCTTTCATATGTATTATCTAAAAAACTCCATAACCAGGGTCCAATTAAAATTTCCCAGTATTTGTAAGGGAAGTTTTTTTTATGAATTTTATTTAAATTTTTACTTATTTGTTTGGATAAATTTAAATATAGATTGAAAATATAAATATAGTCTTTTTTTATATTTTTTTTATCATCCCAATGATCTTTTTTTTTTTTTAATTTTTTTAGATCTTGAAAATTATTTATTTTAAATTCAAAAATTGTTTCATTTGATCTATTTGCATCAAAGTGGTTTATTGCTACTTTTGTAATATTTTTATATTTCATTAATTAAGTTAATTTAGACGCATTTTTTGGTATTTATTTTAAGTTTTTATAGTCATTTAGTGCTCCCAACAAGCCAGTGGCATCATTTCCCGGTCTTGGTAATTGATAAACTAGAGATTTATCTAAATATCCACATTTTACATTACAATATGCTAGTCTATTAATAAAATCACAATCATTAACCTGATTGTAATCTTTACGCCAACATTCCTCATTAAATTTAAAAAAACTGAGATTTGATCTAATAAGCCAAGTTGATGGAGCGCCAATCTTACAATTATTTAGTCCTTCTTTGTAAAATAAATTAGATTGAAAATATTCATCATATAAATAATGATCTTCTAATTTTTTTATTGTTTTGTCATGATCAGGATTTTCTGTATATATTGAGCCTGAAGATACGAACTCAAAGTCGTTATTTAATGCAAAATCTAGTGTTTCTTTTAAAAAGTTTTCTGTCCATTCCTCATCATCATCACACCTTGCTATCCAATCTCCACTTGATTTTTTTATAGCAAAATTTGCTGGTATTGCCCCACCCCTTAACCATATTTTTTTTAAGTCACTAAATGCTTCGTATTTAATTCCCTGCTCTTTTAAATCGTAATATGTTATTCTTGGATCATTAATTTTAGTAACTAAATCTTTAGTATTATCATTACAATAATCACCTACAATAATATACTCAAAATTTTTATAACTTTGAGATAGTACTCCTTTTACTGCTCTACTAATTAATATTTCTGCACGATTTTTAGTCGGTGTATATATTGTTATTTTTGGATTTAATTTTCTTTTAAATTTTTTCTTTTTGATTTTATAAATATTTTTTTCAATAAATTTATAATAAAAATATTGATTTATAACTTTTAATTTATTAATAAAATTTCTCATTTTATTTATAATTTTTGTTTAGAAAAATTGACTTTGCAAACTTAAAGTCATCATTAGTATTTATATCTATAGATTTTTTATGATTTAAGATATATGGTATTGTTTTATTTGGAAATACCATTTTTAATTTATTTTTTTTTAAAAATTTAGTTTTATAAATATAAAAAGCACCAGCATCAAAATAAAGTTTTTCTAATTCTTGAGAATTTTGGTTAGAATATTTTTCTTTCCAAAACTTAATATATCCATTTTTAATTATTTTTAATGATCTATAAGGACTACTATTAAATTCGCCCATTGAGACTAAACAGTCGGCATCTCTTTTCTTTAAAACTTTATAAGCATCTATTAAATCATTAGGAGATATCAAAATAGCTGTTGGGTAAATACAGAATAAAAAATCTTTTTTAATTTTAGTTTTTTTAATGAAGTCTAGAATAACTTGATCTGTCCCAGATTTATCATTTGAGATTCTTTTACTTCTTAAATACGGAACTTTTGCTCCGTTGCTCTCTGCAATTTTTTTTATTTTCTTTGAGTCTGTAGATACAAATATATCACTAAATAATTTTGATTTTTTTGCGATTTTTATTACTATTTCTATTAATGGATGATTATTAACTAGTTTAATATTTTTATTTTTTAATCTTTTGCTACCAGATCTAGCAGGAATTAAGCATATGCACTCTTTTAATTTTTTCTTGCCCATATAAAAAATGTATGACTCAGCTTATAATTAACGATTTTTTTTTCTTTAGGTAAAAAACCATCAGATTTAATTATTTTCAAATTATTATTTTTCAAAATCTTTTTTATTTCTTCAATATCAAACCAAGAATGATCTAATTCTAAATTATAATCTTCACTTTTAAACTTTGCCCAATTTATATTTTTTGATGTTAAATACAAATAGCCGTTTTTTTGGATGATTTTACATACTTTTGTTAAAAATAATAGAGGTGAAGATCCACAATTTTGTATTACACCTATACAACTAACTAAATTATATTTATTTTTAATTTTAAAATTTGAAAGTGTTTGATTGTAAATATTGATATCCGAATTATTTTTTTTTACGATCTTAAATAAGTGATTAATTGGTTCTAATGCGTCTATATTTTGAAATTTATTTTTATTTATATATTTGTAAATATCTCCAGTGCCAGTACCTATATCTAGCCAATTATTATAAGATTTATTTTTAATTAGTTTATTTAATAACCAATAACGTCCCGTCATTGATATTTTTGAACTCCATAAAACTTTCTGGTAATTATATTTTTTATTTTTATTTTTTTTATAAACTGAATATAAATTTTTATTAACTACAAAAGATTTTTTTAACATTTATATATTTTTAAAATAATTATAAATTTTTAGTGATTTATTATCATTAAATGGATGATCTGTTCCAAAAACAATTTTATCTTCTTTATAAGTTGTTCTAATTAGATTGTGCCATTTACTGAAAGAATATGCGGAACTAGTAATAAAATAGACATTTTTTTTATTAAAAAATTTTTCGTACTTAGTTTTAAAGCAATTTAATCTTGAAAAAGATGGAACAAATATTTTTATTTTATTTTTGTTTTGAAGAATGGAAACAACATAATCTGTGTATTTATTTGGATTCGAAATTTCTAAGCATAAACTATTCTTTTTTAAATCAATGTATTTAAATACTTTTTTATAATCACTTAAATTAGAATGATTAATATACCACTCCACGTTTAAATCAAACTGATTGTAATTTTTAATTAATTTTTTAAAATCTTTGTATTTAACATAATTAAAGTTCGGAATTTGTAAAGATTCAATAATTTTAATCCTTTTAGGTATTTTTAAATTTTTAATAAAATTTTGCTTTAATGAATTAATTTGGTCGAAGTATAATTTTTTTGAATTATATGGCAAAGGTCTGAGAATTATTTTATTTATTTTTTTTGCCTTAATAAAATAATTTTTTAACAAATTAGAATTTTCTGAAAATTTTCTAAATTTTTTTTTGAATATTGGTTCTTTTGAATTTTTTAATTTTAACTCAATTCGGGCTAAATCTGTTATATACCTAATTTCATGGTCGATTGTTATATCCATTTAAAATTATTGGTATTATAATATTTTTTATAAAGATACTGCTTTTTTTCACCTGTGAAATTTTCTTTACCATCCATAAATAATCTTAAATAATTAAAAGAATTATATCTTGCAATTCCAGTCCATCTAATATTTTTTGATTTATTTTGAGCTGAACCGTGTATTAATAATGGATGAAATAATAATAAATCACCAGAATTTATTTTGATAATTTTGGCCTTTAATTTTTTTTCGGATAATGTTTTTTTGCTAATTCCTAAATATTTCATATTTTTTGTGGTTTTAGTTTCATGTTCTATAAATCTTAATTTATGACTTTTAGGAATTATTTTGATGCCACCAGACTTTGATTTCGATAATTTCTTAAAAGGAAGCCAGACCGTTATATTTTTTAGAGACTTTTGATCTAATTCTTGGTGTAAATCAAGATTACGATCATTTGACCTGTCATCAATTCTAATTTGTATGTTATCTATAATGCTTTCACTGTCTAATACATAGTTAATTACCGAAAGAATTTTATTATTTGAAAAAAGATGATTTAGTTTATCAAGCTTTTTTAATTGATTGTAAATATCCGATTTTAATTTAGGTTTTTTATTTTTAATAAAAAGATATTTTTTATCTAATTCATGTTGAAGATTGCTTGTATGTTTAATTTTAAATTTTATTTTGTTTTCTCTCATAGCAATCGTGATGATATTCGACACACAATTAAGAACTTTAAATATTTCTTTTTTTGTATAAAATTTTTTTAAAACTACAAATCCATTTTTAAAAAAATTGTCTTTAATTTGTTTTAATTTTTTATTTTTAAGTGCTTCCATTCAAGAATAGTATTTTTTTTTATATTAGTATTTAAAATTAAGTTTTTAATTTTAAGAATGTTTTTACAATCAATACCTTTGTTATTTGAAGAAATCAACCCATCTAAATCGCTGATTTTTAATTTTGTATTTTTTTTTTTATTTTTTGTGACTACTATTTTTTGGCAAAAGATTTTTCTGTAGAGATTTTCTTCCTTATTAAATTTTTTGTCACCGATATTTTGAAGATTATATACTCTTTCTATATTTCTTATTTTATTAACCATTAACTTAAATTCCTTAGGCTGTAGTGCATAATGATGGTCGGGCCCATCTAATTTTCGTGATAATGTAAAATGTTTTTCAATTACTCTGGCACCTATTGCGACAGCATATGATGGTATATCAATTGACATTGAATGGTCTGATAATCCTACAATACAATTAAATTTATCTTTCAGCAATTTTATAAAGCTTAAATTTAAATCTTTAGTTTTTGTTGGGTATCTTGAAATACAATGTAATAAAATTATTTTTTTGTTTTTACTTGAAATTTTTTTCAATGTTTTTGACGTTTCAGTTAAAGTTGATAATCCTAAAGAAATTATAACAGGTTTATTAGTATTTATTATCTCAAGATCAAGTTTAGGGTTAAATCTAAAATTTGTTGACGCAATTTTATAAATAGGTACTTTTAAATTGTTTAAAATTTTTATAGATCTTGAATAAGTTGGTGTAGAAAAGAAAATTATTTTTTTTCTTTTACAATATTTATTAATTTTATCATACCATTTTTCATTTAAATTAATTTTTTCATATAATTTTTTTGTTTTTTTTTTTTGCGCATCACTATGAAATGTTTCCTCAAAATTCAAAGATTGAAATTTAACTGCATCAGCACCTGAATTTTTTGCTGCGTTTATCAATTTTTTTGCAAATTGAAATGACTGATTATGATTAGATCCGATTTCAGCAATAATGAAGGTTGGACTGTTTTCTGACAATAAAATTCTTTCGCTAATCTTTATTCTTTTTTGAAATTTCATTTTGTAATATTTCTTTTTTATTTTGAATATTTTTATTTAAAATTTCTTTTACTCTATTAACGCCTATAAGTGCAATTTGATGAATTATACTTAGACATTCCTGACTAGTTTGAATTTCAAAAAATGGACTATAATCAAATTTTTGCACATAATTAAATATATTATGATCCTCAAAAATTTCTTTATCTAAATAACTTTCAGAATTTATACCAGTAATATATATTTTAGCTGACAGTTTTAATGCATGTTGTAATAATCTTTGTGAAGTATTAATTTTACTTAAATAATCGGACTCAATAATTTCAGACTCAAGCATTATTTTAGTTTCAAAATTAAAAATTTTTTTAAAATATTTTAGTTGCTTTAGACATATCTCCACTAAATTAAAAGAGTTTATATCATTAGTAAGACACTCGTTACAAAATAATTCAACCTCATTATAAAATTTTGATTTTTTGTAAGTATTTTTAATTTTGTTCGATATGATTGATAAGTCATCACTAAAATTTTTATTTATATAAATTTTATCACAATTTAAACTGTCTGCATTTTTTTCTAAATGAAAACCTAGGAAGTGGGGTTTATTATTAATTTCAATTTTATTTCTATGCATAAATGCTCTTTTTCTAAATTTTGCTATGTCCATAACTATAAAAATGTCACTTAAAGCAAATTTTTCTATATATCCTAGCCATGGTAGAAAAGCAGGTTGATGTGCACTTACAACTAAATTATTTTTAATTTTCATTGTATTTTAATAAATAATAATTTTTTAATTCTTTTATAATTTTAAAATTATTATGCATAAAGATTTTTAAACTACTCTTATTCTTTTTTAATATTATTGAGTATATTTTTTTTTTTATTTTTTTAATTTCTAATTTTTTTAAGGTCAATTTAAGTATTTTTTTTCCCAATCCTTTATTTCTATAAAATTCGTCAACACTAATATCAACATAGTATTTTTTATCATTATTGGAGAAATCATACCTTACTTGCCCTAGAGGTAAATTATTTTCATCTATAGAGATGTATAAATAATTTTTTTTTTGGTTTAATTTTTTATTAAACCATTTTTCATGTTTATTAAAAGTTATTCTGTTTTTATTTATAGAATTTTTTCTAACTGAAATTTGATTTACCCAATTAAAATAAATAAATATGTCTTTTAAATCTGCTTTTCTTAGCTTTAAACTTAATGATTTCTCGTTTATTAGTCTATAAACTCTTCTAGCACCATAAGCGTCGTTTAAAAACATTTTTTCTGGAATATTTTTATTTTTCAAATTAAAGATTTTTAATAAATTATCTGATTTTAGATTTATAAATTGTTTTTTCTTATAAATTTGTAGAATATCATTTTTTTTTAAAAACTTAACAGATTGATGCTGATTCTTAGATAATAATACTGAAATAGAAGGTACTCCTACG
>CACGOO010000004.1 GCA_902574685.1 uncultured Pelagibacteraceae bacterium | reverse complement strand
CCAAATTCAGAAAAAGATTTTATAAAAAGACACATTGGACCTTCTAAAGAAGACCAATCAAAAATGTTAAAAGAATTAAATTATCAAACAATAGATGATTTAATGAATAACACTGTTCCAGAAAAAATAATGTTTAAAGGTGAGCTTAATATCGGAGAGTCTAATTCAGAATATGAGGCATTAAGAAAATTAAGAGCAATTTCAAAAAAAAATCATGTTTACTCAAATTTTATTGGAATGGGTTATTATGGAACTTATACGCCATATGTAATTTTAAGAAATATTTTAGAAAATCCAGGTTGGTATACATCATATACACCTTATCAGCCTGAAGTAGCTCAAGGAAGACTTGAGATGTTGTTAAACTTTCAACAAATGATTGTTGATTTTACTGGAATGGATATCGCTAATGCTTCTTTATTGGATGAAGGTACAGCAGCAGCAGAAGCCATGGGTCTTAGTCATAGATTAAATAAAAAAGATAGTAATTTAGTTTTTGTATCTGAGGATTGCCATCCTCAAACAATAAATGTAATTCAAACTAGAGCCGAACCAATGGGATTAAAAGTTTTAGTTGGAAAAGAAGATGAAGTTTTAGACCAATTAAAAGAAGATCTAGTTTGTGGAATTTTACAATATCCTGGAACTTTAGGAGATATTAAAGACCCAAGTGAAGCAATTAGCAAAATTCACAAAAAAAACGGTAAGGCTGTATTAGCTTGTGATTTATTAGCTTTAGCAAAATTAAAAACACCAAGAGAACTTGGTGCTGATATAGCAGTAGGAAGCTCTCAGCGATTTGGAATACCGATGGGGTATGGAGGTCCACATGCAGCATTTTTTGCAACTAAAGACGAGTATAAGAGATCGATGCCTGGTAGAATTGTTGGTGTGTCAGTTGATAGACATGGTAACAAGGCATACAGATTATCTTTACAAACTAGAGAGCAACACATTAGAAGAGATAAGGCGACAAGCAATATTTGTACTGCACAAGCTTTATTAGCAATTGTTTCAGCAGCATATGCTATTTATCATGGTCCAGATGGAATTAAAAATATTTCTGAAAGAGTTTCTCAATTAGCAAAAAGTTTTGCTGATAAAATAAAACAGTCAGGTTATGAAATTTATTCTGATTATTTTTTTGATACTGTTACAATTATTACCAAAGAAAAGACTGATCAAATTTATAAAAATGCTCTAAATCAGAAAGTTAATATACGAAAAGTAAATTCTGAAATGCTTGCTGTCTCTTTTGATGAAAGAAAAAACGTTTATAGAGTAAATCAATTATTAAAAATTTTTAATGCTGCAGAATCAATAAAAAAAGAGGATCCTTCAGTTAAATTACCCAATTTACCAAAAAATTTATTAAGAACTTCAAAATATTTAGAGCATCCAATTTTTAACTTATATCATTCAGAAACTGAAATGCTTAGATATCTTAAAAAGCTAGAGGATAAGGATATAGCATTGAATAGAACTATGATAGCACTTGGTTCGTGCACAATGAAGTTAAATGCTGCTGCTGAAATGATCCCGATTTCTTGGAAAGAATTTGCAGAACCTCATCCTTTTGTTCCAGTTGAACAAATGGAAGGTTTTAGAGATTTGTTTACTGATTTAAAAAATTGGTTGAGATCTATAACAGGTTTTTCCGGTGTTTCTCTACAACCTAATGCAGGCGCCCAAGGAGAATATGCAGGTCTAATGGTTATAAGAAAGTACCATTTAGATAGAGATGATGCTCATCGTAATATATGTTTAATCCCAAGTTCGGCACATGGTACAAATCCAGCAAGCGCACAAATGGTTGGAATGAAAGTCGTTGTTGTTAATTGTGATAAAGAGGGAAATGTAGATTTCGATGATTTAAAGAAAAAAGTAGAACAACATTCAGAAAATCTTGCAGCTTTAATGGTAACTTACCCATCTACCCATGGAGTATTTGAGGAAAAAATAACTGATATTTGTGAGTTAGTTCATAAACATGGTGGACAGGTCTATATGGATGGAGCAAATTTAAATGCCCTTGTTGGAGTTGCAAAGCCTGGAAATTTTGGTCCAGATGTTTGTCATATTAATCTGCATAAAACATTTTGTATTCCTCACGGTGGTGGTGGACCTGGAATGGGACCTATAGCTTGTAAAAAACATTTACAAGTTTATCTGCCTAATCATCCAGTAATAAAAGATTGCGGACCAACAAGTGGAATTGGAGCAGTATCAGCAGCTCCTTGGGGTAGTTCAAGTATTCTATCAATCTCCTGGATGTATATTAAAATGATGGGATCAGAAGGATTAAAGCTTGCTACTCAAGTTGCAATTTTAAACGCAAATTATATTGCTCATAGACTTAAAGATCACTTTCCTATTTTGTACAAAGGTGCAAATGGCAATGTTGCACACGAGTGCATAATTGATATTAGAAATATTAAATCTGAAACAGGTGTAACTGAAGAAGATATTGCTAAAAGAATGATAGATTTTGGATTTCACGCACCAACTATGTCATGGCCTGTAGCTGGCACCATGATGATAGAGCCAACTGAAAGCGAAGGTTTATCAGAAATAGACAGATTTTGTGACACTTTAATTAAGATTAAACAAGAAATTGAAAAAATTAAATCAGGTGAATTTGATAAAATTGATAATCCAATTAAAAACGCTCCTCACACTGATACTGAATTATCATCAGATGTATGGGAACATAAATATTCAAGACAAGAAGCAGCATATCCTGCAAGTTTTCTAAAACAAAATAAATTTTGGCCTCCAGTTGCCCGGGTAGATAATGTTTATGGAGATAAAAATATATTCTGCACATGCCCAAGCATGGATGAGTTTAAAGAAGACGCAGCATAGCATTAATGCGAATTGCAGTAATTGGATCAGGAATCTCTGGTTTATCAGCAGCACAAAAGCTTTCCAAAAAACACCATGTTGATTTATTTGAAAGTGAAGATCATTTTGGTGGTCATTCATATACATTAGATACTTTAATCAATGGTAAAAAAGTTCCTGTAGATATTGGCTTTATTGTTTTTAATCATGAAACTTATCCAAATCTCATAAATTTTTTTAACGAATTAAAAATTGAAATTGAAAAAAGCGATATGTCATTTTCTGTTTCTGTAAAAGATACAAATTATGAATACTGTGGTAGAGGTTTAAACGGAATTTTTGCAAATAAAGTTAATCTTTTTAATTTAAAATTTTTAAAAATGTTTTTTGATATTATAAATTTCTACAAAAAGTGTGATCAAATTAAAAGTTTAAATGAAGAGATTACTCTTGGTGAATTTCTTGAAAAAAATAAATGGTCAAAAAATTTTATTAATTTTCATCTAATCCCAATGGTTTCTGCTATCTGGTCTATGCCTCCAGTAGAAGCAAATCAAATGCCAATTAAATTTTTTTTAAAATTTTTTCAAAATCATGGACTTTTTAAATTAAAAAATAGACCACAATGGTACACAGTCACCAACAGAAGTAGAACTTATGTAGAGAAAGTATTAACTCAAATAAGTGGAGAATATTTTAAAAATTATAAGATTAGTTCGATAAAAAGAAATAAAATTGGTGTTCAAGTATATTACGGTGCTAGTAACGAATTTTTTGACTATGATAAAGTTGTCATCGCTACTCATGCAGACGATGCATTGAAAATTTTGAGTGAGCCGACTGAGGATGAAAAAAAAATACTTTCAAATTTTAAATATAAATCCAATCTAGCAGTAATACATACTGACGATGTATGTATGCCAAACAATAAAAAAGTTTGGTCTTCATGGAATTCCTCAATAGATAAATCAGATATTAGCAAGACATCATTAACTTATTGGTTGAACTTATTACAAAATCTGAAGACAGAAAAAAATATTTTCTTAACCTTAAATCCTTTTTTTGAAATAGATCAAAAAAAAATCCTACAAAAAGTTACTTTTACCCACCCTTATTTTGATCAAGATGCTTTGAATAATCAAAAATTATTAAAAGAAATACAAAATAAAAGAAATGTATTGTTTTGTGGAAGTTATTTTGGTTACGGTTTTCATGAAGATGGAATAAAATCATCCATTAATATGATTGAAAACCTAAATGATTAAAAATTCCAATATTTACGAAGGTAAAGTAATACATAAAAGATTTAAGCCAAAATATCACTTTTTTAAATACAACGTTTTCTCACTCTTTTTAGATCTTGATGAAATTAATTTGATACAAAAAAAAATTAAAATTTTTTCTAACAATAGTTTTAATATTTTAAGTTTTTATGACAAAGATCACGGACCTAGAGATGGTAGTGATTTAAAAGCCTGGGTAATAGAAAATTTAAAATCAAACAACATTCAATTTGAATACATAAAGGTAAAATTGCTTTGTTATCCTAGAATATTTGGTTACGTATTTAATCCATTAAGTATTTTTTTCGTTTATGATAATCATTCAAAAATTATAGCTATATTGTATGAGGTTAAAAATACATTTGGTGAGCAACATACTTATATATTTAAAGTCAACGACGAAAAAATAATTACAAATAGCTGTGAGAAGAAGTTTTTCGTTTCACCATTTATTGAAATGAAAAGTAAATACAATTTTAGAATCCTCAAACCTGAAAAAATGTTATCCGTAATAATTGATCAAAGTGATAAGGAGGGAAAATTGTTATATGCTTCACAAGATGGGGTTGCAAAAGAAATTAACAATAAAAATATGCTTATATCTTATATTTCTCACCCTTTAATGACCTTTAAAGTTATTGCCGCAATTCATTTTGAAGCATTAAAATTATGGTTAAAGGGAGTTAAGTTAGTTAAAAAAAACATAAAAATAAAAAATAATATTACGTTTGAAAAAAAATGAATTTTAATCTTTTGTCAGATAAAATCGTATTTAATTCTCTAAAACTAATAAAGCATGGATTTCTTGAAATTCAAAATCATGACAGCAAAATATATAAGTTTGGTAATAAGAGTGAACAATTAAGAGCAAAGATTAAAATTAACAAACCTGGTTTAACACTTCAAATAATAAAATCGGGAAGTGTAGGACTTGCAGAAGCGTACATGCGAAATGAATTTGAAACAGATAATCTAACTAATCTAATAGAAATAACAGCTAAAAATATAAAAATTGTCTATAAATTTTCAGGTATTTTTGATTTATCAATGATTAATAAATTAAAGAGTATTTTCATAAAAAATAATAAGAGTAGAAGTAAGAAAAATATTTCAAAACATTATGATTTAGGAAATGATTTCTTTTCATTATGGTTGGATCCTTCACTTACTTATTCAAGTGCAATTTTTGAAAAACAAAAAGACGATTTATTTTCTGCTCAACTAAATAAATATAAAAAGCTTACAGAATTAATAAAGCCAAACGTAGGAAATAAAATTTTAGAAATTGGCTGTGGCTGGGGCGGCTTTGCTGAATATGTGGGTAAAAATTATGATGTAAAATTAGATTGTATAACAATTTCTAAAGAGCAATTTGAATTTTCAAAAAAAAGAATATTTGAAAATGGATTGAATGAAAAAGTGAATATATTTTTGAAAGATTATAGAGATGTAAAAGACAAATATGACTCTATCGCATCTATAGAAATGATAGAAGCGGTTGGGCAAAATTATTTAGTCAATTATTTTAAAAGTATTAAAAAAAATCTATCTGAGAACGGAAGGGCTGCGATACAAGCGATAACAATCGATGATAGTTTATTTGACAGATATAAAACCAAAGAAGACTTTATACAAAAATACATATTTCCTGGAGGTTTTTTGCCATCAAAAAGAAAATTATATGATTTATCTAGTAGCAACGGTTTAGAAATTAAAAAATATGAGTCATATGGCTCTCACTATTCCAATACCTTAAAAATATGGAGAGATGAATTCCTAAAAAAATGGGAAGAGATTTCAAAATATGGATTTGATAATAAATTTAAACGTATGTGGCATTTTTATTTGTCATATTGTGAAGCTGGGTTTAAATCAAAGAATATAGATTTAATTCAATTTTCCATGCAAAATAAAATTTAAAATGATTAACAAAAAATTTTTTAAAGTATTTTTATTGATAATTTTAACAGGATTAATTACAAGCTGTATAAATAATCAATCTATGAAACCAGAAGATTTTAAAGATCAAAAACCAAGACTAATTATTGAAGAATATTTAAGCGGAAACGTCAAAGCTTGGGGTATACTACAAAATAGATCAGGTAAAGTTACAAGACAATTTTCAGCAGACCTAGACGGTAAGTGGGATGGCAAACAACTTATATTAGACGAAAAATTTATTTGGAATGATGGTGAAATACAAAATAGGCAATGGGTAATAGATAAAATTGATGAACATAATTACGAGGGAACTGCAGGCGATGTAGTTGGAAAGGCTAGGGGGTATTCATATGGCCCAGCGTTTAAATTTGAGTATGTTTTGTTAGTTCCTGTGAAAGGAAAAAATATCAAAATTACTTTTGATGATTGGATATTTATGCAAGACGAAAGAGTAGCTATCAACCGAGCTAAGATGACAAAATTTGGAATTAAAGTTGCAGAGTTGACTGTGATGTTTGTTAAAGATTAATTTTATTTTTTTTGTAATTTAGTTAGTTTCCGTATTAAATAAAAATATAATCGATCAGGTATTATTTTTAAAAATTTAAGGATCAAAGTTAATTCTTTTGGGTAGTGTATTTCAAAATTAGAACTATTAATAAGCCCATCATAAATTTTGTCTGCCGAGAATTCTGGAGTTTTTAGAAAAGGCATCTTAAAATCATTCTTATCAGTCATTGGTGTTTTGATAAAACCTGGAGAAACTAAACAAACCCTCACGCCATATCTTCCAAAATCAAAATGTAAACTTTCAGCAAGATTACTTAAAGCAGCTTTGGATGGACCATAGCCACTTGAGTTAGGTAAGCCTTTGTATCCTGCAATCGAAGATACAATGGTAATAATACCTTTTCCTCTTTCTCGAAAATGAGTTTCAACTGCTTTTATACAATTTAATGTTCCAAAAAAATTTACTTTAAATACATTTTCAATTTGCTCTACATCAATTTCTTTTTCTTTTTTTGGATCCCAAGTACCCGTAGAAAAAAAACAAATTTCGATGTCACCAAGTTCCTTTTTTATATTTTCAAAAACAGACTTACACTTTTCCTTATCATTTACATCAAGTGGAAAAGATTTAATATTTTGATGCTTATCTTCGATTTCTTTTAATAAATTTTCTCTTCTTGCAGAAATAGCAACTGTCCATCCATTATTAGCAAATTTTAACGCAAGTGCTTTGCCAATTCCTGTGCTTCCGCCTGTGATCCAAATTACTTTTTTATTCATATTTAACTGCTGTATAGTACTTAAATGCTAAAAAATAAAATTTTATCTTTTATTCTCTTTGCAATTACTACGTTTTCAGCTTCATTTATTGGAGGTTTGGTTACTATAAATTTTAAAGAACCTTGGTATTCAAATTTATCTAAACCTCAATACAATCCACCAGATTGGATATTTGGGCCAGTGTGGACATTACTTTATTTATTTATGACAATAGCCATATGGAATGCGTGGCATAAAAACACAAAAAATTTAAATATTGTATTTTTATATTTCATTCATCTTTTTTTTAATACAACTTGGAGTATTGTTTTCTTTGGTTTCCATAATATTTCTTTAGCAATTTTAAATCTTGTTGTGTTAATTATATTTATTGTTTTATTGGTATTTAAATATAAGAATATAAGTCAATTAAGCATGTACTTGATGATTCCATATTTGTTATGGTGTTGTTTTGCATTGCTTTTAAATATAAACATTTTTTTGATAAACTAATATGGATGATGTTGTAATAGTAGGTGGTGGTATAATTGGAGCTGCAACTGCATACTTTATGTCCAAAGAAGGCAGAAAAGTAAAAGTCATTGAAAGGGATCCAACTTATAAAACTGCATCATTCCCATTATCACTTGGTGGATTTAGACGACAGTTTTTTCAAAAAGAAAATATTCTTTTAGGAAAATTTGCAAGGGAATTTATATTTCAAATACCAGAATTATTGAAAACTGAAAAAAATCCAAATCCAACAGCTAGCATGGTGCCCAATGGATATCTTCTAATGTTTGGACCAGATCATGCAGAAGAACAATACAGAGCTTTAGAAAATCATAAAGAATGTGAAGCGGGTACAAAAAATATTAAAGGTTCTGAATTGAAAAACTATTTTCCTTACATTAATGAGGAAGGAATTGAAACTGCAACATTTACTGATAACAAGAGCGAGGGATGGATTGATCCGTTTTTATTTCATAGCGCTTTAAAGCATAAAGCAATTGATCTTGGGGCAGAATTTATTAAGGGAGAGGTTAAGAGCCTATCTGAAATTAATGCAAAGACAATTATTTCCGCAGCTGGGTGTTGGACTAAGGAACTACTTGAAGATATTCCTGTAGTACCTCAAAAACATACAGTCTTTAGAGTTAAATGTCCTAAACATATTCCAGAGATGCCATTATCCGGAGATCTAACAACAGGAGTATATTGGCGACCAGAAGGAAAAGAATATTTAGCAGGTTCTCCAATTTCAGTTTTTGATGCAGAAGATCTTGAACCTGCATGGAATGATTTTGAAGAATTAGTTTGGCCTGCTCTTGCAAAAAGAATACCAGCATTTGAAGAACTCAAATTAACAGGTGGATGGGCTGGATATTATGATTGTAACAAATTAGATAATAATGCTGTAGTTGGAAAACATCCAAAATATGAAAATGTTTACATGGCCTCAGGATTTACTGGCAGAGGTTTAATGCAAGCACCAGGAATTGGTAGAGCTCTAACTGAATTAATAACTACAGGCAGTTATCAAACTATAGATATTAGTGTTTTCGCAGTCGAAAGAGTATTAAATAGCTCTGCAAGACCCGAGCCCTACGTCTTATAATTTTTTTACGTAAACTCCCATCATCCCATTAAAAAAAGATACAGCAATTATAAGAATTTGACCTTTTAGTGAGTAAAAATCAAATGATGGATAAAAACTGATAGCTATACTCAAAAAAATATAGGTTAATAAAAAGGGTCTATAAAATTTCTTTAAAAATTTCATAAAAATTCTAATTAAATTTTTACAAGCATTTTTCCTATGTTTTTACCTTCTAATAAATCAATGAATGATTTTGGCGTATTTTCTATACCTTCGTAAACAGTTTCTTTAAATTTAATTTTATCTTCTAATAGCCATTTAGCCATATCAGTTTCAAACTGTTCTCGATCATTTTCATGATCAAAAATTATAAAACCTTTAATAGTTAGTCTTTTTACAAGAACATGAGCCATATTTTTTAAACCAGAGCCAGGATTAGTTGCATTCATTTGGGATATCCTTCCACAAATTACAATCCTTCCAAAGTTCTTCATTTGAAAAATAGCTGACTCTAAGAAATCGCCACCCACATTATCAAAATATAAATCAAATCCTTCAGGACAAACTTCTTTAAGATGCAAAACAAGATTTTCAATTTTTTTATAGTTAAACGCATGATCAATTTTTAAATCATTTTTCAGCCATTTAACTTTTTCATCTGATCCTGTACTTGCAATTACTTTACAACCCATATTTTTTGCAATTTGACAAACAGTAGATCCAACACTACCTCCAGCTGAAGAAACAAGGATTGTTTGACCTGGTTTTAATTCACCATGTTTAAAAAGTCCTATATAAGCTGTATGACCTGTCATTCCAAGTGGACCTAGATATGTTTGTATAGGAATATTCATTGGCTCAATTTTTTTTAGATCATTGGAATTACAAACAAAGTAATCTCTCATTCCAAAATTACTAAAAACAATATCTCCTTCTTTAAAACTTTTGTCTTTAGACTCTTTAACTATACCTAAAGCATAACCTTCCATCTCTTCACCAATATTAAAAGGCGGTTTATAGTTTTTTCTTTCAGTCATCCTTGCCCTCATATAAGGATCAACTGAAATCCATAAATTTAAAACCAATATATTGTTCTTAGTATCTAAAGATATCTCCTTAGTTTTTATTTCAAAGTCAGTTTCTTTTGGTAAACCTGTAGGGATATAGTTTTTTAAAGCTACAAATTTGCTTTTTACAGGCATTAATTATGATCCCCAAATAATATCAAGTATTCTCTCTCTTTTGCATGCTTTCTTATATTTTAAATAATTTTCTAAATATACTTGATAGTAATCTTGATGTTTATCCTCTGCTTTGTAAAAAATCTCAAATTCTTTAACATATGTGACTACCTTCTTTTTAAATTTCTTTTCTAATCTTTTTATATCTTTCTCAATTAAATCTTTCTGATAATCGTTTTCATAAAATGCTACAGATCTGTAGCTGTATCCTTTATCGCAAAACTGGCCATAAGCATCAAATGGATCAATATTAAGCCAGAAGTTTTTTAAGAGTTCTTTATAGGATATTTTCTCTTCGTCATAAATTATTTCAACAACCTCAAAATGACCAGTATCTCCATAAGTGACTTCTCTATATGTTGGATTTGCAGTGATCCCTCCTGAGTAACCTGATATAACTTCTTCTACACCTTCCAACATTTCAAAAGATTCTTCCATGCACCAGAAGCAACCTCCTGCAAAATACGCTTTATTTTTTGAATGAGAGAATGATGTCGAGACAAGAAATAATAGTAAAAAGTAGTAAAATAACCTCATATCTAAAATATATAATAATGAGGGTTTAAATCTATGGTATTAAAGGTAGCTACTTATTTAAGTAGCATACCTTTAATAAATCTATTTTATTTTTTTTGATATTTAGCAGCTTCTTCTGATCCACTAGTTGCAGACCCTTTACTGTAAGAATGCGCACCCATTCCTGCTAATTGGCCATCTTTTACGATCAAATATTGATTTCTAATTTCTTTTCCTTCAAAGAAACATTCCAATATTTCTCTAACACCATCTGCATATCTTGCTTGAGCAGACAAAGATGTACCAGAAGTGTGAGGTGTCATTCCATGATTTGGCATTGTTCTCCATACATGATCATTTGGAGCGGGCTGTGGAAACCATACATCACCTGCGTAACCACTTAGCTGTCCACTTTTTAGAGCTTTAGCTATTGCATCTCGATTACAAATTTTACCTCTTGCAGTGTTAACTATGTATGCTCCTTTTTTCATTTTACTTATCATTTCATCATCAAACAAATTTTCAGTTTCAGGATGAAGTGGGCAATTAATTGTAACAACGTCGCAAACTTTTACCATAGACTCCACTGATTCATGAAAAGTTAAGTTTAGTTCTTTTTCAACACTGTCAGGTAATTTATGTCTGTCAAAATAGTGCAAATGAACATCAAATGGTTTCATTTTTCTAAGTGCATCTAATCCGATCCTTCCAGCAGCAACGGTTCCTATATGCATTCCTTCAACGTCATAACTTCTTTGAACAGCATCTGCAATATTCCATCCGCCTTCATTAACTATTCTATGTTGATTGTGATAATCTCTAACCATTGAAACAATCATCATTACTATGTGTTCAGCAACTGATCTAGAATTACAGAAAGTTACTTCAACAACATCAATTTTATTATCCATTGCTGCTTGTAAATCAACGTGATCAGAACCTATTCCTGCTGTTATTGCCATCTTAAGGTTTTTAGCTTTAGCGATTCTTTCTTTAGTTAAATAATAAGGGAAAAATGGTTGAGAGATAACAATGTCAGCATCAACAATATGTTTATCCGCTTCACATCCATCTCCATCTTTACTGTTAGTAACAACCAACTCGTGTCCATTACTCTCTAAAAACTTTCTCAAACCAAGTTCACCTGAAACACAACCAAGTAATTGGCCTGGTGTAAAATCTCTTCCTTTAGGCGATGGCAATGTCATTCCATCTGGATATTTCTCTAATTTTGGTAAATCCGACAGAGGATAAGATTTAGGCATTCCTCCTTTTGGATCATCATACAATACACAAAGTACTTTCATTTTTACTCCTATTACTAGCTTCTTAAAGCTGAATTATTAATTATTATTTGAAAAGACTAGCACAAGTTAAATAGGACTAGCAAACAAATTGTGTTTATTTTGGGTAATTCCTTTTAGCAATAAATTTGTTCAAGATTATGCCAAAAACTATCACAATAATTGATCCACTTATAACTGGGGATATTAAATATTCAAAAGAAACCGATCCCATGATCACAATTATAGGATTCCCTCCTGCAGGAGGGTGGGTTACATTAAGAATGATCATTAATCCGACACCTATTCCAACAGCGACAGGTATAATAATATATATCGGGAGCGGAACGAAATTAACGAATATCACACCAACAAGCGAGGTTAAAAAATGACCAAAAAATATATTTTTAGGTTTTGCAAAAGGACTTTCTGGATAACCATAAAGTAAAACCATTGTAGAACCAAAGGAAGCAATCAAAAATAATCCATAAGGTGTTTTATAAGTAAGCAATGACAAAACCCCAATTGTCATAGTAGAAAATATTGCAGCGATAACAGGTTTTTTAATATCTAAATTATTCATCAATGCTGAGTTTCTTAAGTGCAATTAATGGCATTAATACACAGTTTTTTCTAGGTATATTTTTTTTATTAAACAATTTATTAAATTTATTTAGATTTTTTGGCAAAGGTTTAATTTCATTTTCAAAATAATCGATAAGATTTTTTAATAAGTAATTCACTTTATTTTTACTTTTTTTAATAAGTTTATGAGATATTAAGCTTGCAGAAGCTTGACAGTAAATACAGGATTTTGTCTGATACCCAATATCTTGTATTATATTTTTCTTAATATTAACTCTCATTTCAATTATATCGCCACAAGTTTTATTTTTATATTTCGATCTATGAGTGTAATCTTTCAATATTTTATTATTAGTCGTGTCGGATGCAATTTTTATTATATCTAAATCCATATTTATTTAATAATATCACTAAAAATTTATAAAAAATAAATTAATTTATGCCTGATTTAAAAAATCCTAAAGTAGCTATTCCAATTGTTTTATTTGCAGGCATACTTTGGTCATTTGGACCATATGTTGTAAGACATATAGACCAACCCGAAACTGTCCCTTGGCAATACTTGTTTGCAAGAGGCATTGTTATTTTTTTATTGCTGAATATTTACTTATTTCTGGAAGAAGGAATTTCATTTTATAAAAATTATTTTAAAATTGGGATATCTGGAATTATAGGTGGTGTCGGTTTAGGAACAGCAATGATAACTTTTATTTGGTCAATTACTAACACGACAGCAGCAGTAACTTTATTATGTTTAGCTGCAATGCCTTTTATAACCGCGCTACTTGGTTTTCTATTTTTGAAAGAAAAAATTTCAATCACAGTTTGGATATCAATTTTAGTCGCTGCATTTGGTATAATAGTAATGGCCTACGGTAATACCGAAGAAAATTCTTTAATGGGTCTAATTTTTGGATTAGTATCTGCACTAGGTTTTTCAATTTTTTCAGTAAGTCTGAGATGGAGAAAACAAACTCCTAAGTTTACAACTGTTGCTATAGCAGGATTATTTTGTTTTTTATTTTCAACAGTTATGCTTTTAAATAACGATGCAAATTTCTTATCTTCAAATAAAAATGAAGCATTATTTGCCACTCATGGAACACTTGTGTGCATGGGCTTAATTCTTTATTCAATTGGGTCTAAACATATTCCTGCAGCTGATTTAACGCTATTGTCTTTGACTGAAGTAATAGGAGGAATATTTTGGGTTTGGCTGCCATGGCTTGGAATAAATGAAATTCCTTCAACTAATACAATTATTGGTGGCTTCTTTATTTTTTTAGCTATTTTTTATTATAGTATGATAATGCAATCTAATAGAAGATTTATTGGATTAAATTAATTTTACATGGTTCAAAATAATAAGATTGTTAATAGTTGGAATGAATGGGATCCATTAAAACATGTAATTGTTGGAAGAGCAGATGGTACTTGTATTCCAGCACCTGAACCTGCTTTAGATGCTAAAGTTCCAGAAGATTCTGATATGCGAGGAACTTATGGTCCAAGAACTAAGGACACTGTCGATAAAGCTAATGAACTATTAGATAACTTTTCAAATTTGCTTGAAAAAAGGGGAATAAAAGTTGATAGACCAACACCTTTAGATTTTAATCAACCAACATCAACTCCTGACTGGAAAGCCGAAACTATGTTTGGATGTATGCCACCTAGAGATGTTTTGTTAACTGTGGGAAATGAAATATTAGAAGCTACAATGAGCTACAGGTGCAGGTGGTTTGAGTACCTATGTTACAGACCATTATTAAAAGACTATTATAATAAAGATCCAAATATGAGACATGAGTCAGCACCAAAGCCTAGATTAACAGATGCAGACTATAGAAAAGACTATTTATCAGATAAAATTGGTGTAACTAAAAGACTTGAATGGACAGAAAATAAATACTTTGTCACAACTGAGGAAGAGCCATTATTTGATGCCGCAGATATTCTAAGATTTGGAAAGGATTTGGTTGTTCAACACGGATTTACAACTAACTTAAAAGGAATTGATTGGATAAAAAGACATTTTAAAGATCATAGAGTTCATGCTGTAAATTTCCCAGGAGATCCTTATCCAATTCATATTGATGCAACCTTTACTCCAATTAAAGAGGGGTTGATTATTAATAATCCACAACGAAGACTTCCAAAAGAACAAAGAAAATTATTTGAAGATAATGGATGGGAAATTATTGATGCTGCGCAACCTGCTCATAATACCCCACCACCACTTTGTTACTCTTCAGTATGGCTATCAATGAATGTTTTAGTTCTTGACCCTAAAACTGTATGCGTTGAAAAAAGTGAAAAATATCAAGCTGAACAGTTAGATAAATTAGGTATGGAAGTTATCCCTGTTGAGTTGAGAGATGCATATGCTTTTGGTGGAGGCCTTCATTGTTGTACAGCCGATGTTTATAGAGAAGGTACTTTAAAAGATTATTTTCCAAAACAATAAAATGAACGCAAAAATTAATACAAAACGCAAAAGAGTAAAATTTGCTTCAGATAATGTGACAGGAGCTTGTCCAGAAGTTTTGGATGCAATTATCAAAGCAAATGATGGTATTGCTCCTCCATATGGTAATGATGAAATTTCAGGCGTGTTACAAGAAAAATTTTCTAAAATTTTTGAAAAGGATGTAATTATTTACCCCACAGCATCAGGAACCGCATCAAATGCTTTAGCACTTTCAGCTATATCTCCATCATTTGGAAATATTTATTGCCATAAATTTTCCCATATCAATGTTGATGAGTGTGGAGCCCCTGAATTTTATACAGGTGGAGCAAAACTTGTTCCATTGAACGGTAAAGACGGCAAAATAACAGTTGATGAGCTAAATGATAATATTGGAGGGTTTGGAATTGTGCATCACACTCAACCATCTATTGTTAGCATAACGCAAGCAACAGAAACTGGTGAAGTTTACACTTTAGATCAAATTAGAAATATTTCTGAAATTGCACATAAAAAAAAATTAAAAGTACATATGGATGGCGCTAGGTTCGCTAATGCACTTGTTTCACTGGATGTTACACCTGCAGAAATGACATGGAAATCAGGAATTGATATATTATCTTTTGGAGCAACGAAGAACGGATGTATAGCAGCTGAAGCAATAATAATATTTAACAAGGAATTAGTCGGCAATTTACCTTTTTTGTTAAAAAGATCCGGTCATCTATTGTCTAAAATGCGTTTTGTTTCTGCACAATTAGATGGATATATATCAAATGATGTTTGGTTAAAAAACGCAAGACACGCAAATCTAATGGCAAAAAAATTAAGTGATGGTTTAGTTTCTAGTAATCAAGTTAAACTTGAATATCCAACTGAGGCAAATGAAGTTTTTGTTAAACTCCCAAAAAAGATGGTTGAGCATTTAAATACAGAAGAATATATGATGAGCAATGAGGAATTAGGCGGTAAGACAGTTAGACTTGTTACAGCTTGGAATACTAAAAGTAGTGAAGTAGACGAGTTTCTAAAAACTATATCTAATTAACTAGGATTTTCTTTTAAAAATTTAATATAATTGATTACTTCATCAAATTTGTCATCAGGAATATCTTTATATGTAGAATTAAATTTGTTTTTTACACAAATTGCTACATGAGCATATGGATTTCTTCCTTTTGGATGATTTGGATGATCAGGAAGTTGACCATCCAAATAATCGCCGGCTTCCTGAATAATTTTCCAGAGTTTGCTTGTGTTTTCTTTGTTCATATTGCACCAAAACTTGATTTATCTAAATCTGGCATAGTCTGTGGCATAGTTTTAATTATTTTTATAATATTGTAATGAGTTAAATATTTCTGTTGGACCATCCCACTCAATCATGTGAAGTTCAATACATAAATCCCTTAATTCGATAAGTTTCTGTAATCTTTCTTCTTTAGTTTTTCCAAGGTTATTCTGCAATATTATTTCAAGGGGTTTTTCCGAATTACATATTTGTTCATTTCTAGCATGAAGCTCATACCAAAATTGTTTTTTTGGAAAATAAAGATGCCATTTTCCTTTTGGCCCATTACATTCTACGCATGCGTTTACCAAATTACCTAAGTTATTAAGATTATATTTAAGCTGTTTATTATTTTTTAAGTAAAACTGCTTAGCTAAATCAAGAGGAATAAAATGCTCAATCTCTAAATCATTAAGTGGGTATGGTCTTCTACAATAGAAGCAAACATCACCTTGATAATTTGTTAGAGTAGGTTTTATTGGAGTAAGATGAAGTCTTTGATTAAATCGTACCTCAATTAGCGCTTTACTATTTTCATCATAGTTTATTATTGCACTTGGATGTATTTTTTTCTCCCAAACTCTTTGTTGAAGATCCCATCTAGAATCTGTTCCTGCATCGAGTAATTTTACTAGATTGCTATCTTGAGCAAGTTCTAAAAATTCGTCATGTAAAATTATTTTTTTATTATTTTTTATTTCGTCAGAATAAATATTATTATTGATTTTTTTTGTTCCAACTACAGGAAAAGCCCTTATAACATCCTTAAAACCTTCCTTTTCTGTAATCAATAATAATTTTTCTATATTAATTTTCCCATCAATATGGTCTTTTACACTTTGAAGCATTTTACCATTTCTTACACCGGTCTGTCCTTGAAATGGACTTTTTTTCATATGTTTTATAATTTTATCTACATGGGGTTTTGCCAACATTTCTCTAGTGATGTGAGTAATATCTTTTTTTGCAAACTCTAGAATAGTTTGGAAAAACGGAAATTTATAGCAAGCCACGTTTTTCCCCTTATGAATAATTGTTCGGATATCATTATCAATTGATTTCTTATAGTCCGAAAAAGTTTTTCTAGACATTAGATTTAATAATCTGCTTTACCTGGAATTACGTTTCTTATTCCACCACGAGGATTTGAAACATCATTTTTATAACGAGGAATTAGATGTATGTGAGCATGAAATATTGTTTGCCCAGCTGTTTCCCCACTATTAACACCAATATTAAAACCATCAGGTTGAAATTTTTTTAATAAAATAGTTCTTACTTTTTTAACTAATTCAAAACAGCTATTGTACTCGTCATCATTTAAATCAAATATATCTGCAACAATTCTTTTTGGTAAAATTAATGCGTGTCCTTTTGATACAGGGAATCCATCATATATTGAGAATGATAGTTGGTTTTCTATAATTTTCTCTTTATCTAAAAATGGACTTTTCATAGTAACTTTTTTAATTTTATTTCTAATTAATGCAGTACTCGATCAAATACTTCAATTTTAATATGCTGATAATCATCTTGGATATCAAATTCTATTGCCATATCATCATCAGGATCTAATGTTTTACGAACTAAATTAACGTACTTATCAATTCTTTTGTAAGAACATTTTCCTCTAAATATTTTTTCAAATCTTCTCATGATACAAGATTAACAAATCCTGAACTATGAGTCTATTTACATCAAAAATAGCTATTTGATATATCTCAAAAAGTTCTAGGATTAATTAGATTAATAGAGATTCAACAAATTCCCAATCTATAAGATTATCAACAAATTTATCTAAATATTCAGGTCTTCTATTTCTATAATCAATGTAATATGAATGTTCCCAGACATCACAACCAAGTATTGGTTTTAAGTTATCAATTAAAGGATTAGCAGCATTAGCTGTTTTTGTAACGACCAATTTATCATTATTTAAAGATAACCAACACCAACCTGATCCAAATTGAGTTATACCTGCTTGTTTAAATTGATCTTTAAATTTTTCAACGCTTCCAAAATCTTCTACAATTTTTTTCTCAAGTTTTGACGGAATATTCCCACCACCTTTTGGCTTCATGCACTTCCAAAAAAGATTATGGTTCCAATGCTGGCTTGCATTATTAAATATTCCAGCTTTTGAGTTATCTTTTGAGCTTTTAACAATTATATCTTCCAATGACATTTCAGCCATGTCCGTATCTTTTATAAAATTGTTAAGATTTGTTATGTAGTTTTGATGATGTTTTCCATGATGTAATTCTAATGTTTCTTGTGACATTACTGGAGACAAAGCCTCATTAGAATAATCTAGTTTTGGTAATTCAAATGTCATAGTTATTTTTTATAATATTTTCTTGTAAATAAACTTAATTAAGTTGACGCAATTAAATACAAAATTAGTTTTCTAAAGCGTTTTCTTCTCTCATAAGAATAGGTCGACCATCTTGAGCAGTGTTTAAAGGTATAATCTTACCATTGTATCTTGCGCATAACGTAGGTGCACTTCTCACTTGTTCTCCCAAATTTACTTCTAAATCTGCTATAACTAATTCAACCCCTTTCAATATACTCAATATCTTCATTATTCCTCCGTTTTATGATGATGGCTTAAATATTAAACACAAGCCGTTATTACAATATCTCTTTCCTGTCGATCCAGGACCGTCTTCAAAGACATGTCCGTGATGAGCACCACATTTTGCACAATGGTATTCAATTCTTTTCATGCCAAAGCTGTAATCAACCTTAGTTTTAAAAGCTCCAGGAAGCGCCTCTGTAAATGATGGCCAACCAGTTCCACTATCAAATTTCGAGCTAGACTTAAATAGTTTAGCTCCACAATTTGCACAGTGATAAAAACCTTCTCTTTTCTCATAATTAAGAGGGCTTGAGAATGGTCGTTCGGTTGCTTCCTCAAACATTATTTTTTTTTGGGCTTCTGTTAAATTTTCATTAATTATTTTTTTGGTTTCAGCTAATGAAATTTTGTATGGAAAAATACTGTATAATAATGATCCAAATATAGATAATTTTATAAATTTTCTTTTGTTCATAACTTTCTTAATAGATCAATATTACTTTATTTGAATGAGATATTTTGACAGTTTCGATTTTAAATTGGTAGCTCCATAATTAATGAAGCTACCAGTTATATTATTGTCCAGGAGCTTTATAGCCACTTGATACTTTTGTTGCATGATTTGCAATTTCATTCATTGGTGTTTCCTCACAAATGGCGATATTTTTAAGTGCACCACTTCCCTCAGTAGCCATTTTTATTGCAGCCATTTGCTCAAATGTGCCATGAGTTTCAACTATAAAGTCATAGGGTCCTCTTAAATATGTGTAAGATTTCATTTCAGCACCAACACTTTCAGAACACTTTCTAGCAACCTCAGATCTATCTGATCCTGGATCTTTTAAAAAGCCTGCGAATGCTTTCTCTGTAAAATTTCCCATTAAAAAAAATTTAGCCATAGATACCTCCTTGAAATGTATTATAGCACTTAAATAATTTTTTTTAATATTTTATTACTTTATAAAAAATTTATTCTCGTCCAATTTGCAATAATTGAGGTGGTTCAAATGCTCCACTTTGTATTTCGCTGTTTGATATATTTATCATGGATTTGGCAACTATTTCTGCATTTATCGATTTATATTTTTTTAAATCTCCAACTAAAATTGGCGATATACATTTCATGGCGAAAATACCTATTTTTTCTCCCAATCTTTCCTCTATTCTTTTTCCAATTAAAAATGAAGGTCTAATTACAATAAATTTTTTAAAGTTTAGTTTTCTTAATTCTTCTTCAGCCATACCTTTATTTTTTAAATACAAATTTGTTTTTTTTGAACTGGCACCCAATGAAGAAATATAAGTAAAATTTTGTACACTATTATCGCTACAAATTTTTCCAATTGTTACAGGTAAATTGTATTCGGTGTTTATATAATCTTGTTTGTTAGGTGTTTTTTTTCTTGTAGTTCCAATGCAAAAAAAACAATCATCGCCTTTTATTTCTGATTTAATATTTTCTAATTTTGTAAAATCTGTTTGAATAACTTCTATTTTGGGATCAATTTTTGAAGTAGAAGATCTTACAAAAACCTTAATTTTTTTATATTTTTGATCATTAGTTAACAGTTTAAGTAATATTCCACCAATTAATCCAGTTGATCCGAATATTAATGCTGTTTTCATAATTTTGAACTTACACTAAATTTTCTTAAATTCGTTCAAATTATTTGGTTCATCTATTGGTTCAGTTGAAGGATTAAGTTCTATACCGGCTGGAGTAATTGTTTGAGGCATAGGTGCAAATTGTGAATCTGGGTTATCTCCAGATTCTCTAATTTGCATTCTATATATTCCAAATAAACCAATAAATGAATGAAATATAATTAAAAAAATAAAAAATCCATTTTCTCCTAAAAATTCCATAAATAATGAGCACATAAAAGGACCGCAAATTGCACCAAGACCAAAAACAAATTGTAATCCTGCTCCTGCTGCTACAAATTTTTCTTTTGGTATAAAATCATTTGTGTGTGCAAAAATTAATGCAAACATTGGTAGACTACAAAAAGAAAAACACATTATACAGATATAAAAAAATAATTTTGATGTAGCTAAACCTGCAGGCATATACATTTGACCCGAAGAAATAATCGCCAAAAAACAAAATAAAGCTGCTCCAAATGTTGTATAAATAATTACAATTCTTCTATCCAAAACATCTGATAATTTTCCAATTGGCCATTGAGATATAGCTCCAGATATCGCAAATAAAAATGTTACTATTGAAACTTCTAAAATACTAAAATTCATCGATGTAGCATAAACTGCAATCAATGAAAAAACAGCAGAATGTGATATTCCAATTAAAAACGAACTTACAACACCAAATGGTGATGATTTATAAACTTCCTTGAGTTTCATACCTGATATTTTTTTAAAGTTTGGAGCCTTTCTTTTTGTTAATAATATTGGAACAAGAGACAATGACATAAATAAAGATATCAATATAAAAGGTTGAAAGTTTTCTGGTCTACTAAAGTTTATGAAAAACATTCCAATCGCCATAGAGGCATACATAACAATCATATAGATTGATAAAACACTACCTCTATTCTTATTTGTAGATCTATCATTTAACCAGCTTTCAGCAATTGTATAAAGGCAAACCATGCTAAATCCAGAAATCATTCTAAGCACGAACCATGAAATAGGATTTACAAAAATAGAGTGTAACAAGACCACAATTGAAGTGACAGAAGCAAAAGCCGCGAATACTCTAATATGTCCAACTCTATGAATTAATGATTGTATAATTTTTGCTCCAATAAAATATCCAACAAAATATCCAGAAAACAAAAAACCTGTCGATGATAGACCAAAATTTTCTTTAACTGCTCTAACACCTAAAAGAGTACCTTGAAAACCATGAGCGAGCATTATAAATGCCATACCCATAAAGAGAGCCCAAGAGTTTTTTATAATTTTGTTCATAAAATTAGCGGTGTTTATGGGCGATCTAATTTTAAATCAAGACAAATTTGTGACAAAAAGAAAAATAATTTTATTTAGAAGAAGATTTTAATTTTAGATAAGAGTGAATAGCTATAGTGAAAATAATTACAAGTCCACCAACTATTGTCTCTATACTCGGCTGTTCTTTGATAACTAACCAAACCCAAATGGGTCCTAAAATGGTCTCTAGAAGAAAAAACAGATTAACTTCCTCGGCAGGTATAAATCTTGGAGCAATCGTCACCAAAACGAATGGTATTGCTACACACAAAATACACATTAAAGGTATATAAATCAGGTCTTTTTCAACTAACTCATAACTTTCAACGAAAAAGAGAGCAAATAGAGCTACTGTAAGCTTACCAACAACTGCTGAAGGTAGTAAATCTCTATCTTTTGCTGACCTTATTATTACTGCGTTGGTGGCGAGTCCAAAAGCTGTAGTTATACCCATAAGATCACCAAATAAGTTACCCATCTCTAGAGAGTCGTAAAATATATATATTACAGCAACTAAAGTAATGGCTATAGCTACCCAGGTCTTCTTATCGGGAACCTCTTTTAAAAATATTGCACCAAGGATTGCCGAAAGCATGGGTGCCATTGCAATCATTATTAATGTATTTGCTACATTTGTATTTTGGATTGAAATTATAAATGTGATGTTACAAATCGAAAAACTTATAATATAAAAAATACCAGCATAACCAACATTCAAAAATGCTTTAATAAAGTTTTTTTTATAAAATATAAGAAGTCCAATTAATACAGCTACAAATGGTATCGCACCTCTATAAAACAATAATCCCCAAGTATCTATAGAAGATAATCTTATAAAAAGTGAATCTGGTGTGATAAACATCACAGCTATAAATGCTAGAGATGATCCTTTTTGCTGATTTGATAAGTTTTTCAACTATAAACCTTTCCAAAAAGTCTTAGCCAAGTTTATCTGAGATAAATCAAAGTATGTTTTTATACCTGTTGGTGATGTTACATTTATATCTCCATTTAACTTTCCATCAATAAAGTCTATTCCTGCAAAGTAAATTCCGTCTTTCTTAATTTTTTTTGCAATTATATTTGAAATTTTTAGCTCTTTATTACTTAAAAATGCGATTTTAGGTTTTGCACCTTTGCTCATATTGCTCAATATTGATCCTGATTTTGGAACTCTAGATATAGCTCCGCAAACCTTACCATTTATAATAAAAACTCTTTTATCTCCAAACTTAATTTTATTTAAAAATTTTTGACACATAATGTGACCGTGTTTTTTCAATATTTGCTTTATTTTAAGTAAATTAAGCTTCCCTGAAATAAGATTTATATCATTACCACCATAGCTATGAATAGGTTTAATTATTATCTTTTTATGTTTTTTGAAAAATTTTTTAATTTCAATCAAATCTTTAGTAAATATTGTATCCGCCATATAGCTTTTAAAATTTAAAGAATAAAATTTTTCTGAAATATTTCTTACTGAAGTAGGATCATTAATAATTTTTGTTTTATCTTTGATTCTATCTAGCATTAATGTTGTAGAAATATATTCCAAGTTAAAAGGTGGATCCTGTCGGATTAAAATATATTTTGCAAAGGATAAGTCTAATTTTGATTTTTTTATAATTTTATAAAATTTCTTTTTTGAATAATCAATTTTAATAAAATATCCTTCACTTACAGTTTTTCCTCTTATATTCGATAAATTTTCTGGATAATAATAAAATAATTCATAACCCTTGTTTTGAGCTTCATTAGCTAAAAAAATAGTAGTATCTGTTTTGATATTTATTTTTTTTAAATTATCACCTTGTATAGCAACAATTTTATTGGTCATATAAATCATTCAAATTTTCGGAATTTGAATACTTACTTATTATATTATCAGCATTTGTTTTTTTACTTTTTACAATTTTTTCTAAGTGATCTAAAAACTTTACTTCACTTAATTTTTTTCTATTTAAAAAGTCTCTCTTTTTTAATCCTGATTTTGATATGTCTAATAGTCTCTCTGCCCAATACGAAATATCCTTGCCCATCAAATTAGTTTTCAAGCCGTTTTTAGGGGCATTTTTATAAGCTGAAAGCACTTCATTAGCTTCCCAATTTTTAATTAAATCTAAAGCTTCTTCCAGATTTCCATAAAGTAATCCAGTGAATAGGGCAGGACCAGCACATAAACACTCCCATCCGCACGCATCACTTGATCTTAATTCGATATATTGTTTTAATCTGTTCTCTGTAAATATTGTTCCTAAATGTGTATCAAGATCATTAGTACTAGGAATTTTATTTCCAATTTCTTTAATTTCTCCATTCATAAAGTTTTTAAATAAATATTTCTTTCCAGATATATAATTACCTTCACTTTGTAAAAATAAGATTGGATAATTCATAATATAATCTGCATATTTTTCAAAATTTACATCTTTTAAAAAAAACTCAGGCAATCCACCTCTAGATGTTTCTTGCCAAACTTTAGATCTGTAAGATAAGTATCCACTATTACTTTTTTCAACTATAGAGGAATTTGCAAAAAGTCCGATAGATATTGGAACTAAATTATTTGCCAACTTAAATTTTTTTATAAAATCTTCTTCTGAGGTATAATCTAAATTTAATTGGGTACCTGCAGTTTTATACATCATATCCAAACTTAGTTTTCCTCCAAAAGGCATATCTTTGGTCATAACCTCATACCTTTTTTTTGGATTATTAGGTATATCCTCTAGTTTAGATATAGGATCATATCCAGCGCTTACTATTTTAAAATCTAATTTTTCAATTACCTGATTTAACTCAAATAAATATTCATGAGATTCAGCACAAGCTTCGTGAATATTATTTAATTTTGCTCCAGATAGCTCTATTTGATTACCAGGCTCTAAAGTAATACTTTTACCATTCTTAGTTAACGCTATTGGATTTTTTTCCTCAAAAATAGGTTTCCAGCCAAACTCATATAAATTTTCAAACATTTTCTTGATTTTGGAATAATCAATTCTCTTATTTGTTTTTTTATCAAAAATAAATTTTTCATGCTCAACTCCAATCTTTAAATTAGATTTATCCTTTGAGCCTGACTTAAAATGTTCTATTATTTGTTCCTTTGTCTCTATCATTAGCTTATATTGTTTCTTTTTAGATAATCTTCAATTTCCTTTATATTACTTAATTTGTTAGAGCAAGTTTGATTTTTACATATAACAATTTTTGCCTCTTTTACTTCATTATCTAGATATTTAAATGTAGCTCTAGTAAAAAATTTTTTTTGCAAATACTTTTTTATATTAGGATCTAAATTTTGCTTTCCATGAATTGTAAAAGATATACTTTCATTACAAATATCCAATGATTTTACAAAACTAAACATTTGTGCAAAGTTTGAGTTTAAAACTTGGTGGAAACTCTTTTTTAAAATATCAATTTTTTCAAACCATATTTTATCGCTAGTTATAATATATATTTTATTACATAAGTTTAAATATACGCTATTTCCATTTGGTATATTATTATCATTTAGATCTACTGGTTGTACAAATAGATCATTGTCTAATATTTTATTTTTCTGCATTAAGCCTGATTTTTTATCAAAGAAGTATTCCCAGGTTTTTATTAAAATATCTTTTGCTTTTTCGATGTATTTAACATCACCATCTAACTCATAAATAGTTATCAAAAGACTAGCATAGTATACGTAATCTTCCAAAAAAGCGTCAATCTCTGTGTCTTGATAGCAATGGAAAATTTTGTCTGACAAATATTTTTCCAATATCTTTATACTAACAAGAGTATTTTGTTTTAATTCTTCATTATCAGTTACTAGCGATGAAAGAAGAAGTGTTTCTAATAAAAAACAATTTTGATCAGTTTGAGATTTATCATCAAATAATGGTTTAGTACGTTTATTTCTTTGATCTAATAACGTTTTTTCTGTGTTTGAGATTTCTTTAATCTCATCATCGGAAAGTTTATTATGAGTTTCTATTAAAATATTATTACCTTCAAAATTTCCCTCTTCAGTTAAATTATATTTTTTTGCAAATAAATTAAATTTAGAACCCAGAGTATTTTTTAGTTCTGCATAATTCCATACATAATATTTTCCTTCAACACCATCGCTATCGGCATCATATGCAGACCCATAAAGATCAAAATCATTTTTAAATTCTGAATTAATAAAATCTATAGTCTGCTCTAACTTTTTCTTATAATAAATATCATTAGTTTTTTGAAAGAACTTATTTAACAATCCTATATATTGAATATTATCATAAAGCATTTTTTCGAAATGAGGGATGATCCAATTTTCATCAACAGTGTATCTTGCTATACCTCCAGCTAGATGATCATACATTCCTTTTGACGAAATATTGTATAGTAAAGTTTCAACAGGTTTAAAGTATTCTCCTTTTCCTGTTTTTAAATAAAAATAAAACATTGCATCAAATAAATAAAATTGGGGAAACTTAGGAGCTCCCTTGAAACTCCCATTATCTTTATCAAGGTGCTGTATAATTTTTTCTAAAAATGGCTCTAATGGTTGATTTAATACTGCTGATCTTTGATTAATTTTACCAAATATTTCTTGCATTTGGGGCGCTTGATCGAGAATTTTTTCTCTATTCTTATTATATACGTCAGAAACATTATTTAGAACTTTTTGAAAATCTGGTCTTCCATGCATTTCTTTTGGTGGGAAATAAGTTCCACCAGTAAAAGGAACTCCATTTTCATCAAGAAACATCGATAAAGGCCAACCTCCTTGGGTTCCTGTTAAAATAGATAAACTTCTTTGAAAAACATAATCTAAATCAGGTCTTTCTTCTCTATCAACTTTAATGTTTATAAATTTTTCATTCATTATTTTAGCAGTTTGATCATCTTCAAAACTTTCATGAGCCATCACATGACACCAATGACAGCTTGCATATCCAACACTAAGAAATATTGGTTTTTTTTCTTTTTTTGCTTGTTCTAAACTTTCTTTATTCCAAGCAAACCAATTTACTGGATTATCTTTGTGCTGCTTTAAATACGGACTTTTCTCTTCCTTAAGTTTATTAGTCATGTTTTCTTAAAAAAATTAGTGATGATAAAAAGGTTTTCTATCAAATATCTTTTTAACCATTGGTTCAAACTCTTCTAGAGACATAGATTTGTAATTAGGATCAAAAGAAGACTGGTCGTATTTTTCACAAAAATCAACTGTATCTTGATAGTATTTGTGATCCTTGAATTTATCCCTAGCGTTTCTATCACCTCCTAAATGATGAGCACTGTAATAAGTTTGAAAAAGTCCATGGTGAAGTATTATCCAATATGTTTTTTCTGAAACATAAGGTCTGATTATTGAAGCAGCATATTGAGAATGATTCATAGGCGCCAAGTCATCTCCTATATCATGAAGTAAAGTTGCAACAACCATCTCCTCACTTTCTCCATTCTTGTAAGCTCTTGTGGCTGCCTGTAAGGAATGTTCTAATCTAGTTATTTGATAGCCTTCAAGAGTTGTAGTTTGACTTGCAAGATATTTGAGTAATCTATCCGCTGTCTTACGTTCAAAATTCTTTTCATACTTTTCCAATAATTCATAATCTTCTCTAGAACCATTTTTCATTTCAGTAAAATTTACTTTCTTCATTAATTACTTGACCCTGTGCTTAATAAAGATAATTGTGTAACTTTATCTTCTCCAAGTTCATCAATTATTTTTACTGGATAATCGCCAGTAAAATGATGATCAGTTAACTGAGGATAGGCGTCATTTCTCTTATCAAAACCCATTCCTCGATATAAGCCATCTAAAGTTAAAAATTTAAGTGATTGAGCTTTAATGAATTCTTTTATTTCATCTACTGATTTATTTGCTGCTAATAATTCTTTTTTTGTAGGTGTATCAACTCCATAAAAATCTGGATATTTTATTTCTGGACTAGCTATCCTAACATGTATCTCTTTAGCACCATTATCATATAACATTTTTACAATCTTTGATGAAGTAGTCCCTCTAACTAAAGAGTCGTCAACCAAAATAATTTTTTTATTTTTTATAACTGAAATATTTGCATTTAATTTTAATTTAACTCCTAAACTTCTAATCTGCTGTGACGGCTCTATAAAAGTTCGACCAACATAATGATTTCTTATCAGACCTAAATCAAAATTTATTTTTTTTTCTTCTGCGTAACCTAATGCAGCTGCATTTCCAGAATCTGGTACAGGCACAACCAAGTCGGCATCTAAATTATCCTCTTTTGCTAATTCAGCTCCAAATCTTTTTCGATATTCATATGCTGTTTTGCCATTTAAAATACTATCTGGTCTTGAGAAATAAATATATTCAAATACACATGGTCTTACTTTTTTTTGAGGAAATGGTTTAATGCTTTTTAATTCATCATTTTCCACATAAACAATTTCACCATTTTCAACTTCTCGAACAAACTTTGCTCCGATAATATCAAAGGCACATGTCTCAGATGCAAAAACATAAGAATTTTTTAATTTTCCAATAACCAGAGGTCTTATTCCATAAGGATCTCTTACCCCAATAAGTGTATTTTGTGTCATCATAACCAATGCATATCCACCTTGAATTTGAAACAGAGCATCAATAACCTTATCAATTGTCTTTGGTCTTTTTGATTTGGCTATAAGTTTTACTATCGTTTCTGTATCTGATGTTGTGTAAAAGATTGAGCCTTCTTCAACCATTTTGTTTCTAAGTGTAATTGCATTCGTTAGATTTCCATTATGCGCAACACCTATTCCACCTGAATTAGTATCAGCAAAGAATGGTTGTACATTTCTTAAAGCAGTTCCACCAGTTGTAGAATATCTATTGTGACCTATTGCATAATTTCCTGGTAAGTTTTTTAAAACTTTTTCATCATTAAAGTTGTCACCAACTAAACCAAATCTTTTTTCAGAGTGATATTTTTCACCGTCAAATGACACAATTCCACAACCTTCTTGCCCTCTATGTTGTAATGCATGAAGTCCTAAAGCGGTTAAGGTCGATGCTTCTGGTGTATTGCTTATACCAAAGACGGCACATTCCTCTTTTAATTTAGGGTTATACATCTTGAACTTTTTCTTTAGCGTCTTCATATTGTTTTTGATTTGGAAATACCTTTATAAGATAGATACTACCTTTTTCAACCCAAGGAAATGTTAACGAATCTTTTAAATTTAATGGCCATTTTTTGCTATCGTAGACGACGTCAATAGCTGTAAACAAACAAACAATTAGAACATAGCTCTTAGCGATTCCAAAGAAAAAACCAAAAACTTTATCGATTGAACCTAATCCAGTATAAGTAACAACTTTACTTATTGCTTTATTTCCTAAAAGAATAAGAAATATTATTAAGATAAACAATATTACACCTACAGTTATATCAAGAACATATTCACTATCTAAAATACCATCAAAGTAAGGCTTTACTTTTGGAAAGAAATAAATTGTTAAAATATATGCCAACACCCATTTAGCTGCTGACAATAAACTTAAAACAAACCCTTTTCTTGATCCTTGAATTAGAAAATAAACCGTTAATACAAAAAAAATATAATCAAATAATGTTACTTGTATTAAAAATTCCTGAATAGCTTCAATCATTAATTGAATGGTTTAATTTTAAGTAATAAAGATGGCAAAAGTGTTAAAACTGAAATCATTGCAAGCAACATAGCAATCCCTGTGAATACACCAAAGTAAATTGTTGGTATAAAATTTGACATAACTAAAATTGAAAATCCAAAAACTATTGTAATTGAGGTATTTAAAATAGCTTTACCCACTGTTGAATGACATAATTTTAATGTCTTATTATAATTTCTTAATTTTGCATACTCCTCTTTAAATCTATAAATATAATGAATGCTGTTATCTACAGCTATACCTATAGTTATTGCCGCTATTGTAATTGTCATCATATCTAGTGGAATTCCCAATAAACCTATTAGACCTAATATAAAAAAAGCTGCTATAAAATTTGGCACAACACCTATTAATGCCAATTTTAAATTTTTGAAAAGAATAATAAACATTATTAATATACCAAGCATAACAAACCCAAGAGTTAAAATTTGAGATTTGAATAAACTTTGTAAAAGATTATTAAATAAAATTAATACTCCACCTAATTTATATTCATCTTGCTTCAATTCTAATTTATTTTTAAGGTCAGAATTTATTTTAATGAGTAAATCATTTCTCCTTAGGTCGTCTAAAGAGTCTTTTATTCGTAAACTTATCCTTGCTTCAGAGTCTTGTATTGAAATATATGGATCTACAATTTCTTTCTTTATATTATCTGGTATTTTTGTATACAAAACACCCATTTCTAAAGAACCTAGCTCTTTATTGTTATTTAATTGAGTTGCAACATCAATTATTGAAGAAAAAGAAAGTACTTTTCCGATTGGCTCCAAAGAGTCTAAATAGTTATGGACCTTTTTTATCTTATCAATTTTATCTTTAGTAAACCAATATTTTTCATCATTTTCATCTTCATCACCCCAATCGTCTTCTTCATCTTCAGATTTTTCTTCCACTTCATCTTGTTTTGGAAATTTTAAAATGACTTCAAGTGGTGTTGTACCACCTAATTTTTCATCTATAAGTTTCATTCCTTTATAAATTTCAGTATTTTTATCAAAATAATTTATAAAACTATTTTCTACTTCAAGTTTTGAAATTCCAAATATGCTTAGAAATATAATTATTAAGGTTGTTCCAAATATTGTATTTTGACTTGAAACTGAGACTTTACTGAAAAAATTAGTAATATTAGTACCTTTTTCCTCTTTCAAAGCAACTATATTAAAATTAAATAAATTAATTAATGTTGGCAATAAACTAAAAGTAATAAGAAATGAAATTATTAGACCAAAAGTCATCATAAATCCAAAATCTATTATTGGTTTTATTTCACTAAACACCAAAGACAAAAAAGCAAATATAGTTGTTAAAGCTGTATACAAAATAGGCCAAAACATTTTATTCGTTGTTAAAGAAATAATTTTAAATTTATTAAACTTTGGAAATTGTTTTGAAAGCTGAAGATATCTGGTGCTAATATGAATATTCATAGCCATTGTCAATATCAACATTAAAGCAATAAAATTAGATGATATAACAGTAACTTTCCATCCTAACAGACCTAGAAGTCCAGTCATTATTATTACTGAAAAAAAACAACTACTTATAGGTACTATTATCCATATCAATCTTCTAAATACATACCAAAGTGTTGCAACGATAAATAAAAAAACTCCAAGTCCAAAAACAATTATATCATTTTTTATAAAAGTCATCATATCATCAGCAATCATAGGAATGCCACCTAAATGAATTTTGCTTGTTGAACTAAAATTTTGTATTACTTGTCTTATCTCTAAAATATTTTGATGATTTTGTTTTTTTAATTTGTCTTTATATATCTCTTCGTCTTTTTTACTTTTAAAGTCATTTATTTTATCTTTAGACTTTAAATAAACTATTATGCCAGATGTTTTACCATCTTCACTGATTACGAAATTCCTGAAAACAGGACTGTTCAATATTTCATTAAATCCTCTTTCTTTATCAATACCTTTTGAGCTAAGTGTAGAGTAGTTTTGCAGTCTCTCTATTAGCGGGTCATCGGAGCTGTTTAGTAAAGGAATATCTAATAGGGTAATTACACTATGCACCCAATTAAGTTTTTGAATTTCTTTTTTTAATTTTGTAAGGTTTTTGATAGAATTTTCATCTATCATTCTCTTTTTTGGAGTGTAAGTAAGAACTAAAAATTCTTTAGCACCGTATCTTTCGTTTATTTCATTTAAGTATTTTAAATCAGGATCACCTTCTATTAATAAAGTTTCAGATGATGCATCAAGTCTAAAGTTTTTTGAAAAATATCCAAAAAAACACAAACAACTTAATAATAAAACTAAAATGAAGCCTGGTTTTTTTAATACAATATTTTGATAAAATTTAGCCAACATCAACTATTAGATTTATAATTTAATTTAATTATTTTGAATATCTTTAAATTTGGTAAACATTGCCTCAAATTCAAGCATTACATTTCCAGTTGGTCCATGCCTTTGTTTTTGAATAATTAATTCTGCTAAATGTGAAACCTCATTCATTTTAGCTTGCCACTCAGCGTGCTCTACTGTAGCAGGTCTAGGCTCTTTTCCTTGTAAATAATATGCTTCCCTGTAAACAAACATAACTACATCAGCATCTTGTTCGATTGAACCCGACTCTCTTAAGTCTGATAATTGAGGTTTTTTGTCGTCTCTTTGTTCCACAGCTCTTGATAATTGAGAAAGAGCTAAAACTGGAACAGCTAATTCTTTAGCTAAAGCTTTTAATCCTTGTGTTATTTCTGATATCTCTTGAACTCTACCATTATTAGAATTGGAGGCTCTCATTAATTGAATATAATCTATGACAATCATATCGAGACCATAAATTCGTTTTATCCTTCTTGCCCTATTGCTTAGCGCTGCTATTGTTATTGCTGGTGTTTCATCTATGTATAAGGGTAGTTCAGATATATTTTTGGAAGTTTCAATAAATTTATCAAATTGATCCTCTGATATTTTTCCTCTTCTTATATCATTTGATTTAATTCTAGACTGTTCGGCAAGGATTCTTGTTGAAAGTTGTTCTGATGACATTTCTAAAGAAAAAAATGCAATTGAACTTTTATCACCATTTTCTTGTATTTTTTTAGCAGCATTAAAAGCAATATTAGTTGCTAAAGCTGTTTTACCCATAGACGGTCTTCCAGCAATAATCACTAAGTCAGATTTATGTAAACCACCCAATCTATCATCCAGATCTTTTAAGCCCGTAGGAACACCAACTATCCCTTCCTCATTTTTGTATGCGTTTGATGCCATTTCAATGGTTTGTCTCATAGCTTCATCAAATTTTATTAAAGATGAACTGAAAGAACCCTTTTCGGCAAGATCAAATAAGGATTTTTCATAATTTTCGATTATTTTTTTTCCATCATTATTTAAGTCATTTAATTTTGCTTGATCTATTACTTCTCCTGAAATTTTAATTAATTCTCTTTTAACATATAGATCAAATATTAATTTTGAGTATTCGATAGCTTGTCTTGATGATGTAGAAAATTTTGTTATTTTAACTAAGTACTCTGGTATATTTAAATCATCCTTTTCTTTCTCAAAATAGTTTTTTAAAGTTATTGGATTAGCTAGTAGACCACTAAAAATAAGCTTCTCAAGTGCTTCATATATTTTTTTATGAATTGGATCATAAAAGTTTTTGTTTGAAATAATTAGGTTTACTTCGTCAAATATCTCATTTGCTAAAAGTATCGATCCAATAACAGACTGCTCTGCCTCAATATTATTTGGAAGCTCCTCGTATTTGCTTTGAATAATATTATAAGGTTGTGACACACATAACTATTATTAGATTTTATAAAAATAACAAAGAATAATTTTAGTTGGGGACAAAAATGTATAATTATTACTTATCTTCTTCAGCTATAACTTTAATATTTATATTTGATTGTATTTCAGAGTGTAAATTTAAATTTACTTTAAAAGTACCTAACATTTTTATTTCTGAAATTGGTTGTATCATAGAAGGATTTATTTCAATATTATCTATTTCTTTTAATATCTTTGAAATTTCTGTTGGTTTAACTGATCCATATAATTCTTTATTTTCTGTGCTTAATTTTTTTATTATGTATTCTTTATTCTTAATTTTTTCATCAATTAATTTGGCTTGATTTTTTTTTTCTAAATCTTTTTTATTTAAATCGTTTTTAATTTTCTCAACTTCTTTTATATTTTCTTTCGATGCAAATAATGCTTTTTTTTTAGCAATTAGAAAGTTTCTTGCAAAACCTCTTTTAACATCAATTATTTCACCTATTGACCCAATTTTCCCAACATTCTCTAAAAGTATTACCTTCATATTATATCAGTGCTAAGTTTCTTGCTCTTTTTATTGATACAGATAAATCTCTTTGTTTTTTTTGGCTAACTGAAGTGATTCTGGATGGCAGTATTTTTCCATTTTCAGAAACATATCTTTTTAAAAGTTTTATATTTTTATAATCAATTATCGGTGCGCCTTTACCAGATAAAGGACACTTTTTTTTAAACTTAAATTTTTGATTTTGAAAAACGCTGAGTTTTGAAAAATTATTTTGACTATTTTTTTTTCTTTGATTTCTTTTTTTCATTTTTCTTTACTATTGTTCGCATCATCGTTTTTCTTAAAATACTCAGTTTCTAAATCTAGTTTTTTAACTTTTACTGTTAAATATCTTAAAAGATTTTTATCTATTTTTTCAGTCTTTTCTAATTCTTTAATGGTTTTTCCACTTCCTTCAATTTTGAAATGAAGATAATTACCTTTTTTATTCTTCTTTATAAAATAAGATAAATGCATCAGTCCCCAACTTTCAAATTTGATTAAGTTACCGTCGTTACCTTCAATTATTCTACTGTATTTTTCTTGTAGCTGCTTTATTTGACTAGGAGATATATCCTGTCTAGCAATTATTGTGTGTTCGTAAAAGTTCATATAATTTTCTAGAAAAAATGAGGATATACTATTATAAATTTTTAATTACAATATAAAAAAACATCAAATTTATTAACAGTTTTTATGTTTTCAGTTATTTTTCCCGGACAAGGCTCACAAAATATTGGAATGGCCAAAGAATTTTATGACAATTTTGATTATATTAAAGAAATTTTTAATAAAGCAGACGATGTTTTAAAAATTAAAATTAGTAAAATAATTTTAGAAGGACCAAAAGAAATTTTAGATCAGACAGAAAACACTCAACCAGCAATATTTTTAGTTAGTTATTCAATTTTTAAAGTTTTACAAAAAGAGACAAACTTTAACATTAATAATGCAAAATATTTTGCTGGACATTCTTTGGGGGAGTATTCTGCTCTATGTTGTGCAGAGTCGATAAATTTTGATCAAACATTAAATATTCTAAAATACAGAGGTAAAGCCATGCAACAGTCAGTTCCCAAAGGACAAGGAGGAATGATAGCTATACTTGGATTAAACTCAGATGAATTTGAAAAAATTTTACAAGATAATGAGGAATTAGAATGTTATATAGCAAATGATAACACGGCCGGACAAATTGTTGCGAGTGGAAAAATAGAGTCTTTAAAAAAAGTTAAATCATTGTTGATAAGCAAAAATATTAAACATCTAGAACTTCCTGTAAGTGCACCTTTTCATTGTCCTTTAATGCGAAATGCCACAGAACAGATGACAAAGATTATAAATAACACAGAATTTAAAAAACCGGAAGTAGATATAATATCAAATGTTACTGCAAACCCAATTAACGATCCAAAAGAGATAAAAAAACTTTTAATTAAACAAATTGAAAGTCGAGTAAGATGGAGAGAGAGTATAATTAATATGATAAATCTAGGAACGGATCAATTTATAGAAGTTGGTCCAGGGAAAATTTTATCAGGATTAGTAAAAAGAATTGATAGAAAAATAAAAATAAATCAGGTAAATAATTTAATTGATATTAAAAATTTAACAAATGATTGAATTAGATAATTTAAACATAATTTTAACTGGCGCAACAGGTGTAATTGGATCATCGATCTTGGAAAAACTTTATAAAGCTAAAGCAAATATTATTGCTACAGGCACAAATCAGGCGAAACTTGATTCCCTTAAAAATAATTATCAAAATATCACTATAAAAAAATTTGATATATCTAATCATAAAGAAATAGAAATTTTTATAAATGAATGTAATGAAATTTTGGAAAATAAAATCGATATATTAATTAATAATGCCGGAATAACACTAGATAATTTAGCAATAAGGATGAAAGAAGAAGAATGGCATAAAGTAATTGATTTAAATTTAACCTCTTCTTTTTTGCTTAGTAAAAATGTTATAAAAAAAATGTTAAAAAATAAATCTGGGAAAATAATAAATATTACCTCTGTAGTAGGCCATACAGGAAACCTTGGTCAGACAAATTATGCAGCTTCAAAAGCAGCTTTAATAGGTATGTCAAAAAGCCTTGCTCTAGAATATGGAAAAAAAAATCTTAAAATAAATTGTATATCTCCTGGTTTTATACAATCAGAAATGACTGATAAAGTAAGTGAAAATTATAAACAATCACTTAAAGCAAAAATTGCACTTGATAGATTTGGAATGCCAGAAGATGTAGCGAATGTAGTTATGTTTTTATCATCAAAATTATCCGACTACATAACTGGTGAAACAATTCATGTTAATGGGGGTATGTATTTTAGTTGACAAAGTTATATAAATAATTATTAACAAATTTAAACATAAGGAAAAAATGTCAGAAGAAATTTCAAATAAAGTAAAAAAAATTGTTGCAGACCACCTAGGTATTGATGAAGCCAAAGTGACAGATGAATCAAGTTTCATAGATGATTTAGGAGCCGATAGTTTAGATACGGTTGAATTAGTAATGGCCTTTGAAGAAGAATTTGGATCAGAAATCTCTGATAGTGATGCAGAAAAAATTCTTACAGTAGGTGATGCTGTCAAATTTATTGAAAACAAAGCAAACTAATTTTTAAAACTTAATGTCCAGCTTTATTAAAGGTGGAATGTATATCCTCTCCTCACCTTCTGGTGCAGGTAAGACGACCTTAGTTAAAAAAATATCTACAAACCAAAATTTTATCACATCTATTTCTTACACAACGAGATTGCCTAGACCAAATGAAAAAGACGGAAAGGATTATTTTTTTATCTCAAAAAAAAAATTTAAAAATTTAATTAAAAAAAAAAAATTTCTAGAACATGCTAAAGTATTTAAGAATTATTATGGCTCTTCTAAAGATTTAGTAATTAAAAATTTAAATAAAGGTAATAATGTAATTTTTGATATAGACTGGCAAGGAACTCAAAAAATAAAAAAAAAAAAGTTAAAATTCAAACTATTTACGATATTTATTCTTCCTCCATCAAAAAAAGAGTTAATTAGAAGATTGACAAAAAGAGAAAACAAAAATTTAAATACAGTTAATCAAAGAATGAGACAATTTAAAAAAGATTTACTAAAATGGAAAGAATATAATTATGTAGTAATAAACGATGATCTTAATAAATGTTACAAAAAAATTATGAGAGCTATAAAAAGTAAGAATTCGAATTTTAATAAAAAGTATATTAAAAATCATATAGACAAACTTTTAATTTAGAGATTCATAAATTTCACAGATCTCTAAATATTTTTGTTTTGATATATTTTGTGGTCTAACTTCTAAATTTATATTTAATTTGAGTGCAATTTGATTAAAATCTTTAAATAGTTGCTTCATTGGATTTTTAATCATTTTACGCCTTTGATTAAAAAAAATATTTGTTACGTGTTCTAAAGTATTTTCATTTTTTAAAATTTTAAAATTAGATTTAGGTTCTAGGGTAATTAGAGAACTCCAAATTTTTGGTTTAGGGAAAAAATTATCTGGGGAAATATCAAAAATTTTTTCTCTTCTCATTTTCCAGGATGTTAAAATTGACAATCTTCCATAATTTTTAGAATTTTCATTGGAAATAATTCTCTCTGCAACTTCTTTTTGGAATACAAATATAAATTTTTTATAATTTTCATGAAGGTTTTCAGTTTTCGTAAATAATGTCAAAATTTTTGTTGATATATTATAAGGTAAGTTGCCAAATACTTTAATAGGGGCATTATATTTAAAGTGTTTATAGCATTTTAAAATATCATCATTAATAATTTGTATACTATTACCAAATTTTTCTTGAAGAATTTTTGATAGTCTTAAATCTTTTTCTATTACTATTAATTTATATGGTTTCTTTTTTAAAATTTCTTCAGTTAAATTTCCAGTGCCAGGACCTATCTCAAGAATAATATCATCATTATTTATATTCCCTTCATTTGCAATTTTTGAAATAATTTTAGCATTATTTAAAAAATTCTGACCTAATTTTTTTTTTGGTTTTATCATAATGATAATTTGTCAATAAATCGCATAGCGCAAAATAAAGAAGAAGGATCTGAAAGATTTTTGCCCGACATTTCAAAATTAGGGCCATGATCGGGTGATATTCTTATAAATGGAAGACCAATAGTTAAATTAATTGCATCAAATTTGAATAGAGTTTTCATAGGCGTCAACACTTGATCATGATACATGCCTATAACTAAATCAAATTTATCTAAATTTTTTTTTATAAAAAAAGTATCTGCCGAAAATGGACCTTCAATTTTAATATTTTTTTTTGTTAAGTTTTTAATCGCAGGTATTATAATTCTATCTTCCTCACTAATTTTGTCTATGCTTTCACAATGTGGATTTAAACCTAATACTGCAAATTTAATTTTTTTATTCAATTTTTTTTTGAAAAAGTTGTCTAATTTAACAACATTTTTAATTATTTTTTCTCTACTTATATTTTCTGCTACATTTTTTAATGGAATATGAGTTGTGAGAGGTGATACAGAAATTTTATCGTTATAAATAAGCATTACTTCATTACTTGAATTAGTTTTCTTTGCTAAATATTCCGTAACTCCTAGGTATTTTTTTTTTAAAAATGTTTTTTTAGCTACAGGTCCATTTATTAATACTCCTTCACCATTAGCATCATTTAAAATTTTTAATGCTAGCTTAAAACTTTGACTAATAAACTTTTTTGAATCATATGAAATTTTTGAAAATATTTTTTTTCCTTTAAAATCTATATTAATGAAATTAATTTTCATTTTTATAGCTTCTTGATAATTGTCTATAGAATTTAAAACAAGCGAGTAATTCAATTTTTTTAGTTGTTTTTTGAATAGTGCTAAATTTCCAATTATAATAATTTTATGTTTTATTTTTCTTTTAGAAAGAAACTTACCTATGATTTCTGAAAATATACTATAGGGCTCTCCTTGTACTATTACTATGTATTTAATATTCATCTATTTTGATATTTTGTTTTAACTTTTTAAAGTATAATAAAGAAAATTGGTTAAGTTGTTTATTTTTTTCAAATTTAACCAGCTCAATTAGTTCTTTGTTAATATCAATAATCTGTTTCATCTCTCTCTTATCGTTTATTTTCAACAATAAATATCCATTTGGATATTTTATTGGCTCACTTACTTCTCCCACTTTCAATTCATTTAATATTTTGTTTAAGTCTTCAGAAAGTAATGTTTCTTTTATCCATCCAATTTCCCCTCCATTATTAGCACTGTTTGATATACTATATTTTGATGCAGATATTTTAAAATCGTTGGAAAAAATCTCTTTTAGTTTATCTTTTATATTTTCGTTTTTCTCCAAATCAAATAACAATTCAGATATATTATATTCGTATTTTTTATCATTTTTTAACTTTATACTTAGTTCGTCTTTTAGCTTCTTCTCGTTAATTTTAATGGATTTGCCAAATTTTTTAAATATAAGCTCATTCCATAAACCTTCATATTTCAGTTTTTGTATTATTCTATCGTATTCTAAATTATTACTTTTAGTAAGTTCTTTAAATTCTTCTTCAGTACTTACTCCTTTGAATTTAAACAAATTTTTTTTTAAATCATTAATGAAATTATAATTATTTAAATTATTAAAAATTAAATCTAGTTCTTTTTTCTTTATAATTTCCCTAATTAAAGAATTTTCACTTAATTTAAGTATTTCATTTTCCTTTAAACTACTCAGAGAAGGTCTAAAAAAAATTAAATATTTTTTTTCATCTAAAATATCAAAATTTGTAACAATTTGATCTCCAACTTTATATTTAATTAAAATTTTTGCTAAAGACGATTCTATGTAAAAAAAAAACAAAACTAAGATTATTACTACATTTTTAATCATATATTATCTTCCAACAATACTAGCAGCATTTGGTACACCTATTTCAGTGAATGGTATTATCTTTACCAAAAAGGATAAACTTTTATTTGGTTCTAAATTACCATCACTATAAAATGATTTACTATAATTTATATTTATTGATAAACAATCTGTTAAATATTCATATACAAAATCATAATATTGAGTGTAATTTTCTTTTAAATCTTTCCTTACATTAAAAGATAAACTATTCTCATTATCTAATTTATATTTACTAGTATTTTGTATGCTTTCTTTATCTGAAAGATCATTACTTTGTGAATAATAATTAAATTTCGTAACAAAATTATTAACTCCTAACTCTAGATTAAAACCTTCTAAATTTGTATATTCTAAATTCTCATCGTATGAAAAAAAATATCCTAATTTAAAATTTTCATCAAATTTAATTTTTAAATTTCCAAATATATCTGACCTAGTTTGATTTAATTTTGATTTATTTGGCAAATTAGGATTAATTTCTGGTCTTATAACATTGGCTACTTTGAAATTAATTAAATTATTATTAATATTATTTTTTCTTTGAAATTCTACCCCTAAACTTAAGGATTCCCCACCCTCTACTTCATAAGTGGTTCCTATCCTATTTAAATTAAAAACATTATCAAAGTTTAATAAAACATCCTTTGACGATATATCGCTATTTCCATTAGGACTATATCTGACTGATGCTATAGGCTTTAATAAGTGCGTGTGATTAAGTAATTTTTTTTGTAAAGGTAAACTTGTATCTACTTTCAAAATACCAAATAAGTTATAATCAGCATTCTCTTGAAAATTAGCTGAATTATTCGAATAACTACTTGAATTTTTAAGAAGTAAATTATAGTTTGAAACAAATCCATTTTTATTGATATAATCATCAGATTTAAATAAGAAATCGTTTGTTAATACACTCTCAATAACATTAGTATTGTAATTTTTATTGTATCCATATGATGAGAAGCCAAAATTGCCATTATAATTTTTAGGTATGTCTATATTTCTCCTAAAACTAAATTCAGGAAATACATATTGATATCTATCATGATAATTTTTTGATAAATCCTCAAAAATTTTAAACGAAGTATTCAATTCAGATGAGCTAAAGCTCCAATCAATATCGAAGTTTGATAACAAAAGATTATCATTAGATATTAATTTGGAGGATTTATCTAAGTTATGAGTTTTTAAATAATTATCTCCATTTACATCCTGCAGATTTAGCTCATATTTAGTTTTTGAATTAAATTCTCCGATTTGATTGTAGAAAATATGAGATTTTGTTCCATGATCACCAACTAAAAAACTAAATTCACTTAATATATTTGAGTCTTTAAGAGCTTGTCTATATTCATTTTGTAATAAAAAACTTTTATCAGCATAATATCTAGGAGTAAAAGTAATATCTTTGTCGATATCAATGATCTTAAAATATGGAATATTTATAGAAGTACCCAAGGTGTCTGAACTTGAATAAGATGGCGTTAAAAAACCTGATCTACGTTTAACAGTTGGATCTGGATGATTAAAGTATGGTACATAAAAAAATTTAAAATCAAATAATTTTAACCATGAATCTTTATATTCAAATATTTTTTTAATTTTATCATGATTGAATTCATTTGTATTTAGTTCCCAGCCCCTACAATCTTTTTTTTCAGTATTACATGTACTAAAAACAGCTTTATAAATTTTTAATTTTTCATCATTTGAATAAACGCTTCTCCCTTTGAGAACTGGGTCATTTTTCTTATTTCCAAAATAAGAATCTTCGAATTCTAATTTTAATTCTTTACCTATAATTTCATTTGTTTCTGTATTTACTATTAGATCTTCAAATATATATTTATTATTATTTACATCTAATATTTCAGAATTATTTGATTTTATAATTTTATTTTTTATATCAAATAAAAATTTATCTTTAAATTTATATAAATTATTTTGAATATCGTCAATTGCTGTCTCTTCATTGCTAAATATAATTTTATTTTTTCTTTCATAAAATACATTTGATGATTTTACGTTATAATTATTTTCTATATTAAAAAATGTGTTTCCTTCACTATAAATTTTGTTTTTGTTTTTTTCATAAATAATTTTATTACCTCTAATTATCAAATTATTTTTTAAATCTTGAAAGTAAACGTTATTTTTGAAAATTATTGTTTGATTTTTTTTGTTATACTCAGCTTCTTCAGATTCGATAAAAATATTTTCATTGGGTATTTTTGTTTCTGATTCATAGGCCAATATGATGTTTCCATCATTTTTAATTTCAATATTTGATGCTTGAAATTCCACTTCTTCTGAAAAAACTTTAAAACTTAAAAAGAAAAAAAGAATTGTTATAAAACTTAATAATTTACTAATTTTCATTTACTTTTATTAATCCTATATTGCATACTAAAAATAATATTAAGATTGGTATCCAAACAGATAAATAAATAGGCAAAACACCTTTGCTACCAAGCAAGCTTGAGAAATAATTTAGATAATAAACAATAACAGAAATTAAAACTCCAAATATTATAGTAAAAAATTTTGATTTTACTTTTTTTATCTTATTTATTATTAAAAATCCAATAATTGTCATAAGAATGTAGAATATTGGCATAGTATAAATTTTATTTAAATGTATTTTAATGTCCGTATTTGAATATCCTATTTTTTGATAGCTATTTGAAAGTCTGTGAAGTTGATAAATATTCATAGCATTTAAATTTGAAAATAAATTAGATATTATCTTGCCATCAAATGATGAATTATAAACATAACTTTTATAATTTTTTTTAGTGCCTAAATTGTCTGAAATAGACACATTACTCAATTGCCAATTCTTAGAATTAATATTCGCAGACTGAGCACTTATAGTGCTGTTTTTTTTGTAATATTTATCTGTCTCGGTAATTGTTAATAATCCTAGTTTATTTTGGTCAAATTTTTCTGCGTGTATAATATATAAATTGTCCTCAATTTCCTCTTTAATCCACAACCCATCATCATTAACAACGGCAAGATATTCGTTTGAGTTTGAAAACCTATTCTTTAAATCTAAATATTTACTTTTTAAGTCTGAAGATATCGAATAATAAAAAAGCAATATAAAAAAGCCGATTATTGCAGAAAAAATTGTTAAAATAGTTATTATTTTAAATTTACTAATCCCATTTGTGCTTAAAATTTCTAATTCATTTTTTTCAACTAATCCTAAATAAAAAAACTTCACGGATATAAGAAAAATAAATGGGAAAATTTCAAACATTAGAGAAGGAGCATTTAATATTGATAGGTAAATTGGATAATAAAGTTCAGCATCGTACTTTTCTGCAAACCTAATTTCTTCAAATATATTTATTATAATTACTAGACAAAAGAAAACTAAAGTAACAATTAAAAAATTTTTCAAGAATAAACTATAAATATACTTTTGATATTTCATTAAACTCATAGATTTTTAAATTTAAAATTAGTTTTTACTAAAATAAAAAAATAAAATAGTATTATTAATAATATTGGAAGCATAATATACAATAATTCGGTATAAATTGAAAAATAAATTAGTTTGTAACTTAGTTCTGAAAAAATAATTAAAACAAAACCTGTAATAAATAGTGAAAACTTAAAATAATTTTGAAAAATATTAATTTTAGGTTTAAAAATTACTAATGAAGTTAATAATGATAAGATTATTATATAAATAGGATTAATAAATCTTTTTAATATCTCCTCATAAATATCTTTTAGTAAAAAAGAGTTTTCTCTTCCACACCTAAGTTTTTCATCTTTTCTATCTTTTAAATATTTTTCCAAACAAGAAAATAATAAATTACTTTTTGTTTCGTTCAGTTTTTTTTCCTTCCTAGATTTAAAATTGAATTCAGACAACTCATATATTGTTTCCTTAAAAGCTATATTAACACTATCTTTATTGTTAATATTTGTAATTTTTCCATCTGAAAGTTTAAATTTGAACCCATTTTCATTTCTCAATAATTTACCGCTGTTAGCTATTATTATTTTATTTTCATAATCACTTATTTTCTCTTTTATATAAATTCCCTTTAATTCCCCATTTGATTCATACTTCTCAACAAATATAGTTAAGTCTTTCATTAAATTAGAAAACTTTTTTTCTTGTAAAAGTTTTGGAAAAAACTCAATTGAAGAACTCTTCAAATATTGTTGACCTAAATTTTGAGTAAAAGGAACAATATATAAATTTAAAATTAGTTGCATTATTACAAAAATTAATGAAAGTTTACCCAAAAAATTAATGAATGATATTTTTTTAATCCCATTAGTCCAAAATACTAGTATTTCATTATTTTCTTCATATCTATTTAATATAACAAAAAGTGTTAAAAAATATGTGAAGATTAATAATTTACTAAAAATTTTTGGAACATTTAAGATTGTGTAAATAAAATATACTTTAATTGCATGCCCTTGCTCGGATACAATATCTAACAAATTTACACCCTGTATAACCCATATAATTGTTGTTAATGCTATGGAGGATAATATGAAAAATATGAAAATATCTATTGATAATTTGCGAAATATTAATTTATTCATTGAAATTATAAATTTAATAAATATACAACATTATCTATTAAATATTTCAAAAAAATGAAGCTAAATTTAGAATTTATAAATAATCCAACTAAATCCAATAATAACGAGGTTATTTTCTTAAAAGATACAAATATTAAATCTGTGAAAATTAAGGCATTAACAAAAAATATTTTTTCAAATAAATTATTTATAGAAAAAAAATTTTTCACTAAATATATTGATGATAGATCATATATCTTTGTAAATTGCACAAAATCTAAAACAACTTTAGATTTTGAAAAACTTGGTTCTGAATTATTTATTTATTTAAAAAATAATAAGATTGAGAAATCATTTATTAATACAAACTTGTCTATTCTTACTGATGTTCAAATGGAAAAGTTTTTACACGGCGCTAAGCTTAAATCATATGATTTTAATCTTTACAAATCTAATAATTCTAAGTTTGCAAATACTGTATTGAATATAGTTGGAAACAAATTTAAAAAAACAAATTTATTGAGAAAAAAGTTGAACTCAATTCTAGAAGGAGTTTTTCTAACTAGAGATTTAGTATCTGAACCAGGAAATGTTTTACACCCAGATGAATATGCGAAACGTATAACTAAGTTAAAAAAATTTGGATTAAAAGTTACAGTTTATAATAAAAAAAAATTGAAAAAAATGGGAATGAATGCACTACTGGGAGTAGGTCAGGGTAGCGTTAAAGGATCTTATTTAGTTACGATTGAATGGAATGGTGCGAAAAATAAATCTAAACCACTGAGTTTTGTTGGAAAGGGTGTATGTTTTGACACTGGAGGTTACTCACTTAAGCCAGCTAAATTTATGGAAGATATGACGTATGATATGGCTGGCTCAGCTACAGTCGTGGGTTTGATGAAAACTCTTGCACTAAGAAAATCAAAAATTAATGCAGTCGGAGTAGTGGGTTTAGTAGAAAATATGGTGAGCGGTAATGCTCAAAGACCTGGAGATATTGTAAAATCGTACAGTGGAAAAACTATAGAAATTTTAAATACTGACGCAGAAGGTAGACTGGTTTTAGCTGACGCACTAACATTTACTGAAAAAAAATTTAAACCACAATTTATTGTTGATCTAGCAACACTGACAGGGGCTATAATTGTTTCTTTAGGTTCAGAGTATGCAGGTTTATTTTCAAATAATAATAAATTATCCAAACAATTAATAGATGCTGGTGAAAGTGTTGAAGAAAAATTATGGAGAATGCCTCTAAATGATAACTTTGATAAATTAATAAACTCCAAAAATGCAGATATGCAAAACATTAATTATGTAGGAGGTGCGGGGTCAACTACAGCTGCACAATTTTTGCAAAGATTTATTATTAACAAAACTCCATGGGCTCACTTGGATATTGCAGGTATGGCATTCTCGAAGTATGGTGGAGCATTAAATTCTGGAGGTGCTACTGGATTTGGAGTTAGATTATTAAATAAATTGATAGAGGATTATTATGAGTAATATTGAACGAACATTATCAATAATCAAACCAGATGCAGTTCAAAGAAATTTACAGGATCAAATTAAACAAGAATTTAAAAATAAAGGTTTCGAAATAATTGAAGAAAAAAAAATTCATATATCAAAAGAAGAAGCTGAAAAATTTTATAAAGTACATGAGACCAAACCATTTTATAATGATTTGTGTAAATATTTGTCATCAGGACCAATTATTGTTTTATCTTTACAGAGAGAAAATGCTGTAATGGAAAACAGAAAACTAATGGGCGCAACAAATCCAATAGATGCCAAAGAAGGAACTTTAAGAAAAAAATATGGTATATCGATTGATAAGAACTCTGTTCACGGCTCCGATAGTATTGATAATGCAAAAATCGAATTAGATTTTTTTTTTAATAGGTAGTCAATAATTTTATAATTGCCTTAGAGTAGATTCTGTGCTCAATTTTAAGAACTTTTTTTTCTAAACTCTTTTCAGTATCTGATTTTAAAATTTTTATTTTTTCTTGTAATATTATCTTTCCAGAATCCATCTTTTCATTAACAATGTGAACTGTTGCTCCTGAAAATTTGTCTCCATTCTTAATTGCTCTATAATGCGTATCTAATCCTTTATATTTTGGTAAAAGTGATGGATGAATATTAATTATCGGTTTAGAGAATCTTTTAATAAAGTTTTTTGAAACTATCTTCATAAATCCAGCTAAACAAATTAAATCAACTTTATATTTTTTTAATAATTTTAAAGATTGTTTTTCAAAATTTTTTTTATTTGAATATTTGATAAAAAAATTTTTAATTTTTGATTTACTTGCGTATTCTAATCCTTTTGCATTAGATTTATTTGAAATTACTAATACAATTTTAAACAATGATTTTTTTGTTTTTGAGTATTTTAATAATGATTTGAGATTACTTCCCCTACCACTTATAAAGACTGCAATTTTTTTTCTACCAAGAGATTTTTCCACTAAATTTTACTTTTTTTGTATCTTTTGTAATTCTTCCAATAATATACGGTTTAAATTTTCTTGGGAAAAATTTAATAATTTTTTTATACTTATCTGGTTTTATTATTAAACAAAAACCAACACCACAATTAAAGGTATTTAACATTTCTTTTTCACTAATACCTTTATTTTTTAGCCATTTAAAAATATTTAAAGTTCTTATTTTTTCTAAATTAATTTCAGCACAAAAATTTTTAGGAATTATTCTTTTGATGTTTTCTTCTAATCCCCCGCCTGTTATATTGGCACAACCATTAAGATATTTTCTATTAATTAATTCTAAAACATGCATTACATAAATTTTTGTAGGTTCAAGCAATTCTCGTCTTAAAAAAAAATTTTTTTGTAAATTAATTTTTTTCTTTTTTATAATATGTCTTACCAAAGAAAATCCATTAGAGTGAAGTCCACTAGAGGGTATTGCTACGACTAAATCTTTTTCTTTTATTTTGTTAATTAATATTTTGTCTCTCTCAACTAAGCCAACAGAAAAACCAGCAATATCAAATTTACCTTTAGAGTATGTTCCTGGCATCTCTGCGGTTTCTCCACCAACTAATTCACAGTCAGCTAACTTACATCCCTTAATTATTCCTTTAATTATATTTTTTAATTTTTTTAAATTTATTTTTTCAATTGATATGTAATCTAAAAATAATAATGGTTTCGCCCCTTGAACTATAAGATCATTCACACACATGGCTACAAGATCAATTCCAATTGTATCAAATTTGTTCAATTGATTTGCAACTTCAATTTTTGTTCCAACACCATCAGTGCTTGTTACTAGGAATGGATTTTTCATTTTATTAGGTAGTTTTGTTAAAGCACCAAATCCACCAATATTCTTAAAATCAACACTTTTTTTTGATTTTTTTGTACTAGAAGATATAAATTTAATAAATTTGTCTGCTTTTTTTATGCTAACGCCACTTTTCTCATATGTCAGAAATTTAGAACTCATGTTAAATTTATGTATTTAATCAAAAATAAAATTATTAATTCTTTATACTTTTTTTTTTTAGTTTTGATTTTAATTTTTATCAAGTTTTCCACAATTAAAGTATTAGCAGACAATTACACTGTCAAAAATATTAATATTAAAGAACAATATGACGTAAATTTTAATAAAGGGAATATAATTAATAAGGGTTTTGAAAAAGCTTTTAAAACTTTAATTTTTAGAATTGTGGAAAATAAAGATAAAAAATTATTTAATAATACATCAGAAAATAAAATAAATTCATTAATTGATAATTTTTCATTATCTAATGAAAAATTTGTAAATAATAATTACGAAGTAGATTTTGAAGTTAAATTTGATAAAAAAAAATTATTATCATTTATTAGGTCTAAAAATGTAATTTCCTCTGTACCAAAAAATACGGATGTTCTTTTTATACCAATTTTGATTGACAATCGAACAAACGAACTTGCATATTTTGATCAAAATTATTTTTTCAATAATTGGAATAATATCAATAAAAAATTTTTTTTATTAAATTATAATTTACCAGATGAAAATATTGAAAATTTTCGTCTTTTTCAAAAAATAAAAAATAATATTGAGAATAATGATTTATCCGAAATTACTAATAAGTATAACTTTGAAAATATATTTATCGTTATATTCTATAAAAACAAAAATAATTTAAAAATTTTTTCTAAAATCAGTTTTTCAAAATTTAATTTTAATTTTAATATTGAGCAAAATATGATTAATTTTGAAGATAACAACTTATTAGACAAAATTATTTTAGATTTAAAAAATATTTACGAAGATAAATGGAAATTAATTAATAAAATTAACACCTCAATTATAATACCTATAAAAATTTCTTCAAAAAATAGTAATTACGTAATTAGTGACAGATTAGAAAATCTATTAAACCAGTCAGATTTTGTATATGAATACGAAATCGAAAAAATCAATAATAAAGAAATTACTTATAAGATAATTTACAATAGTAACCCTGATAAACTTCTAAATAATTTGAAATTAAATGGTTTAGACATTAATTCATCCGGCGAAATCTGGAAAATAAAATGAGAGAATTAGATCAAAAACTTTTAGACTTTGCAATAAATCAAAGTTTTGACGAAAATGATTTTTATGTATCAAAGAGTAATTTTTTTGCAAAAAATATAATAGAAACTTGGCCCAAATGGGAAAAAAGAATTGTAAACTTAACAGGTGAAAAATATTCTGGCAAAACTCATTTATCGAAAATTTTTAAAATAAAAGCTAATGCTTTATATTTGAATAGTAACACAATTAATGACAATACTTTAAAAAAAATTAAACTTTCAAATAGTATAATAATTGAAGATTTAGATGAAACTTTTAAAGAGACATTATTATATTCAATATTTAATCTTATTGAACAAGATAACAAATATTTATTGATATCATCAAAAAAGCCAATAGATACAATGAAATTCACACTTCCAGATTTAGTATCAAGATCAAGGAATTGCATAATAGCTAAAATTGATCAGCCAGACGATGAGTTGATTTACGCAATAATTTTAAAAAGTTTCTCTGATAGACAAATTAAATTGGATAACAAAATTATAGATTATATTATAAAAAGAATTGCTAGATCGTATGGCAAAATGCATGAATTTATATATAAGATTGATGAATTGAGTTTAAAGAAAAAAAAATCTATTAACTTTAAAATAATAAAAGAGATAATAAATTGAGTAAATACAGGACACATACTTGCGGAGAACTAACTCTAAATAACAAAGATCAAACAATAAAGTTATCAGGCTGGATACATAAGAAAAGAGATCATGGAAATTTATTATTTTTAGATTTAAGAGATCACTATGGACTAACCCAATGTGTAATTGATGAAAGTAAAAAAATTTTTAAAGAAATAGAAATACTTCCATTAGAAACTGTACTACAAGTAGAAGGTAAAGTTTTGGTTAGAGAAAAAGATACAATTAACAAAAATTTAAATACTGGAGAAATTGAAGTAGGAATTGAAAAAATTAAAATACTTGCAAAAACTAAGGAATTGCCTTTACCTGTTTTTTCAGATCAAGAATATTCTGAAGAAATCAGATTAAAGTATAGATTTTTAGATTTAAGGAGAAATAAAATTCATAATAATATTATTTTAAGATCTAAAATAATTTCATTTATTAGATCTGAAATGCAAAAATATGGTTTTCTAGAATATCAAACACCTATATTAACGTCATCTAGCCCAGAAGGTGCTAGAGACTTTTTGGTACCAAGTAGACTAAACCCTGGTAAATTTTACGCTTTACCTCAAGCTCCACAGCAATTTAAACAATTAATCATGGTATCTGGTTTTGATAAATATTTTCAAATTGCGCCGTGTTTTAGAGACGAGGACGCAAGAGCGGATAGAAGTCCAGGAGAGTTTTATCAACTTGACTTGGAAATGTCTTTCGTAGAACAAGAGGATGTATTCAAAATAGTTGAAGAATTATTTGTAAATTTATTCAAAAAATTTTCTTCAAAAAGGCTACTCCATGAAAAATTTCCCAGAATTCCTTTTGATGAAGCTATGCTTAAATATGGTTCTGACAAACCAGATTTGAGAAATCCTTTGGTAATAGCTGATATTACTGAAATTTTTAAAAGAGATGATGTTAATTTTGAAATATTTAAAAAATTAGTATCTAAAGGATCTATAGTAAGAGGAATAGTTGCAAAAAATACATCTGAAAAACCGAGAAGTTTTTTCGATGGAATTGATAAATGGGCAAAAGATGAAGGATCGTCAGGCCTTGCATATTTTTCTATTGAAAACTCAAATAAATTGAATGCCAAAGGACCTGTAGGTAAATTTTTTTCTGAGCAGTCCCTAAAAGAGATAATGACAAAAATGAATGCGGAAGTAGGTGATACAATATTTATGTCTTGTGGAAATAAACCTGAAGTAGAGAAATTATTAAGTAATGCAAGAAATAAAATAGCAAGTGAATTAAATTTAATTGACAAAAATGTTTTTTCATTTTGTTGGATAGTTGACTATCCAATGTTTGAAATAGATGAAAATACTAAAAAGATCGAATTTAGTCACAACCCTTTTTCTATGCCGCAAGGTGACACTGATAATTTGGATCTTTCAGAACCCTTGAAACTAAAAGCCTTCCAATATGATATTGTATGTAACGGAATTGAATTGTCTTCTGGTGCGATCAGGAACCATAAACCTGATTTAATGTATAAATTATTTAAAATCGCTGGCTACTCTAAGGAAGAAGTGGATGAAAAGTTTAGGGGTATGATTAATGCTTTAAGTTATGGCGCACCTCCCCATGGAGGCATTGCTCCCGGAATAGATAGAATCGTGATGTTATTAGCAGAAGAAAAAAATATTAGAGAGGTGACTATGTTTCCAATGAATCAAAACGCACAAGATTTAATGATGAATGCACCATCTGAAGTAGACGAAAATCAACTTAAAGAACTTTATATTTCAAAAAGAAAAAAATAATTATTTTTTTCCTTTAAGATTTATTCTTATATCTGATAAATCGACTAGTTTCTTTTTATAATCGTTTCTAACAAATCCTTTGCTTGTAATATCTTTTACAAGTTTAATTAGTTGATTTTGATCTTCACTTTCTTGATTTTCACTTGTTTCAGAATTGCCTGTTATTGATGGGGTGTGAGCTAAATCTTCTCTATTTAAATAGGAAATCGCTAGCTCTCTAAAAATATAATCTAATATTGAACTTGCACTCATTATTCGATCATTTCCGTAAACTTTACCAGAAGGTTCAAATTTTGTATCTAAATATGCATTTACGAATTCGTCTAGCGGAACTCCGTATTGAAGGCCTAATGATATTGCTATTGCAAAATTATTCATGAGCGCCTTTACTAACTCACCTTCCTTACTGGTATCGATAAAAATTTCTCCTATTTTACCATCTTCATATTCACCAGTATGCAAATATACTTTGTGATCACCTATTGAAGCTTTTTGGATATAACCTTTTCTTCTATCAGGCATGCTTAATCTTTTGCCTATATTATCAGTTATATTTTTTCTAAAATTCTCGTCAATTGGTTTGGATTTATTACTATTTTTATTGTCTTTATTACTAATTGGTTGTGAAACAATTTCAACTTTACTACTTTTAGTATCTTGAAGATTTTTTGTTTTTCTATTATCTAGTTTAACATCGATAATTTCAAATTTTCCATCGTCATTTTTCTCTAAATTGTTAAGATTTTCCTCATTTATATCATCTAAATAATGAGATACTTTAAAGCTGCATGTGTAATATGTTTCAACTAAATATTTTGCCATTGTAATCCTATTTGTAAATTGAATCTTGATAAGATTTATGTATATACATTTTTCAATTATAGTCTAATTGTAAATTTACAATTATAAATTGAAAATAATTAAAAAAATGATTAAAGAAATTTTTACTTGGTGGAACAAACAAACATTTGGCACAAGGCTAAATACAATTCTGTTTGGAAAATTAGTAGGCAAGGATAATTCAGGTAACAAATATTATGAAAGCAAGTCAGGAAAAAGATGGGTTATTTATAACGGAGAAGTTGAAGCATCAAAAATACCAAGTGAGTGGTATTCCTGGATGCATCATACAGGAAATAAAATTGAAAACAGTCATGAATTAAACAAATATAGTTGGCAAAAAGAGCATATGCCAAATCAAACGGGAACAGAAAATTCCTATCATCCAAATAAAAACAAAAGTAAAAATGCTTCAAACAAAAAATATTCTTCTTGGAAAAGCTAAAGTTTATATACTTGTTTTTTTTTCTTATTATTTATTGATGATTGATTCTCTTAGTGAAAATCAAATAAAAACTGAAAAATTTGCAGTTATAACAATTTTAGATAAAGTAAATTCACAAAGCGATATAATTGAAATTGAAGTTGGTAGAGAATATAAATTTAAAAATCTTTCTATAAATATTCTTAAATGTAATAATTCAAAATTTGATGATGATCCAGAGATTACAGCATATATGCAAGTAAGAGACACAGTCAATAGAGATGAAAATAAAGTTTTTATCTTCAACGACTGGACTTTTGCTTCGTCTCCTTCAATTAGACCTTTCGATCATCCTGTTTATGATATTTGGTTAAAAAAATGCTTTTCCTAAAGCAGTTTTTCATTGTCAAGCCAACTTACATTAAAATCTGAATTTAAAAATTTTTCATGATTTAAAAGTATTTTATGTAAGTCTATTGTTGTTTTAATGCCTTCTATAACAAACTCATCTAGAGACCTTCTCATTCTTTGAATTGCTTCAGTTCTGTTCCTCCCATGACATATTACTTTACAGATCATGCTATCATAATATGGAGTTACCTTGTATCCTTGAAATATCGCACCATCTACTCTCGTTCTGAAACCCGATGGTTGATGACACATTGTAATCTCTCCTGGTGATGGTTGAAAATTTTTACTTACATCTTCTGCGTTAATTCTGCACTCAATAGCATGTCCCCTTGGCTTAATATCTTCTTGTTTTAAAGCTGTGTTACCATCATATGCAATCCAGATTTGTTCTTTGATTAAATCTATACCCGTTACAACTTCTGTTACTGGATGTTCTACTTGTATTCTCGTGTTCATTTCTAAAAAATAAAATTTTCCATCCTCAAAAATAAATTCTACTGTTCCAGCACCTTCGTACCCAATTTGGTTAACCATTTTTACAGTTTTATCAAAAAGGTCATTTCGTATTTTATCATTTAGTAAAGGACTAGGTGTTTCTTCAATTAATTTCTGATGTCTTCTTTGAATAGAGCAATCTCTTTCGTGTAAATGTACTGTTCTATTTTTTCCAGATAATACTTGAACTTCTATATGTCTTGGATTTTGAAAAAATTTCTCAATATATACCTCATCGTTACCAAAAAATTTTTTTGCTTCAGTTTTAGCAGTCAAAAATAAGTTTTCAAATTCTTCTTCTTTTGTGACAACTTTCATTCCTTTTCCACCACCTCCTCCTGCAGCTTTTATCAAAACTGGATACCCAACAATTTTACATATTTTTTTTGCTTCATCAAAATCAGATACGCCTCCATCAGATCCTTCAATAACTGGAAGGCCATATTTTTTTGCAATTTTTTTTGCTTCAATTTTATCACCCATCATTTTAATCAATGAGGAAGACGGGCCAATAAATTTAATTTTATTTTGTTCAAGGATTTTTGCAAATTCATAATTTTCAGATAAAAAACCGTATCCTGGATGAACAGCTTCAGAATTTGTCAATTCAATAGCTGACATAATAGCTGGAATATTTAAGTAACTATTTGCAGCTTGATGAGGTCCAACACATATACTTTCATCAGCTAATCGAACGTGCATGCTATTTCTATCAACGTCAGAATGAATAGCGACTGTTTGAATACCCCATTCCTTACAGGCTCTAATAACTCTAACGGCTATCTCACCTCTATTTGCAACAAGAATTTTTTTGAACATTATTATTCAATTATTGCTATGGTATGTCCATATTCAACAGGTTGACCATCTTCAACACAAATTTTTTTTATTGTACCAGCTATTGGAGAGGGCACATGATTCATTGTTTTCATAGCTTCAACAATCATAATTGTATCACCTTTGTTAATTTTTTTTCCCACTTCTACAAACTTTTTACCACCCGGTTCTGGAGCTAAATAAGCTGTTCCTATTATAGGTGATGGAACTTCAGTCCCGCTAATATTATCTAGTTTTGTATTTTCTGATTTTATTTCTGATTTTATCTCTTTAACAGTTGTTAAATTTGCTCCAGATGATTTTGATACTTTTACTTTTATATCTTTTTCTGTGTATTCTATTTCGTTAAGATTAAATTCATTTAAATATTCAGTAAGCTCTTTAATTATATTTTTATTTATTTTCATTCAACATTTCATGCATAGAATTTATGGCCAAAATATATCCATTTACCCCTAATCCACAAATTATTCCTGTAACAACACCACTTATTATAGATTTATGACGAAATTCCTCTCTTTTATAAATATTTGATATATGAAGTTCAATTATTTTGCCTTTAAATACATCTAGAGCATCTCTTATTGCAATTGATGTATGGCTATATCCACCTGCATTAATTATAATTCCATTGAATTCGTTTCTTGCAGTTTGAATAATATCAACAATTTCCCCCTCAATATTCGATTGTTTCATTTCAAGAGTTAAATTTAATTCTTTTGATTTTTTCTTACAAATATCCTCTAGGTATTTATAATCTTTGCTACCATATTGTGATTGTTCTCTTTCACCTATTAGATTAAGATTAGGACCGTTAATGATTAATATTTTACTCACGAAATCCTTATAATCTATGAATATTAAAAATAAAATAAAAATAACTGTAAATGGCAAGCAAATGCAAATAATTCCTAAATTTTCACTGAAGAGCTTGGTTACAAAATTAAAAATGCCACTAAATAAAATAGCTATAGAACTAAACAAAAAAATTATAGACAAAAAAAGAATTTCTAAAATTAAACTAAAAAAAGGAGATAAAATAGAAATTGTTCATTTTATTGGTGGTGGATAATGATTGACAATAAATTTAAGATAGCAAATAAGATTTTTAAATCACGCTTAATAGTTGGTACTGGAAAATATAAAAATTTCAGTGAATGCGCTAAAGCCATTAAAACTTCTGGTGCAGACATAGTTACAGTTGCAGTTAGAAGGGTAAACATATCTAATAAGAATAAAGCTAGATTGATGGACTATATTGATCCAAAAAAAATAACATACTTACCAAATACAGCAGGATGTTTCACTGCAGAAGATGCAATTAGAACTTTAAGATTAGCACGAGAAATAGGTGGATGGAAATTAGTAAAATTAGAGGTATTGGGTGACAAAAGAAACCTTTTTCCAGAAATGATTGAAACTTTAAGATCTACCGAACTATTAACAAAAGAGGGTTTTAAAGTAATGGTTTATTGTAATGATGATCCATTAATGGCAAAAAGATTAGAAAATGCTGGAGCCGTTGCTATTATGCCGCTTGCAGCACCAATTGGATCTGGTCTTGGAATACAAAACAAAGTTAATATTAAAATTATTAGAAAACAAACAAAATTACCTTTAATTATTGATGCTGGTATTGGTCAAGCTTCTGATGCCAGTATAGCAATGGAGTTAGGATGTGATGGAGTTTTAATAAATACAGCTATTGCAAAAGCAAATAACCCCATCCAAATGGCAGAAGCAATGAAATTCGCAGTAATTTCAGGTAGAAAATCTTTTCTATCAGGAAGAATAAGTCCAAATTTATTCGGCTCGGCTTCCACAACTGATAAAGGGATTATTTAGTTTTTTTTTTAAAAAATTTTTTTCTAAACTTTCTTTTTTTAAATATTTTTCTGCTTTTGTTTTTAATAATATTTTCTTCTTTTATATTATCAACTTTTATTGCGTCTAGTTTTTCAACTTTTTCAATTTTGTCTAATACTTTTTTTGTTTTAGATTTAAACTCAATTATATAATCTTCCAAGTTAAGATCATTATTAGTATTTAAGTTAATTTTAGCCTTATTTTTTTTTTCAAAATATTTTACAACATCTTTGTAGTGGTCTGATATATATTTTTGTATTTTGTTATTAACAGTTAATTCAACTATCTTAGCGTTATATTCAAAGGATTTTATTTCTATCAATTTAAGAATTTTTAAAACAAAGGTCTCATCTGTTAATTTCATATGCCATTTTACATTACTTTCCCTTAACCTTTGCCTTGACATTTCAAGTAATCCAAAATTACTAATTCTTCCGATTTGAATCCTAGCTCTGTCGTTCCTACATTTTTCCTTTAATTTTCTCTCGACTTGCCTTCTATTATTGAAGTTCAACATATCTATAAAATCAATTATTATTAGTCCAGATAGGTCCCTAATCTTTATTTGTCTTGCAATTTCTTCTGCAGCCTCAATGTTTGTATCAAAAGCGGTACTTTCAACATTTTTCTGTTTTATAGATTTACCCGAATTAACATCTATAGATACTAATGCTTCTGTCGGATTTATTACTAAATAACCACCTGATTTTAATTTCACTTCTGTTTCAAAAATTTCAAATAATTTCTTCTCAATATTCTCTTTGTAAAAAAGAGGAATTTTATCTCTATATTTTTTTACTTTTTTTATTTGATTTGGCATCATTAATTTCAGATGATTTTTTGTTTTTTGATATCCTTCATTGCCCTCAACATATATATTCTGTGTATCATCATCATACATATCTCTGATACATCTTTTTATAATATCACTTTCTTGATGAATGAGAGATGGAGCAATAGAGTCTAATGCATTTTGTTTTATTTGATCCCAAACTTTAATTAAATTTTTTAAATCATTCTCTATTTCATTTTTAGTTTTATTTGAACCAGCTGTTCTTACAATTATGCCCATCTCTTTAGGAATCATTATCTCATTTAAAATATTTCTAATTTTTTTTCTTTCACCAGGATTAAAAATTTTTCTTGAAATCCCACCACCTTTTGCAGTATTTGGCATTAACACAATATATTTTCCAGCAATTGAGATAAAAGTGCTTAAAGCAGCTCCTTTCAATCCTCTTTCATCTTTTAAAACTTGCACAAGTATTACCTGATTTGGTTTTATAACTTCCTGAATTTTGTACCTTTTAGACGGAAATTTTTTTTGAGCATTATATTTTTCTTTTTCATCAATTTCTTTTTTTTCGACCGGATCGTCAATTTTAATTTCCTCTTCACCTTCTAAAATTTTATCTTCAATATTTTCACTCTCTTTTGATAATTCTTCCCGAACTTTTTCTTCTTCCTCTTTTATTTTTTCTAGGTCACTTAAAGGTAGTTGATAATAATCCGACTGAATATCATTAAATGATAAAAAGCCATGTCTCTCTCTTCCAAAATCTATAAATGCTGCTTGTAAAGAGGGCTCAATTCTGCTTACTTTTCCAAGATATATATTATTCTTAATTAAGGTATTATTTACACTTTCATATTCATAGTCTTCGATATGATTATTATTTTTAAGAACAACTCTTGTTTCATTTGGATGCGATGCATCAATGTATAAATTTTTTGACATAATTTTAGTGATTTTTTCATAAGTTAATTTATTAAATTCTGTGCCATAACAATAACAAATTCATAAGATATTTAAACTAAAATGCAAAAGATTATAAAAAGATTATTAATATTGGTTTTATTAATTTCAGTTATATTTTTAGCAGCAATTATATCTATTCTTTGGACTTATTCTAATAAACTACCAGATTATAAATATCTTAAAAGTTATAAACCGCCGGTATCTAGTAAACTATATTCAGGGGATGGAGTATTGGTAAGTGATTTTTCATCTGAAAAAAGAATATTTGTTCCATATTCTGGGATTTCTAGAACAGTAATAAATGCTTTTTTATCCGCTGAGGACAAAAATTTTTTTGACCATCCAGGGGTTGATGCAAAAGGAGTTGTTAGAGCTATAAAAAATAATATGTTTAACATTTTATATTCAAAAAGATTAGAAGGAGCCTCAACAATTACCCAACAAGTTGCTAAAAACTTTCTTTTGACTAACGAAGTCAGTATCGACAGGAAAATAAAAGAAGCAATATTGGCCTTTAGAATAGAGCGAGTACTTTCAAAAAAAAGGATATTAGAGTTATATCTAAACCAAATTTATCTTGGTGAAGGTAGTTATGGAATAGCTTCAGCAAGCTTGAGGTATTTTAATAAACCTATTAGTGAACTCAATTATGGAGAGGCTGCACTTTTAGCAGCTTTGCCTAAAGCACCTAGTAAATATAATCCATATAAAAATATTGAATTAGCAAAATTTAGAAGAAATTTGGTTTTAAAAAATTTGTTTGACAATGGATTTATTAGCAAAATTCAATATTCTAACTTAATAGAATCTGAAATTAATTTGCAAAAAAGAAAAAGAATTTATCTAGAAGATTCAAGATATTATGTAGAGGACGTGAGAAAAGACGTTATTGATAAGTATGGTTTCGATAAAGTATATAAACAAGGCTTCAATATTAAAACTCCTTTAAATTTAGAATTACAAAAAATTGCTACACAATCATTGCGAAAAGGTCTTCAAGAATTTGATAAAAGAAAAGGGTGGAGAGGTCCGTTATCAAATATAAAAAAACATAAAGACTGGAAAAAAGATCTATCAAAATATTATTTAGAAAGGTCGTTAGGTTGGGAACTTGCTGTTGTAAGTAGAATTGATAAATTTGAGTCAGTCATAGAAACAAAAAGTGGAATTAATGGAGTTATAAATTTTAATGACATCGATTGGACTCGTAAAGAATTTAAAAAATTATTTAAAATAGGTGATATTATTTACGTTAAGAAAATATCTGAAGGAAATTATAGCTTAAAACAACTTCCTAAAGCCAATGGAGGAATTGTGGTAATGGATCCGTACAGTGGGAGAGTTTTAGCATTATCAGGAGGTTTTAGTTTCAAAAAAAGTGAATTTAATAGAGCCTCACAGGCAAAGCGACAGCCTGGCTCAGCATTCAAACCATTTATATATGCTCTTGCGTTAGAGAATAATTTTCTACCTACTTCACTCATATTAGATGCACCAATTGTACTAGATCAAGGAAGCGACTTAAAAATGTGGAAACCAGAAAATTATGGTAAAAAATTTTATGGACCATCAACTCTTAGAACTGGTATTGAAAAATCTAGAAATTTAATGACAGTTAGAATAGCCCAAGAACTTGGAATTGATAAAATTGTAAGTTTTTCAAAAAAGTTGAATATTTATGATAATCCAGATGAACTTATGTCTGTATCTTTAGGCTCTGCTGAAACTACACTTCTAAAAATAACAAGTGCTTATTGCTCATTTTTAAATGGTGGTAAGTTAGTCAATCCAATTTTAATTGATAGAATTCAAGATAGCGAGGGAAATACTATTTTTAATAATGAGAAAAGGTATTGTGAAAATTGTGATAAAATTTCTTACCAAGGTAAAAAAGATCCAATAATTAAAAATAAGTATAAGCAAATTTTTTCTCCTCAAACTGCTTACCAAATAACATCAATGTTAAAAGGTGTAATTGAAAGAGGTACAGGAAAAGGCTTGAAGGATTTAAACATCGAATTAGCTGGTAAGACTGGAACAACTAATAAGAATACTGATACTTGGTTTATAGGATTTACATCAAACTTAGTTATAGGGGTTTATATAGGTTATGATAATCCAAAAAGTTTAGGTAAATTTGAAACAGGTTCGAAAACTGCAATGCCAGTTTTTAAAGAATTTATAAAAAAAACTGCAAATACAAATAATGCTAGGCCATTTAAAGTAGCAAATAATATAAAAATGATGGTCATAGATGCAAAAACTGGAAAAAAAGCGAATCCTAAAACCAAGTTAGCCATAATCGAGTCATTTAAAAATAATGATAATAAACTAGATAATATATCTAAAAATTTTGATAGTAGATTAAATACAACAAATATATTAAAATTTTATTAATGGATCAGGAAATACTAAATATTAAATCAGAAATAGAAAAAATAAATCAAAGAATAAAGGAGTTTCTTTGAAAAGACTAAGGTTTCAGAAAAAATAATTAATTTATCAAATTTAATAGAAAAACCAGATTTTTGGCAGGATAAAAAAATTGCTGAAAAAGTTTTACGTGAAAAAACTAATTTAGAAAAATTATTAAATAATTTTGAAGAAACATCAAATGAAAGTAAAGATTTATTTGATATTTATGATTTAGCTATTGAGGAACACAACAATGAAATCATTAAAGAGACAACCTCAAATATAAAAATACTCTTTAATATAATTAAACAAATTGAAATAAGATGTTTTTTATCAAATGATAATGATACATTTAATAGTTATTTAGAATTTCATGCAGGTGCTGGAGGAACTGAAAGTCAAGACTGGGCTGATATGTTAAGAAGAATGTATATGAAGTGGGCAACCAAAAAAAATTTCAAAATCGAAATTATCAGCGAACATAAAGGCGATGAAGCTGGCATTAAATCTTCAATAATTAAAATAAGTGGAGATTACATAAACGGATTATTAAAAAATGAGTCAGGAATACATAGACTTGTCAGAATTTCTCCGTTTGACTCTGGTGCTAGAAGACATACAAGTTTTGCCAGTGTTTGGGTATACCCAGTTATATCTGAAAATATTGATGTTGAAATTTTAGAAAAAGATTTAAGAATAGATACATACAGATCTAGTGGAGCGGGAGGTCAGCATGTCAACACAACAGATAGTGCAGTAAGAATTACACACCTGCCAACAAAAATTGTGGTACAATGTCAAAATGAAAGATCACAACACAAAAATAAAGAAACTTGCATGAATATGTTAAGAGCAAGGCTTTATGACTACGAGTTAAAAAAAAAAGAAAAAGAAAATGAAAATCTTGAAAATTCAAAGTCAGAGATTGGATGGGGCCATCAAATTAGATCATATGTATTACACCCTTATAAAATGGTAAAAGATAATAGAACTAATTTTGAAAGTTCTAGTCCTGAAAAAGTATTAGATGGAGAAATAGATAATTTTTTAGAAAGTTCTCTATATAAATTAAATGCGTAAAATAATTTCTATAATTACAATTTCAATAATAACTGTCTTAGTCACAATTTTAATATTTCTAACAACAACAGGAATTAGAACGGATAATTTTAATAGTTTAATAATTGAAAAAGTTAAAGAGATTGATCCAAAGATAAAATTAAAATTAAATCAGGTAAATTTTAAATTAAATTTGTCTAATTTTGAATTTGAGATCTTTACTTTAGACCCTCAAATAGCAATTAATGAAAAAGATATTGACTTAGAAAATATAAAGTTTGATCTAAATATTTTTGATTATATAAGCAATAAAAATCCAATCTCTGAAATATCAATAATTTCCAAAGAAAACGATATTGATCAATTTATAGATTTTATAAATGAATATGACTTTAATTTAGCAAGAACTTTAATTTTAAAACAAATTAAAAAGGGTAAAATAAAAGTAATATCCAATGTAACATTTGATAAAAATAGTTCCAAAAATATCCAGTATACTCTCAATGGATCAGTAACAGATGCAGAAATAAAATTATCTAAACAATCAAAAATTGAAAATGTTAAATTTGATTTTTTAGTAGATCAGGATGTTATAAATCTAAATGAAATAGAATTATCATTTGATAAATTCCTCATTGCTTCAGAAAAAATAAGAATTAAAAAAATTGATAATTATTTTGAAATCTCAGGAGATTTTAAAACAAATGAAACTAAAATTAATTTAAATAATTACAAAAAATTTATAAATATTAATTTAGATTTAATAGATGATAGACCTATAAATTTAAGCTCAGAGAATGAATTATCATTTAAAATTAATAAAAAACTTAATATTAAGGATTTAAGAATTATATCAAAATTAAATTTTGATAAGTTATTTACAAAATCAAAATATCAAGATTTCATATATTTTAAAGATGGAAATATTTTAATTAATTATATTAAAGAAGAATTAAAAATTGTTTTAAATAGCGAGTTTTTATTTAAAAATAATAACAACAATAATAATAAAACAAAAAATTTAATTAATCTAATTTATAAAAAAAAACAAAACAAAGATGCTTTAGTCAATATAGATTTAAGTAATAGTAAAAGCACAATTAATTCTAAAGAATTTAAAAAATTTATTCAATTTAAAAACTTTGGTCTTCAAGATCAAGATATCACATTCGCATCGGAAAATTCAATAAGTTTTAAATTAAATAAAAAAAATGAAATTCAAAATTTTAGTATTAAATCTAAATTAAAATCTGAAAGTATTTTAATTGACTATCAATCACAAAGAATAAAAAAATATTTTAGTGATTTTAAAAATCAAATAAAATTTAGTAATAGTCATTTAGATATAGATTATAAAAATAAAAAATTTATATTTAACTTAAAAAGTAAATATTCTATTAATGATATAAATGAAAATGTGTCTTTGAATGTTGAAAAAAAGGATAATAAGTACTTTTTTGATTTAGATTTAGACCTAGATAGTGCAGAAATAGATATTGAAGAATTAGATTATCAAAAAAAGGCAGATATAAAATCTGAATTGAATATAAATGGAACTTACAATGATAATAATGAAATATTTTTCAAAAATATAAATTTTAATGAAGAAGAAAAAAGTATTATTGTTGAAAATCTTGAAATAGAAAAAAACGATAAAATTAAAAGTTTAGATTTATTTGAAATCGACATAATCAGTAAAAACGGAAAAGAAAATAAATTAGAATTTAAGAAAGTAAATAACAATTATTACTTAACTGGTAGTCAATTTGATGGATCTAAAAATATAAAAAATTTATTAGATAACTCCTCTAAATCAATTTTTTCAAATTTCAAAAATTTGAATACATATATTTATTTAGATATTGGAAAATATTTTGTTGATAACTTTTCTTATTTATCAAATATAAAAGGTGAAATACAAATAAAGAATAATAAAGTTTTTAACTCAAATATAAATGCAAAATTAAATAATAAGACCAAATTTATTTTAAGCATTTTTACTAATGATAAAAAACAAAAAATTACCAATTTAGAAATCGATGAACCAGAACCTTTCATTAAAAATTTTAAATTTATAAAGGGTTTTAAAGAAGGTAAATTAATATATGAGGGACTTAATTATGAGGGTAAAACAATATCAAATTTAAAAATTATCGATTTTAAAGTGCAAGAAGTACCTCTTCTTGCAAAGCTTCTAACATTAGCATCGCTTCAAGGGATAGCTGATCTACTCACTGGTGAAGGCATACGATTTACCGATTTTGAGATGGAATATGAGACCTTAGGAAATAATACTAAAATTAAAGAGATGTATGCCATAGGCCCAGCAATTTCGCTAATGATGGAGGGTTATATTGTAAAAGATGAGTTAACAAGTTTGAACGGAACACTTGTTCCAGCAACAACTATTAATAAAACAATTTCAAAAATACCTATGTTGGGAGAAATATTAGTTGGAAAAAAAATTGGTGAAGGCGTTTTCGGTGTAAGTTTTAAAATTAAAGGACCTCCTAAAAAACTTAAAACTTCTGTCAATCCAATCAAAACTTTAACTCCAAGATTTATTACCAGAACTTTGGAGAAAATTTCTAATTAAATTACTATTTTGTAGTGTTTTTTCTTACCGATTGAGAGCTTAATAAAATTGTTTTTTTTTATAAGTTCATTCGAAATTATGAATTTATCATCTGAAATAATTTGATTGTTGATTTTAATACCATTAGATTTTATTAATCTTCTTATTTCGCTTTTAGATAAGTTTTTATCAATAATTGAGACTAAATTAACTACATCATTACCAATGTTGGAGATATCTATCTTTATATCTGGCAAATTTTCACCAGATGAGTTTCCTGAAAAAGAATTTCTTGCTATTTTTTCAGCTTCAGCAGCTTCATTAGTTCCGTGAAGAATAGAAGTAGCTTTGTTTGCTAAAATAATTTTTTGCTCATTTATGTCTTGAGTGCTTATATTTTCAATCTCGTTTAAATTTAAATCTGTAAACATTTTAAGAAATTTTAATACATCTTTATCATCAGTATTTCTCCAAAATTGCCAATAATCGAAAACTGAAAATAATTTTTTATCTAACCAAATAGCGCCGCTTTCAGTTTTACCCATCTTAGCACCTGATGCTAAAGTTATAAGATTAGTTGTTAAACCATAAACTTGATTTGATGAATATCTTTTGATTAATTCGACTCCATTTACTATATTTCCCCATTGATCAGATCCTCCAATTTGTAATAAACATTTCTCTTTTTTATTTAATTCTAAAAAATCATATGCTTGCAAAATCATATAATTAAATTCCATGTAACTTAATGATTGCTCTCTCTCTAACCTTAACTTAACGCTATCAAAACTTAACATTTTATTTATAGTAAAATGTTTTCCTATATCTCTTAGAAAAGATATATAATTTAAATTTTTTAGCCACGAGTAGTTGTTAACAAAAATCGGAGCAACTTTTTTATCTTTTGTCTCTAAAAATTTTTTTAGAATGTTCTCTATACTTTTTATATTTTTTTCTATTTCATTTTCTTCTAAAATTTTTCTTGTTTTATCTTTTCCAGATGGATCTCCTATTCTAGTAGTTCCACCGCCAAGCAAAACAATTGGTTTATGTCCATGTTTTTGCATTAATCTTAAGCACATGATTTGAAGCAAGCTACCTACGTGTAAACTTTGAGCAGTGCAATCAAACCCTATATATCCTTTTATACTCTCTTCATTTAGTTTCTTTGACAGAGCTTTTTCGTCTGTGCATTGATAAAAATATCCCCTGTCTTTAAATTCTTTTAAAAATTCATTCATAAGTGGTACTTTCAATATACATATTTAAATAAAAATAATAATCAATAATGGATAATTCTTTTATAGCACTAGGTTTAATGAGTGGTACATCTCTTGACGGTATTGATGCAAGTATTATCAAATCAGATGGTGAAAATAATTTAGATATAATAGATAATAAGTATTTTAATTATCCTGAAGAATTTAGAAAAAGACTTTCTAAATTTATTCTAAATACGAACAATAGAGCAGATATAGAGGAAAATATAAGCACTTATAAATCTTTAGAAAGAAATCTTACTCTTTATCATTCAAAAATATCAAATAAAATTTTAAGTAAGAATAATTTGAAAGTTCAATTAATTGGTTTTCATGGACAAACAATAATTCATAAACCTAAAGATGGATACTCTATACAAATGGGGGATGCAAATTTACTCTCTCAAGAATTAAAAGAAAAAGTAATTTATAATTTTAGAGCTAACGATATTAAAAATGGTGGGGAAGGTGCACCATTGACTCCTGTTTACCATGAACTTTTAATAAAAAAATTTAAGATAAATAATCCTACATTAATTTTAAATATAGGAGGAATATCAAATTATACTTATAGTTTTAAAAATATTTTAGCAGCAAAAGATATCGGTCCAGGAAATGTTTTAATTGATGAATATTTAAAAAAAACAAAAGGAATAAATTATGATCGAAATGGAGTTATAGCATCATCTGGAAACATAAATAAAGATATAATTAATCAATTTTACGAACATGAGTTTTACAATGCACAGGAAAAACATTCTTTTGATAGAAAGGAATTTGATTTTAGTTTTGTTAAAGGTTTAGAATTTGAAGATGCTGTAGCTACATTAACATATTTTACAGCATTAATAATTTCACAAAATATAAAAAAAAATTTTGATAATGAAATAGAAATTATTTTATGTGGTGGAGGAAGAAAAAATATAACTTTAGTCAATCATATTAAGAAATTATTGAAATATAAAATTAAATTAATTGATGAACTTGGTATTGATGGTGATTTTATAGAGTCCCAAGCATTTGCATATTTATCTATTAGATCATATCTTAATAAAATAATTAGTTATCCTACTACGACCAATGTTTTAAATCCTGTTACAGGCGGTGAAATTAAAATAAATTATTAATATAAAGCAGTTTCTTTTTTTATATATTTATTCAAAGATTTTATTAGGGGTTCATCAGCTTTTGAAAAAAAATGATTTGCTTCAGATATAATATCAAATTCAACTTTAATACCCTTTTGAGCACTTAATCTCTTATTCAATTCATTTATATCTTCAAAAGGGACTAATTCATCTCTCTTTCCATGAATTACTATACCTGAAGTAGGGCACGGCGATAAAAAAGAAAAATCATATACATTGGGTTGGGGTGAGATGGCTATAAACCGATTTATCTCTGGTCTTCTCATTAATAATTGCATAGCAATCAGAGATCCAAAAGAAAAACCTGAAATCCAACATTGCGAGTTATCAAAGTTTTCTCTCTCCAACCAATCTAATGCAGCTGCTGCATCCGCTAATTCTCCTTGACCATTATCAAATTCACCATCACTTTTACCGACACCTCTAAAATTCACTCTACAAGCTGAAAAATTGTTATCTACAAATGTTTGAAAAGTATCTACGACAACTTTATTATTCATGGTACCACCATATTGAGGATGAGGGTGAAGAACTAAGGCTATAGGCGATGTATTTTTTTTACTTTTAAAATACTTTGCTTCTAATCTACCGGCAGGTCCGGGAATAAAAATTTCAGCAATTTTTGTATCCGTTGATGGCATTGATTATCAGTCTCAAAAAAAAATTATATTTTTCTATCAAAAATGAGCGACAAAATGCAAGTATTTTAAATTTACACAATCTTGACTAAAATAGTCAGGTATATATAAAGCCCGTAAATTGCGGTAAATATGAAATTATCAACTAAAAGCAGATATGCTGTGATGGCACTAGCTGACATAGCAAGATTTAAAAATAATGAGCCAATATCACTTAGGGATATATCTATCAGACAAGGAATATCCTTAGTTTATCTCGAGCAGTTATTTTTAAAATTAAAAAAAAATGAAATCGTAAAAAGCATAAGGGGAAAAAAAGGAGGTTATACTCTTAATAAAACACCTAATGAAATAAAAATTTCAGATATTCTTTATGCAGTTGAAGAAAAAGTTAAAACAATAGGTTGTCAAAAGCATTCGAAAAAAGGATGCAATGGAAAATCTGCTAAATGCATTACTCATAATTTATGGGATGAGCTGGAGACACATATAAACTTATTTTTCGAAGAAAAAAATCTTGGTGACCTAATATATAAAACAGAAAATAGATTGTAATGAGAGATAAACAAATAGAAGATTTAAAAGATTATAAATACGGGTTTTCGACGGATATTGAAAGCTTTAAAGCTCCTAAAGGTTTAAACGAAGAAGTTATAAGATTTATATCAAATGTTAAAAAAGAACCAGACTGGCTACTTCAATGGAGGTTAAAAGCATTTGAAAGATTAAAAGTAATAAAAGAACCTGACTGGCAAAAACCAAAATACCCAAAAATAGATTATCAAGACTTATATTACTATTCTGCACCTAAAAGTTTTAAAGAAAAACCAAAAAATTTAGAGGATTTAGATCCTAAGTTATTAGAAACTTACAAAAAATTAGGAATACCTTTGCAAGAACAAAAAAGGTTAAATGGCATTGCTGTTGATGCTGTATTTGACTCAGTGTCTGTTGCTACTACTTTTAAAGATACTTTAACAGAAAAAGGAATTATTTTTTGCTCTATTTCTGAAGCAATACAAAAACATCCAGATTTAGTTAAAAAATATTTAGGTTCGGTTATACCAATTACTGATCACTTCTTTGCTACATTAAACTCGGCAGTTTTCACTGATGGATCATTTGTTTACATACCACCAAATGTAAAATGTCCGATGGAACTATCAACTTATTTTAGAATTAATGCATCAGACACTGGTCAGTTCGAGAGAACTTTAATCATTGCTGATAAAGGTAGTTATGTAAGTTATTTAGAAGGATGCACTGCACCAATGAGAGATGAAAATCAGTTACACGCTGCGAACGTAGAATTGATTGCTTTAGAAGATGCAGAGATTAAATATTCTACAGTACAAAATTGGTATCCTGGAGATAAAGACGGAAAAGGAGGAATATATAATTTTGTAACTAAAAGAGGATTGTGTAAAGGTACAAACTCAAAAATTTCATGGACACAAGTAGAAACTGGTTCTGCAATTACTTGGAAATATCCAAGTTGTATTTTAAAAGGTGATAACTCAATTGGAGAATTTTATTCAATCGCAATTACAAATAATCATCAGAAAGCTGACACTGGAACTAAGATGATTCATTTAGGAAAAAATACAAAAAGTAAAATTATTTCAAAAGGTATTAGCGCAGGTAAATCTGATATGACTTACAGAGGTTTGGTAGATATTTCAAAAAATGCATCTAATTCAACAAATTATACTCAATGCGATTCATTATTAATGGGTAACAAGTGTGGAGCACACACCGTACCTTATATTAAGAATAAAAATTCAAATTCTAATATTGCTCATGAAGCGACCACATCTAAAATAAGTGAAGATCAACTTCATTATTGTCAGCAAAGAGGACTAAATCAGGAAGAAGCTGTAGGACTTATTGTTAATGGCTTTTGTAAAGAGGTTTTACAACAATTACCTATGGAGTTTGCTGTTGAGGCTCAAAAACTAGTTGGAATAAGTTTAGAAGGAAGCGTTGGTTAAATGTTAAAAATAAATAATTTAAATGCAAAAATTCAAGAAAAATCCATCTTAAGTGGTTTTAATTTAGAAATAAAACCAGGTGAGGTGCATGCAATAATGGGACCTAATGGATCAGGAAAAAGCACTTTATCAAATATCCTATCAGGTAAAAAAGGATATGAGATATCAGGAGAAGTATTATATGAAAACAACAATTTATTTGATCTTGAAACTGAGGAAAGAGCGCACAAAGGTATCTTCTTAGCATTCCAATATCCTTTAGAAATACCTGGGGTAAATACAAATATTTTTTTAAAAACATCTCTAAATTCAATCAGAAAAGCTAGAGGTGAAAAAGAATTAGATGCTTTAGAGTTTTTAAAATTAGTTAAAGAAAAAGCAAAAGAACTTAAATTTGATGAAGAAAAATTAAATCGCCAATTAAATGTAGGTTTCTCTGGAGGTGAAAAAAAGAAAAACGAAATTTTACAAATGTCAATTTTAGATCCAAAATTATCTATACTAGATGAAACAGACTCTGGATTAGATATTGATGCTCTTAAAATAGTTGCAGATGGAGTTAATGCATTAAGAAAAAAAAATAATTCATTTTTAATAATTACTCACTATCAAAGACTACTTGATTATATAAAACCTGACTTTGTGCATGTACTTATGGGTGGAAAAATTATTAAATCAGGTGGTGCAGAATTAGCTTTAGAGTTAGAAAAAAAAGGATATGAAAATTTCAATTAAATGGAACAAAAATTAAAAACAGATTTTGATAAATTTATAAGCATGTCTAATTTCTCAAACCAAGAGATTAAATTAAAAAAAGAAGCTCTAGATAATTTTTTGAAAAATGGATTTCCTAGCAGAAAATTAGAAAACTGGAAATTTTCAGATATAAAACAGATAATTCAAAAAAATATTGGTGAACTAACATTTTATAATGATTACAACATTAAAAATGAAATTAACGACGAAATTTTTATAAAGGAAATTGAACATAATAAAATTGTTATTGTTAACGGTAAAGTTGAGCGATTGAGTTTTGAATATGAAGAAAGCAATAAAATTAATTTAACGACTTTAGAAAATTTTAACCAAAACCCAAATGATGATAATTCTCTTTTAAGTCTAAATAATTCTTTTTCTAATAAAATACATAATATTTTAGTTAAAAAAAATTATTCATTCAAAAAGCCTTTAATTATATATCAAATAACAAATGAGAAAGTGAGCAACACTAATATTAATTTTCAACTAAAGTTTGAGCTAGAAGAGAACAGTTCAATAAAAATTATTAATCTTTCTGACGATAATTCAGAAAAGAATTTCATTAACAATTTATTTAATTTTAATCTTGGTAAAAATGCAATTCTTAAGAATTACAAAATAGATAAAAAAAGTAATACAAATATTAAGTATGATTATTCTAGTATTAATCAAAAAGAAAATAGTATTTCTGAAACATTTATATTTTCATCTGGTTCAGATTATAAAAAAAATGAAGTCAGCTGTAATCTTGAAGGTCAATATTCGTCGGCATTTATTAATGGAATACACTTATTGTCTAAAAATAAACACCACGAAATAAGAACTAATACTAACCATTTGTATGAAAACACGAAAAGTTATCAGTTAATAAAAAGTGTAATTGATGACAGTTCAAAGTCTGTCTACCAAGGAAAAATATATGTGGATTCTAAAGCTCAAAAAACTGATGGTTATCAATTAAGTAAAGCGGTGCTTTTAAATGAACAAGCAGAATTTAATGCAAAGCCTGAACTAGAAATTTATGCTGATGATGTTAAATGTTCACATGGTTCTGCATCAGGTAGTTTAGATGAAGATTCTATTTTTTATTTAATGTCTAGAGGATTAGACAAAAAAACTGCAAAAGAATTATTAATTAACGGTTTCCTTTTAGATGTTGTTGAAAAAATTACAGATGAAGAAATTAAAAAATTATTAAAAAATATGATTGGATTAAATTAATGAATATAGATGATATAAAAAGAGAATTTCCAATTTTTGACGATAAAATTCAGAATAATGATTTAGTATATTTAGATAGTGCTAATTCATCTCAAAAACCAAGAGTTGTTGTAGATAGAATTTATGATTTTTATACAAAAGAGTTTTCTAATGTAGGTAGAAGTGTTCATTATTTGGCGGTTGCTGCTACTAATTTATATGAACAAACAAGAGTTTCAGTTCAAAAATATATTAATGCTAAAGATAAAGATGAAATCGTATTTACCAAAGGTGCTACAGAAGCAATTAATTTAGTCGCTAACACTTTTGGTCAAAAATATTTATCTGAAGGAGATGAAGTATTGTTGACTGAACTCGAGCATCATTCAAATTATGTTCCTTGGCATTTTCTTAGAAAAGCAAAAAATATAAAAATAGAATTTGCTGAAATTAATGATAATGGCGAAGTGACATTAGAAGCTATAGAAAAAAAAATTACAAACAAAACAAAGATAATTAGTGTAAGTCATTTATCGAATGTAACAGGCGCAATATTACCTATCAAAGAAATTGTACAATTGGCTCATTCGAAAAATATACCGGTTCTAATTGATGGTTGCCAAGGCGCACCTCACTTAAAATTAGATATGCAGGATATTGATTGTGATTTTTATGCAATATCTGGACATAAAATGTACGGACCAACTGGAATAGGTATTCTATATGCGAAAAAAAAATGGCTTGAAGATTTGCCCCCATATCAAGGTGGAGGAGGAATGATAAATGAGGTTAAAAAAGAAGGTATTACTTATGGTGAATTACCTAATAAATATGAGGCTGGAACAATGGCTACAGCTCAAGTTATAGCTTTTAATGAATCCATAAAATTTATGGAAAAAATTGGTATTCAAAATATCGAAAAACATGAAAAAGAATTATTAGACTACGGACTAGAAAAGTTAAGAAAAAATAATTCAGTTAATATTATAGGAAATCCAAAAGAAAAGGGTGGGGTTATATCATTTACTATCGAAGGTGTTCATCCACATGATATTGCAACAATTCTTGATGAAGATGGAGTAGCTATTAGAGCAGGTCATCACTGCTGTCAAATATTACATGATAAATTAAATTTACCTGCAACTGCAAGAGCTTCATTTGGAGTTTATAATACGAAAGATGATATTGATAAGCTTGATGAATCAATAAACAAATGTAAAAAAATTTTTAACTTATAATGGACTTAAAAGATTTATATCAGGAAATAATATTAGACCATGGAAAAAATCCAAGGAATTTAGGAAAGTTTGATAATTATAATAAAGATGCAAAGGGAAATAATCCTTTATGTGGTGATAATGTTCATGTCTATCTCAGATTAAATGAAAATAAAAAAGTTGAAGATATTGCATTTGAAGGTCATGGCTGCGCTATTTCAATGGCATCGGCATCGATTATGACTGATATGGTTAGAGGCAAAGAAGAAAAAGAAGTAAAAGAAATTGTAACTGATTTTCTAGGAATGATAAAAGAAAAAGATTCTTTAGAAACTAATATTTTAAAAGATGACGAAAAAACTAAATTAATGAGTTTATCGGGTGTTAAGCAGTATCCTATGAGAGTAAAGTGTGCAACTTTATCTTGGCATACTCTTACATCAGCATTAGATAATTCAGATCAGATTGTAAAAACTGAGGAATGAAAATGGATCTTAAAGAAAAAGTAATTGCTGAAATAAAAAAAATTTACGATCCAGAGATACCTGTTAATATATATGAATTAGGATTGATATACGATATTATCGTTAATAATTCTGAAGTTAAGGTTAAAATGACTTTAACCACACCAAATTGTCCAGTAGCTGAAAGTTTGCCTAAAGAAGTTAAAGACAGTATATTAGAAATTAAAGAAGTTTCAAAAGTAGATCTTGATTTAGTCTGGGAGCCACCATGGGACAAATCAATGATGTCTGAAGCTGCAAAACTTGAACTAAATTTATGACAAAACAAATTATAACATTAAGCGATAACGCAGCTCAAAGAATAAAAGAAATTATGTCTAACGCTGAAAAAGACTCTTTAGGAGTTAGAGTTGGAGTTAAGTCAGGTGGGTGCGCAGGGATGTCTTATATTATGGAGTATACAAAAGAAGCAAATCCAAATGACGAAGTAGTAGAGGATAAGGGCGTGAAAGTCTTCATAGACTCCGCAGCGGTAATGTATTTACTTGGAACAGAAATGGATTTTAAAAAAGAAAAATTTTCTTCACAATTTGTATTCAACAACCCAAATGAAACGGAGAGATGTGGATGTGGAGAGTCCTTTAAAATATAGTATTTAATACACGCATATCAGAGTTGCGTTTATTGCATATCTATGATAGAATGATTGATATGAATACTTTTGAGCATAAAAACCTAATTAACTCTGAAGTTAAAACTCAAAAAAGAAAATCTTTATTCAGAAGTTTAATTAAACCAGTAGAAGCGGGCGCACATGGCACCCTCAACTACGTGGTTAAAAAAGGTTTAGGAAAAAATAAAATAGCTAAAAAATAAAAAGCTATTTAACAACTATAGTACATATCAAACTCAATAGGATGAGGTGTATGTTCAAAGTTGTGTATCTCCTCAAATTTAAGAGCAATATAAGCATCAATTTGATCGTCAGTAAATACTCCACCTTGAGTTAAAAACTTTCTATCCTTATCTAAACTTTCCATTGCTTCTCTTAATGATCCGCAAACAGTTGGAACTTTTTTAACTTCCTTCTCTGATAAAGCGTAAAGATCTTTATCAAAGGATTTGCCTGGATCAATTTTATTTTTGATACCGTCAATTCCTGCCATTAACATAGATGCAAATGTTAAATATGGATTACCAGATGCATCTGGGAATCTAATTTCACATCTTGCTCCTTTTTTGCTTAACGTTATCGGAATTCGACAAGATGCTGACCTGTTTCTTGCAGAATAAGCAAGCAATACTGGAGCTTCAAAACCTGGAATTAATCTTTTATAACTATTTGTTGTAGCATTTGAAAACGCATTAATCGCCTTAGCATGTTTAAGTATTCCACCAATATAATAAAGCGCAGTTTGTGACAAACCTGAATATTTATTTCCAGAAAAAACTGGAGTTTTTCCTTTCCAAACTGATTGGTGAACGTGCATTCCTGATCCATTATCACCTTTTACAGGTTTAGGCATAAACGTAGCAGTTTTACCAAATGAATGTGAAACCATTTGAACTACATATTTGTATAATTGAACATTATCTGCTTGATCAACTAACGTACCAAAAAGCATTCCAAGTTCGTGCTGACTTGGAGCAACTTCATGGTGATGTTTTTCTACTGTGATACCTACGTCTCTTAAACCTTTTAGGTATTCACCTCTTATATCCTGAGCACTATCTACTGGAGGTACTGGAAAATATCCACCCTTAACTCCGGGTCTATGACCCATATTTCCATTTTCATAACTTTTTCCAGAATTATATGGTCCTTCTGTACTATCTATCGAAAAACTCGTTTCGTTCATATCGTTTTTTATTTTTACATCATCAAAAACAAAAAATTCTGGCTCTGGACCAAAGTAAGCTTTATCACCTATGCCAGTCTTCTTTAAATAAGCTTCAGCTTTTTTCGCTATCCCTCTTGGATCTCTCTCATAAGGATTTCTTTTAATTGCATCTAATATGTCACAAAATAAAACAAGAGTATTATGAGATGTAAATGGATCAACGATTTGTCTGTTTAAATCTGGTTTTAATATCATGTCAGATTCATTTATCGCTTTCCATCCAGCAATAGATGATCCATCAAAAAATACACCATCGGTTAACATGTCCCCATCGACTACCGATGCATCCATAGTCAAGTGCTGTAACTTACCTCTTGGGTCTGTAAATCTTAAATCGACAAACTCAATTTGCTTGTCTTTCATTATTTTTAGAACTTTGCTTGCGCTCATATAATCTCCTGTAGAATTAAATATCTGGGTTAATTACCAATATTGTTATAATAAAGAATACATATAATGAGGATATCACCTATGCAATTTAAACATATAATTACGCCAATAATTTCAGCGCTTTTTTATCAATCATAAGTTGAATATGACTTTATTGAATAAAGAACCAGTTAAAAGAGCAGAGAAGTGTCTTAAAGAATTTGATGAAAATTTATCAGTTGTAGAATTAGAAAATTCAGCAAAAACAGCTTTGGATGCAGCAAATTCATTAAATTGTGAAGTAGGAGCAATTGTTAAAAGTCTACTTATTAAGATAGAAAATGATTTTTTACTTTGTTTAGTTTCTGGTGACAAAAGATGTTCGTTAAATAAACTAAAAAAAATTTCTGAAAAAAAAAATGTAAGAATGGCTTCAGCTGATGAGGTTAAGTCTCAAACAGGATATACAATTGGAGGTGTATCTCCTGTAGGTCATATAAATAAAATTCAAATATTTATAGATAATTCTTTAAGCAGATATAAAGATATATTTGCTGCAGCTGGTCATCCTAATGTAATTTTTAAGATCAATTATGAAAAATTAATTCAAATTACAAAAGGTGATGTGAAAGATATTACAGAATGAAACAAGCTAATTTAACAGATTATATTTTATTAACATTACTATCAATAATTTGGGCATCTGCTTTTTTTAATATAAAAATTGCAACAGAATCTTTCGGTCCAATGACAATTGCTTTTTTGAGAGTATTTTTTGGATCTATACCAGTATTAATTTTATGTTTTTATAAAAAAATAGTAATTGAAGCATTTTCAAAAGATTGGCATTGGTTCATGTTAATAGGACTAATCAATTTAGTTATACCATTCTTTTTAATTGCTTACGGGGTAAAGTCTGTGCAAAGTAATTTGGCAGCAATTTTAATGTCTACTACTCCTTTGAGTTCTACCATATTAGGTCACTTTTATACAAAAAATGAAAAATTTAATTTTGCAAAAACTGTTGGGATATTAATTGGATTTGCAGGAATTGTTTATTTATTTTCTGATAATATTTTAATAGATGAAAATAATTTTCTTTCAGCAGTGCTAATTTTAGTAGGATCAACATGTTATGTAATAGGTGGAGTTTTAACACTTAAAATTAGCAAGAAAAAAAATGAAAACGTTACTGGATCAATATTAATTTGGGCAACTCTGATTTTATTTCCTTTGATGTGTTTGTTAGAAACTCCATGGGAAAATACTCCATCATTAAATTCAACTATGTCAGTAATTTATCTTGGTATAGTACCAACAGGAGTTGCATGGCTTTTAAGGTTTAAAATTTTGAAAAAGAATGGTTTAATTTTTCAATCTCAGGTCTCGTACTTAATTCCAATCTTTGGTATTATTTTAGGCTATATATTTTTAAGTGAATTAATAACTTATAAGGTATTAATATCTTTATTGGCTGTAGTTGTAGGAATTTATTTTGTTAGAAAAGCAGATACAAAAATTATTATTTAAATGAAGATATAGAGCTAATATGCTCAGGTTTTGTCTCACAACATCCACCTAATATTGTTGCCCCACCTTCTATGAATTTTTTTGATAGATTATAAAATTCATTTGCATCAAAATTATCTCTTTTTCCTAAAGATTGATTAGGATTTATTCCAATTTCATCAGGTTTTGCCGTATTAAATGTCTGTATGGGGCCTGGTTCATCAACTCCCCACAAATTTATTTTAAATCCAAATGGAACTTTACAATTTAAAAATTTATCTAATACAGATAATGATATTTCTGGAGAAACACACGCACAAACTACACCAAGTATATTTTCATGTTTAATAATTTCAATTAATTGCTCAATTTTTTCTTCTGAAGGTAGGTCACCATTTTTTTTTAAATGTATTCCAATTAAAACTTTTTTGTTTAATTTTTTAGATATATTAAGAGCGGCTTTAACTTCATTAGTGCTGCTAATAACATCTAAGTATAAAAAATCAGTAAATTCACTTAAAATATCAGCTTGTTCAAACATATCTTCCTCTATTAATTTGATATCGCGATCATCAGTCATATAAGTGTCTCTTTGGCTAGGAATTGATCCAGCTACTAATACATTTTTCTTTGATAAATCTTTAGCTTTGATTGCAAGTTTACATGCAATTTCGTTTAATCTTTTGAATTGATTACCAACATTATTTTCTATTAATCTAAATTTTCTACAACTAAAAGTGTTTGTAACAATAACATCCGAGCCTGCATTGATGTATGATAAATGAGTATCAACCAACAATTGATGATATTTTTCATCTAATAAAGCGCTTGCAGACCACAAGGTCCCCATAGATATCATTCCTTTTTCAAGTAATAATTGACCCATGCCACCGTCTAATATTCTTATTTTTTTAAAAAAATTGTTATCCATTTTTTTTATCCCTTGTGGCTATAAATACTCCAACTGTTGTTATTAAAAAACCAATTATGTCAGTAAATGTTAATTGTTCATTTAAAAATATCCATGCCATCACTGCTGAAGTAGGAGGTACTAAAAAAAATAAAGTAGTAGTTTTGCCCACAGTACCCCTTTTGATTAAAAACATAAGAATAGTAAAAGCTCCAAATGAAACTAATATAATTTGGTGAGACATACCTAATATAAAACTAGTTGTAAAATTTATGTAAGCATTTTCAAATATAAACATTAACAATAGATTAAAAAGGCAACCACCAATTGCTTGATATGCATTATTAACTGACAAAGCTAAATTTCCACTCAATTTTTTTTGCCACAATGTTCCAGCCGTTATTGCAAATAAAGCTAAGACTGTAGCTAACAATCCTAAAGGAGGAATTTCTTTTCCAAAATCAATACCTAGGACAGTGACAGAACCAATAAAACCTAAACTGATACCTACCCACTGTTTCCAAGATATTTTTTCTCCAAAAATTGGACCAGATAAAATATTTGTTAAAATAGGTTGAAGTGTAACTATTAAAGCTACAATCGCAGCTGGCATCCCAATTGAAAATGCATACCAACATCCACCAAGATAAATCCCATGAAATAAAATACCTGTAGAAAGACTTTCAATAATATTTTTTAATTTTCCAAAAATTTTATCATTACTGAAATAAGCAAATACGAGAAAACCAATTGTTACAATCCCAAATCTAAATGCTAAAGCTGCAAATGGAGAAGCGTTTTGAACAATTTCTTTTCCAGATATGAATGCCGACGACCATAATAATATAAAGAGCAAAGGAAATGATTTTGTCATGGTAAAGATATATGGCGTAATATCTAATTTTTATTGTGAATTCTATCCATTTCTTGAAGTTCGACTTCAAGTTTGTCCAATTCTTCACCACCAGCCATCATACTAAGAAGCTTTTCTCTAGAAATATCTTTTTTTTGGAACGTTCCCATGCTTTTTCCTCGGTTAAGTACAGTGAAACTATTACCAACAGGGTAAGCATGATGTACATTATGGGTAATTAAAATTACAGCCAATCCCTCAGATGCAGCCTTTACAATATATTTTAATACCATTGATGCTTGATGAACTCCTAAAGCAGAAGTTGGTTCATCTAAAACTAAAACTTTTGCTCCAAAATATATAGCCCGTGATATTGCTAGGCATTGTCTTTCACCACCAGACATAGTTCCAACTGCCTGAGATGGATCTCTAACATCGATACCTATCTGTCCCATTCTATCTGCTGCTATCTTATTTGCTTTCTCCACATCAAAAGTTTTAAGGAAAGGAATACCTTTTTGAGGCTCTCTTCCCATAAAAAAATTTCTAGTAACACTCATTAAAGGAACCAATGCTAGATCTTGATAAACTGTTCCTATACCAATATCTAAAGCATCTTTTGGTGAGTCAAAAACAATTTTATTATCTTCAAATATAATTTCTCCTTCATCTGGTTTATGAACACCTGCTAAAGTTTTAATTAATGTCGACTTTCCTGCTCCATTATCTCCAAGTAAGCACATGATCTCACCTTTTTTTAATCTCATAGTGACATCTTTAAGCGCTATTACCTTCCCAAAAAACTTACTAATATTATTAAATTGAACGAGATAGTCAGACATTATTTACTCTCAGTCACTTTCTTTCTGATATAGTTATTAAATACTACAGCTATCAACATCATTGCTCCTAAGAAAACTTTAAACCAATCAGTGTCAACATCTGTATAAAATATTCCCATAGATACAGTCCCAAATATAATTGCACCAAAAGCAGCACCTATTGCAGATCCATATCCACCTGTTAAGAGACAACCACCAACAACAGCAGCTGCAATAGCCTCTAGTTCTTTTAAAGTACCTCTCATAGTATCTGCAGAACCTGCATCTAATACTTGAATACAAGCAAAAATAGTAGAAGCGACTGCCGTCCCGATAAATAGACTTATTTTTACCCTTCCAACAGGCACACCCACATTTGTTGCTCCAACCTTATCGCCTCCAGATGCAAAGATCCAATTACCGTATCTTGTTTTCATCAATATCCATGTTGCAAACAATGTTAATGCAATAAACCAAATGACTGATGGAGGTATTCCAGTTGCAAGAGGAGTTCCATCAGTTCTTAGTTCAATCAATTTTAATGATCCCAACCAAGTAAAAAGCCATTTAAAAGTATCTGTAGCAAATAACCATGCTAATGGATCATCTTCAATTAATACTCTTAGTCCTGGAACTTGAGTTCTACCAGTAATCAATCTTGTTATTGCTAATGTCAAACCTCTTAAAATAAAAAGCATTGCAAGTGTTACAATAAAAGATGGCAAACCAGTTTTGACAACCATTATCCCATTAAAGTATCCAACTAATACTGCCATAGCGAAAGCAAAAACTATACTCATCCATAATGGCCAACCCCAATAAATTGCAGGAATTGCGATACAAATTCCAGCAAATCCAATCATTGATCCAATTGACAAATCAAATTCACCACCAATCATTAACATCGCTGCTGCTATTGCTATAATTCCCAAATTAGCTGAAACATCGAGGAAATTAAGCATTCCATAGGCGCCAAACATACCAGTATCGCCAGCTACAATTCCAAAAAATATAAATACAAGTATTGAGCCACCTAATGCACCTAGCTCAGGCCTATTCAATAAAACTCTTAGTGGTGATATTTTTTTTAGACGTTCGTCTTCATTAAGACTACTTTTTGATGAAATACTTTTTGATTTTAATGACATTTAAATTTTGAAAAAAGGCCTGACCAAAAATTTTAGTCAGGCCTTAAATATAGATTTTATCTATAACCTTGAGCTGCCCATTTAATTACTTTAGCAGCATTATCAGGAGTAACAAATCCAGGTCCAGTCATAACTACACCCGCAGGCATTGTTCCCCATCTCATGTACTGAGCAAAAATAGCTATAGGCAAATAACCTTGTAGATATTGTTGTTGGTCAATTAAAAACTCTACTTTACCTGCAGCAGCAGCTTTTAACATATTAGGTGACATATCAAATGTTCCTAATTTAACATTTCCAACTTTACCAGCAGCTTCTAAAGCTTTTAGTGCTGCTTCACCAGATAAACCAGCTCCTAAAGTTAGAATAGTGTCATATCCACCACCTAATTTTGCAGCAACAGCTTTTTGAATTTCAGTTGGGTCATTTGATGTTCCAAGAATATCAACAGATCCACCAAAACCTTTTTTGAAACCCGCACATCTTCTATCAAGCGCTACGTTTCCAACTTCGTGGTTAACGCATAAAGCTTTTTTTCCTCCAGCAGCTTTCATTTTTTGTCCACCACCAACGCCAGCTTCAAATTCAGTTTGACCTACGTGTGCACTAATTCCTAATGATGCATAGTCATCCGAACCAGAGTTCATAGAAACTACTGGTATACCAGCAGCTATTGCTGCTTTAACAGATTTTCCTAATGCAGCTGCATCAGGCAAAGTAATTACAATACCTTTTGGTTTTTGTGATACAGCGTTATCAATTAGTTTTGCCATTTCAACCATGTCAAAAGTTCCAGGCGCAGTGTATTTGCAAGATACTCCCATATCTTTACAAGCAGCATCAACTCCATTTTTAGCCACCGACCAAAAAGGGTCATTAGCTTGTCCATGTGAAACAACAATTATATCAGTTGCTAATGCTGATACAGACATCATTGCCCATGCAGCAAGAGCTAATATAAAGTTCTTTATTGTTTTCATTTTTAATTTCCTCTCTTAAATAAAAGTTAACTTTTAAACTTTAAAGCTAACATAAATTTATTTAGATTGTAAAGAAGCAGGTTGTATTCAACCCAAAGTTGATTTTTAATATTTTATTTTTTCAAACTTTTTCGATTTTAATGACCGGATAGCACTCTCAGCAATTTGTATTGAAATCTTTCCATCAATAAAACCACTTTTAGGTCTCAAATTTGATCTGAATAATTTGGCAAGATCATTTAATTGTTCTTTATATGCCTGATCGTATCTTTCTATAAAAAAATGTTTAAAGCTTGAACGTGCATTCGTACTTTTATTAGAATACAAACTAATCTCATTTTCTTTGATATTATCAGATATAATCATTCCTTTACTTCCAAAGAGCTCTACCCTTTGATCATATCCAAAACTGCAATGTCTCGAATTACTTATAATACATTGAACACCATTTTTTGTTTTCAAAATTGCTGTAGCAAGCTCGAAATCTTTAAGTTTATCGAAGTATTTATTAGAAATATTGCTCCCTGTAGCAAATATAGAAACAAATTCATCTTTACCTGCATAATATCTTGCTAGATCGAAATCATGGATCATCATATCTTTAAAAATACCACCTGAGGCTTTTAAATAATTTATAGATGGAGCAGCCGGATCTCTGCTAGTAATAATTATTTTCTCTAGCTTACCTATCTTACCTTTTATTAAATTATTTTTTAGAGAACTGTGACCTGGATCGTATCTCCTATTAAATCCAATTTGAATTTTATGATTAAATTTATTTATTTTTTTTTCGTAATTTTGAATTTTTTTTAAATTTAAATCTAAAGGTTTTTCACAGAATACTGTTTT
>CACGOO010000003.1 GCA_902574685.1 uncultured Pelagibacteraceae bacterium | reverse complement strand
ATCTTTTCCATCAACTGTAGCTTTATAATCAAAAACAACTAAATCACCTACTTTAGCTGCATAACTTTCTTCAGCATCTTTAAAGTTTTTCTGAGTTTTTGCTATTTGATCAATTCTTTTATCTGTTTCTTTTGGATCAATTTTAACTACGTATTCGTCTACTTTAAGATCTTTTAATGATCCAACTTCCACATTCGGTAATTCTGTTACTGAAATTGTGTATTCAAGATCCTTTCCTTCGCCAAATGACTTTAAATCAATTTTAGGCTGACCAGCTGGTTTAATTTTATTATCCTCAAGAGCTTTAGTTGTAGTATCTTTTAATACTTTATCTATTACTTCTCCATAGACTGCTTTTCCAAACTGTCTTTTTAAAATTTCTGTAGGTACTTTTCCTGGTCTAAATCCTTTTAAAACGACATCTTTTTTAATCTCTTCATATTTTTCCTCGAGATATCCAGATATAGTTTTTTTATCGATAAAAACTTTTATATTTTTTTCTAAACCTTTTTTATTTTCTACTGTTACTTTCATATATTATGGTAGGCGAGAAAGGACTCGAACCTTCACAGTTTGCACTATTGGTTCCTAAGACCAACGCGTCTACCAATTCCGCCACTCGCCCAAATTATTGGTGCTTTATATATGATTGTTTATAATTGTCCAATTAGAATAATAGTGTAAAACATTAGCTTAATTGATATGAGCAAAACAAATATTGCAATTGTTATTTATCTCGTTGGTCTTGCTTTAGGTGCAATCTTTTTAGATATATGGAGTGCTGAAACTAGTCCAAAAGCTTTGTTAGGAATTGCATGGACAACTTTATTTGCGATCGCTTTATTCTTTGCTGAAAAAGATAAAGAAGAAAAAAAAGATTAATTCTTCTTTATTAGTTCACTTATAAAAAGTTCACCATCTCCATCATCAACTGCTTTTTTGTAAAAAGATTTTGATAGATTGGATAATTTCTCCGCATTATCCATACCTTTTAGTAGATCTGTTATATAGGTTAAATCTTTTAATGTATTAGCCGCTGTAAACTTAAAACCTGTGTAATCATCCTCTAAAACTTTATCAAAAATTCTCTTTAAAGCATTAGAATTACCTGAGCCTAATTGGGCTACCTTATAAAGTTTATCTAAATCAATATTCAACTTTTTTGCAGCTTTTATTAATTCAATTACATATGTGGCTGTTCCTAAAGATAGAAAATTATTTAATAATTTTGTTTTCGCACCATTTCCAATCCCTCCAAAATGATAATAATTTTTACAAAAACATTTTAAAAGTTCTTCTGATCTTTTTAAATTTTCCTCAGATCCACCAACAATTCCCCCCAATATTCCCTCTTCTGCTTGAACAGGACCTCCCATTACAGGGCACTCTAAATAAGGAATATTATTTGCATTTAATATTTGCTCCATTTCAATAGATCCATTTTGATTATGAGTAGTAATATCAATGACAATTGTTTTATCAGACAGTAATGAAACTATTTTTTTTCCAATTTCATGTGCAATTGGAGAATTTGTTACGCATAAAAACAGAGCATCTAACCCACTTTTACAAAGTTCATCATAGGATTTAACTTCTTTTGCACCCTCTTTAACTATTCTATCAATTGGCTTTCTGTTCTTATTGGCAATTACAAATAATTCATGATTATTTTTAAGGATGTTATTTGCGATACCAAATCCCATCCATCCAACACCTATAAATCCAACTTTCATGTAGTATAATTTTAATTAAATATTTAAAAATTGCGATAATATTTTCAGATTTAAAACCATATTATTTTTAATTTTTTTTATTTTTTGAAGCGGAATTTAAATTTGTTAAGATTTCCTTGAAACTAATCAAGTTTGACTCTATATTTTCAATGATATCAGAGGCAAGAACATCGGGATCTGGTAAATTTTCAAAATCAATTAATTCTTTATCTTTTAACCAAATTATATCAAGGTTTATCTTTTCCCTTTTAATCACATCATTGTAGGAAAATCTTCTCCATCTTCCCTCTGGATTATTTTTCTCATGCCATGTTTCTTTCCTATTATATCTATTGCTAGCATTAAAACATTTTATAAATTCTTTAAAATTTTCAAATTTAAGAGGTTTCTTTTTTAATGTGTGATGAATATTGGTTCTATAATCATAAATCCATATTTCTTTTGTCCAAGGATCTTTGCTAGAAATTTTAGAATCAAAATATATGACATTCGCTTTAACACCAGGCTTATAAAATATACCAGTTGGTAATCTTAAAATTGTATGAAATTCTGTTGTATCAAGAAGTTTTTTTCTTATTGCTTCTCCTGCGCCACCTTCAAACAAAACATTATCAGGGACCACCACCGCGGCTCTGCCATCACTTTTAAGTATTGTTTTAATATGTTGAATAAAATTTAATTGCTTATTAGAAGTTATGGACCAAAAATCTTGTCTATTATAAGTTAAATCCTCTTTTTCATCTTCACCTTCGTCATTTGTAAAACTTAATGAACTCTTTTTTCCAAAAGGAGGGTTGGCTAATACAATATCATATCTTTCGCCATCATCAGAAACTAAAGCATCTTTAGAAGATATAGAGCTTTCGCTGTCAATTGATCCAATATTATGAAGAAACATATTCATTAATGCTAACCTTCTTGTATTTGAAACAATTTCATTTCCAAAAAATGTTTTATTTTTAAGGAATAATTTCTCACTCTTGTCCATTTTATTATTAGCAATTAAAAAATCATAAGAAGATAAAAAAAATCCTCCAGTTCCACATGCGGGATCAGCAATTGTTTTTTTGACTTCTGGTCTGACAGTTTCAACAATTGCTCTAATTAATGCTCGAGGTGTAAAATATTGTCCTGCACCAGATTTTATATCTTCAGCATTTTTTTCTAATAAACCTTCGTATATTTTGCCTTTGATATCTGACCCTAATGTTACCCAACTTATTTCATCAAGCATTATAATCAATTTATGCAATTTTGCAGGATCCTGTATTTTGTTTTGAGATTTTGAGAAAATTGCACCTAACATACCTTTTTTGTTTGCCAATTCTCTGAGCAATTTTATATAGTGATCTTCAAGTTCTGAACCTCTTTTTGCCTTTAAGGTCGCCCAACTAAATTCTTTTGATATATTAATCTGTCTATTATATGGAGGTCTACTATACTCATCTACCATTTTTAAAAAGATAAGATATGTTATTTGTTCGAGGTAATCTCCGTAGCTAACTCCATCATCTCTAAGTGTAGTGCAAAAATTCCATACTTTGTTAATTATGCTTTCGGTATTTATCATAAGTTAATTCTAATAAATTTCCTTTCCTAAAAATATAGATCTTAATAATGAAAATTTGTAATATTCAATTTCTTTTAATTGCTCATCGAGAGAATCGTGAATATTTTCAATTACAGATATTTTTTTTTCTAACTCCTCAACAATAAAGTTTGCTTCCTCAATACTACATAACGGTACAGGGGTATTTTTTATGATATCTAGATTTAAATTTGGTTGAACACCTCCCGACGCCTTTTCCCGTAAAGAATAATAGTTTTTTTGAAAAAAAAGCTTCAGATATTTTTTCAGTTTGCTAGCTGTCCTATTCATAACAATTGCTGCAATTGCTTGATTAGTAGTAGCTTTAATTTTGAGCTCAGAACATTTGCCTCTTGTTTTGCCCTCTCCATACATTGCTAATAACAAAGTATTTGGAGGGTATAATCTCAAATTAGTTTTATCATAAGCTTCTTTAGTTATATATTCATCACAATCTTCGATAAAATTTTTATTTAATGCTCCGCTAGTAAGCCATGGAATATTTCCATTTAAATAATATTTTGTCTCACTTTTTAATGGTGTAGCTCCAGTACCTAATATAGAAATATCTTTTACTCTCACCCACTTCCATTGTTTTGGTATAGTATCTAAATTTTTTTGCAGAAGTTCCAATGCCTCAGGATCAGAAGGAACAAATTTTTTAGGTTTTTTTTTATCTTTTTTATTTAAGAGTTTTTTTTCTTCAAGATATATTTCTTCATATTCTATTTTTATTTTGGAGAGTAATTGATCAATATTTCCACATTTATTCTTTTTTCTCCAACTGTCTGAAATTCTTCCTAAAAAAGCATTATTCATTAAAGATTGTCTAAAGTATTTTAATTTTTTTTTAGTAATATTTAAATTATCTTCAATCAAAGTTATCTTTTTAAATTCATCATTTAAAAAACTAACTATTCTTTCTTGTGTTTTTAAAGGTGCAATTGGAAAATCATAGTTCCACAGCAAATCTGGGTCTACATGAGGAGTTCCACTGCCTTTAGCTTTTTTATTAATCTCATAATATTTAGATTTAAGAAAGTAATAAGCATACAAATTATTAACTTTTGGAAATTTAATTCTTACAAGCGTGCTTCCTAATGCACCGTTCATACCTTTTCCAACTAATCCTGACCTTGAACCATCCCAAACCATTAAAAAGTCTGTATCAAAACATTCTCTAATACCCTCGCCGTCAGTCCATGAGTTTATAATCCCTTTTTCAAATGACTGTATATCGATATAGGGAATATTAAATTTTTTTGATTTTGATTTAGATAAATTTTTTGGTTTCTTTCCTTTCTCATTTATTACAAACTTACCAAGTTTAATAATATTCCAGTCATCTGGAAGGAAACTTTTTGTTTTAATCATGCTGCTAATTCTGAATTTAATTCTAAAATTAATTTATCATTATTTTCTCCAAATAATTCATAAAACTTACCTAGGCCTCCTTTGCTGTCAAAAGGAGCTATATTAAAATCATCATTATGAATATTAAAAGAAGTAGAAATATGATCTCTTATCATTCTTAACCATTCCATTTGTTCTTCATTAAATTTTTTAGTATTTCCAGAATGTCGTTTCATAATCCAATTCATAAAGTTTCTACTAACTACATCATGATAGTTCTCTATTTTATCGTCAATACCACACACTCTTCTTATCAAAGAAACTAGAGCTGTTAATTCTGAAGTTGGACTATTCTTTTTAACATCATCGAGCCTGCTATATGCCTGCCAGATAAATAAAGGTGATAAATTAGGCTTGTCCTTTTTAAGTTTATTAAAAACTTGATTTATCATTTCAAAAGTTACATCTCTACGTCTAAATGGTTGGTTAAAAAATATCTCTAGTGCATCAATTTCATCTTTTTTGGAATTTAAATATTCAGTAAATTCAGTAACTATATTTTGAGTTTTTTTAGATATGTCTTTATCCCAACCAAATCCTGTAACAGTATCCAGTGTTTCATGATCTATAATTTGTTCTTTTGATTTCCTAATATTGTCAATTAATTCTATAAATTCTCCATTTATTTTCTTTGAAGCTTCATCAATTAAAATTTCTTTAGCATTTTTTATATTATCACTTATTGAGCTCTGTTGTGTATTTGGTTCAACAATCTGTTTTGCTTTTGATTCAATATTATCTGGATCAATTGCATCAAATAGTTTTGAAACAATGTTAGATAGATCTATACCACCTGTAAAATCTCTTATTATTTTTTTATCTTCATCATTAAGCTGTTTATTCAGTCTTGCTAATCTTCCAGCGAAAGAACTTACTATATCTTCATCTTTGGAACCCATAACTAAGCTCATTCCAAGATCTTTAAGTGGTACAGAAGGTTTTGTTATTATTGGTTGGCTTGCTGTTTTTAAAGATTTAGTAACACCAATTGCATCAACTATTACGTAGTGAGTTTTTGCAGATTTTGCAGAAGGTGTAACTTTTCTTAAATCATCCATATTTAAAGTTCGGGTTCCACGGCCCTTCATTTGTTCAAAATAATTTTTACTTTTTATATCTCTCATAAATAGCAAACATTCTAATGGTTTGACGTCAGTACCTGTTGCTATCATATCGACTGTTACTGCAACTCTTGGATTATAACTATTTCTAAATTGAGAAAGAATAGATTTTGGATCCTCATCAACTTTGTAGGTAAGTTTTTTACAAAATGCATTTCCTTCACCAAATTCTTCTCTGACGGTTTGTATAATATCATCAGCATGACTGTCTGTTTTTGCAAAAATTAATGTTTTTGGAACCTCTTTCCTTTCAGGAAATATTTCTGGCAACTGTTCTTTAAAAGTTCTTAGTATTGTTCGGATTTGATCTGGATTAACTATATCTCTATCAAGTTGTTTTGAAGAATATTCTTGATCTTCATCTTGTTGTTCCCATCTTTTTTTTCTTGAAAGCGTCTCTCTTTTTTCAACATGTTGTTTTGCTTTAATTTTTCCACCTTGTTGTGTGATAGCTGTATCTATAATATAAATCTCATTACCTACATTCACTCCATCTGCAACTGCTTTTTCATGACTGTAATCACTGACTATATTTTTTTTAAAAAAACCATAAGTTCTATTATCTGGTGTAGCCGTTAGTCCAATTAATTTAGCATCAAAATAATCTAATACTTGTTGCCACAAATTATAAATTGACCTGTGACACTCATCAATAAATATAAAATCAAAAAATTCTGGAGGTATTTTTTTGTTGTATACTATTGGTAATGGTTCCTTAGTTTGTATTAATTCAGCTGGATTTATTTCTTCAGCTTTTTCATCCATTTCCTTATCTTTTAAAATTGAGTACAATCTTTGAATTGTGCTTATGCATACTTGTGAGTCTTTTGCCACATAGGAGGACTTTAATCTTTGGACATTATACAATTCTGTAAATTTACGATTGTCATCTAAAGGATTATATGAAAACATCTCTTGCTCAGCTTGCTCACCTAAATTTTTTGTATCTACTAAAAATAAAATTCTTTTTGCTTCACCATATTTTATAAGTCTATACATTGAGGTTATAGCTGTATAAGTTTTACCTGCACCAGTAGCCATTTGTATTAAAGCTCTAGGCTTGCTTTCCTTGAATGATTTCTCCAAATTTGAGATTGCTAATTCTTGGCAATCTCTTAATTTTAAAATAGATGCTGGTTTGTTATCAGGATTGAGTAAAGGCATATTATCTAATCTACCTGCTAAACTTTTATCTTGATCTATCCATTCAGCTAAAGTTTTGGGTTGATGAAAGTTAAAAACTTCTCTTGAACGTGGTCTTGGATCTCTTCCGTCCGTAAATCTTACAATTATTCCAGTGCTCTCATATAAAAAAGGAAGCGGGATTTTGTTATTTAACCATTTTAAATTTGCAGAAGCATAGCTTTCTGTTTGAGTTTCGTGTTGAGTTAGACGTTGTCCTTCTTCTTCTCTCTTTGCCTCAATAATTCCAATTGCTTTTTTATTAACAAAGAGAACATAATCAGCTGGTCCTACATCTGTTTGATATTCCTTTACTGCCTGACCATCACCAATTTCTAAATTAATTTTATTTTTTTCTTGTATTACCCAACCTGAGCTTCTTAATAATTTATCTATATTATCTCTAGCTCTTTGCTCTGGATTTTGATTTTTAGTCATTTCTAATTAAAGATATTACATTTTTAAATATGAAAGACATATCATTAAATATCACTACATAGTTTCTATACTTCCTATAAATTTATAATCTTTATCTATAACTACAATTTCACCAGATGAAGTGCCAAAATTTAACATTTCTGAAATAACTACAAAATGTGTTACTAAAATAAGATTTTTCTCACTATTCCAGTTAGATATATATTTTTTTAAACTAATAATTTGTTCATATTTATATTTATAAAACTTCTCTTGATAAAAAGAGTTTAAACCTTTGAAGGTTTCATAATTATTAAAGGCAAATCTTGCAGTATCTTTGCATCTACACCACTCACTGGATAACACTTTATCAATTTGAATATTATTATCACTAAATAATATTCCAATTTTTTTTGATTGCTCTATGCCCTCTTGATTTAAATTTCTTTGAGTATCACATTTTGTTAAATCAATATTGTCAGGGTCTCCATTTCCTGGTGCAAGTGAATGTCTTATAAATACAATTTTCCCACCCTTCTGCAGTTCGCTTATTACTAAATCATTAGCCTGTGAATAATTTGAATTAAAAATACTTAGCAAAAATAAAAGAATAAAATTTATATATTTCATAAACGACAATTAAATTTTTATCTGTATTTTTTATAATAGAGCTTTCTGAACTGATAATTTCCAACCATTTATTAAATCGTTCCTAACTTTTCGGTTTATTTTAGGCTTAAAAATTTTATCTTTTTTCCATTTCCTCTTGATTTGATATAATGATTTAAATAATCCAATTTGATATCCAGCTAGTAAAGCTACTCCTAAACCAGTTGTTTCTAATACCTTTGGTCTTTCTGTATTTATATTTATGATGTCAGATAAAAATTGCGAAAACCAGTTGTTTTTTACCATGCCTCCATCAATCTTAAGTTTAGTTGGTTTTAAACCATCTTTTTTCATTGCATTAAATAAATCATTACTTTGATAGGCAACTGACTCTAATACTGCTCTAACTAAGGTTTTCCAATCACTATTTCTTGTTAAACCTGTTATTACCCCTCTTGCATCAGGCCTCCAATAAGGTGCTCCCATTCCACTGAAGGCAGGCACAACGTATACACCCTCATTATTTTTTTTTGATTGAGCAATTGTTTCCGTATCAAAAGCATTGTTAATAAATTTTAATTTATCTCTTAACCATTGTACACCTGCACCTGCAATAAAAATAGATCCTTCAAGAGCATAAGTATTTTTTCCATTCAATCTGTAACATATTGTTGTTAATAATTTATTTTTAGAATAAATTTTTTTTGAACCAGTATTCATTATGACAAAGGCACCAGTTCCATATGTGCTTTTTACTGAACCTCTTTCAAAGCATGACTGTCCTACTGCAGCTGCTTGTTGGTCTCCTAGAACTGCTGATATTGGTATTTCACTGCCGACAATTCTCTTACTTGTTAAACCAAAATTATCAGCTGAATTTTTAACTTTTGGCAAAATATTTTCAGAAATTTTAAGTTTTTTTAAGATTTCTTTATCCCATTTATTATTATTAATGTTAAATAACATGGTCCTACAAGCATTAGTTGCTTCTGTTAAATGATGTTGCCGATTAGTAAGTTTCCAAATAAGGAAAGTATCAACAGTACCAAATAATAAATTATTTGATTTTAAAAGTTTCTTAACATTTTTTACGTTTTCTAGTATCCATTTAATTTTAGTTGCAGAAAAATATGGGTCAATAAATAATCCAGTTTTTTTTCTAAAAATTTTTTCATAATTTTTTTTCTTTAACTCTTCACAATAGTCTTGGGTTCTTCTATCTTGCCAAACAATTGCGTTGTAGACTGGTTTTCCTGTTTTCTTATTCCAAAGAATAGTTGTCTCTCTCTGGTTAGTTATTCCTATACTTAATATTTTTCCTCTTAATAGTGATGCTTTTTTTATTACTTTTTTCAACGCTTTTAGAGTTGTAAGCCAAATTTCGTTTGGATTATGCTCCACCCATCCATTTTTTGGAAAATATTGATTAAATTCAAACTGGGATGTAAATTTTATATTACCATCTAAATCAAAGAGAATTGCTCTAGTTGATGTTGTGCCTTGGTCAATAGCAACAAGAAATTTTTTCACAATTTAAGTCTATACCTAAATTTTTTTTTCTAAAAGTAAAAACTAATACAAGCTGGAAGGATATGAAATTTAAATTATTTAGTGAAAGATTGAGTTGAATATTCTGACAAGGGAAGTTTTGATAAAGTTTTTATCTTTTTGACATAATCTACAAAAGATTGAGCATAGCCGAGATATGTATTTACTACTCTTCCTTGCTTAGATATAATTCCAAAAGTTTTATATCCATCTTTACCAGCTGCAATATAGTTATTTGTTGCTACTGTATAAGTCTTACTTGGATTTATCTTTACCCAACTCTTGTCTGTTCTACCCTTAAACTCTAAATTTATCACTCTATTTCCTTTACTATTGCTTGCTTGAACATCCCATCTCAATCCAGCAGCATATGGATAGGCTCCTGTAGAACCATCTGGAGTTAAAGCATAATCAATTGAGTCTTCCAAAACATTTTTAATTTCTTCTCCACTCATTTTCAATTCTACAATAGTATTACTGAAAGGTAATAAAGTATACGCGTCCCCAATTGTAATATTGCCTTCTTTTATATCTATTCTTGTTCCACCACCATTTTGAATTGCAATATCACTTAATTTGGACATTTCTCTGAAGGCGTGTGCTACAATATTCGAAATATCGGATCCATTTTTTTCAGTCTTTGATACATCACAAAGTTTTGACTTTCCTTGTCCAGGAATTCTTTCAAGACATAAATCATCAGTTACTCTGCCAATTACTTCACTGCTTTTTTCTTTAACTTCATTTTTGTATTTTTCTAATATTTTTGATGCTTGTGCGTCAGCCTCTACGATTGAAATATTTGGATTAACTTCGATAGCCTTGTATACGGCTTCTCTATAATTACCATCTATCTCAACTCTTTTTCCATTTGAATCTTTTCTCTTAAAGGAATCATCTAACATTATATGTGGTATTCCATCACATGACTTGATGGTGCCATCGTTATTAAACTCGATATTAAGTTCTCCAACAATTTGAGAATATTCCCATGCTGTAACTATACAAACATCTTCCTCATTTTTATTTTTGACTACAGTTGGGTAGGCCCCATTAGAATTTAGTCCTACATTATCGAAATCTCCAGTTAGACTATGAGAATCACCTCCAACTATAACATCAACATCTGTGAGAAGTTTAGCCATGTTAATCTCATTTTTATATCCATAATGAGTTAAAAGAATTATCTTATTGATTCCTTGTTGTTTAAGCTTATTTATATTTTCTTGTGCTGAATTAATTTCATCTAAAAATAAAGTTGTGTCGTCTGGATTTGATGACTCTCTCGTTTTTTTTGAGATCACAATTCCAATTACTCCAATTTTTTGATTTCCTTTATTGATTATAGTGTAAGGTTTAATTTTTTTTGACAAAGGTGAGTTTATTTTTGCTTTAATGTTTGCTGACAAAACTGGAGTCTTACACTTATCAGTATGAAGATAATCTAAAAACTCAACTAAACTCTTATCACCATCATCAAATTCATGATTTCCTATAGCGAAAGCATCAAAACAAATTTGATTCATCATTTCTGCATCTGCTTTGCCCTTGAAAAGAGTGTAATATAATGTCCCTGTAATAGCATCACCCGCATGAAGCTTGATAACATTTTCATTTTTTAATTTTAATTCTTTAAATTTTGCTACGACAGATGGAAAACCGCCTGATACAACTCTCGTCTTTTCACCATCTAAATTTAAATCAAGTCTTTTATTTGGTTCCAAATGAGAGTGATGATCATTTATATGTAAAATGGTAATTTTATCTGCTAAAGCTGATGAACTTAAAATAAGTGAAAAAATAATTAAAAATAATTTCATGACGGGATAATCGTTATAAAATATGAAAGTATTTTTACTAAAAAGTGAAAGATTTATTAAAAAAATTTAAACTAATTATTACTTATGCTCGATAAAAAACAATTTTAAATTTGATGAAAATTTTAATAATAACAAATAATCATATCTATTATGAGCTGATTGAGTTTGGGGCTTAAAGAATATTTAGAATTAAAAACTGTTACAGACTGGAAGGATTAACACTTTTAAATTCTAACATGTTCTCAAAAGTACACATTTCAGGTTTTGAAAAAGTAATTTTTGGAAATTTTTTACTAAAGTCTAAAAATAGTTTTTTATTAAATTCAATTAAATTACTTATTTCAATCTCACTAAGCTCTCTTAAGATATATGCCAAAGTAATATGAAAAGTATATCTTTGATGGTTTTCAAATTTAATTTTTAATAAGCTACTTAGTTCATCTCTACAATTTCTTAATATTTTTTCATCCTTTTCAGAATATGGTTCTAAAATAATACTGTATCCTCCAAAAAACATTTTTAGTTTAAGATTGAATTCTTTTGGAAAGATATAGTTCTGAATTCTTCTATTTAATTCAACAGCTATATCTTTATAATCCATATCAGGATCTATATCTGATGGCCAATAATTAGTGTCTTTTGTATTAAAATTACAACAATCAAATAATGTCATATGAAAACTGGATGGAGGTAAATAGAAGTAAGTTTTTTTGGGGTTAAAATTCTCTATATTTTTTTGAAAACTAATAATTTGATCAGATAAATTAGTATTAAGAGGAATATTGCAAATTATTGTGCAGCCTGGAAATGGTAAAGGATTTCCTCTATCATCAAATTTATTTTCTGCACCTTTTAAAGTATATCCTTCAAGTTTTCCTGCTAAAAATTTCTCTTGGTTATTAACTATATTTAAATCCATTAAGATAAACTAAAACCATTTTATATTTTCTTTCTCACAAAGTTCTTTCAACCTTAATGGATAATCTGTCATAATACCATCTACACCGTACTCAACCATCTTTAACATTTCGTACTCTTTGTTTACTGTCCATACATTTACTGGCAATTCTTCTTGATGAGAAATATCGACAAGTTTTTTTGTAATATCTTTTCGGTATGGATGCCAAGCTTTTCCACCTTGTGACTTTATAATTTTTGGCAATTCATGATCTTCATAATAAGGCAAAAAACTCAACCATGGAGATCTGTTGTAAATAGTTTGATTAATATTAATTCCTGTCAAATGTTGAGTTAAGTAAGCTCTTGGAATTTCAGGATACTGATTTTTAATTACTGATAAAGTTCTCCAATCAAATGATGAAACGATTATTTTATCTTTTAAAGATGATTCATTTATATCGTTCATAATTAATTTTACTGTATCTTCTGGTTCTGGTGTCAAATTTTCTTCCTCTGGTGTAGATTTAATTTCTAAATTTATTAATAATTTTTCAGATTTATTTTTTGAAGACATTTCTAATAATTCAGAAAGTTTTGGTATTCTTTGGTTTTCTAATTTTTTTTGATTAATAAATCTTCTTCCGTATCTGGATAATTTATTTACTGAACCTACATCAAACTTTGAAAGTTCTGCATAAGTTAAATCAAATATTTTTAAATTTTCATCCTCTATCCAATTCCCCTCATTATCTTTTGTTCTGCTTGGATCTAATCTAAAATCATGAGCAATAACTGGTACAAGATCCTTAGAAATTAATATATCTGTTTCGTATGCATTAATATTGTTTTCAAATAAGTATTTAAAACTTTCTAGAGTGTTTTCGGGAAGATCTCCTCTTGCTCCTCGGTGACCATAAATTTTTATATGATTTGGTTTGCTTAAAATCAAAATTAATTAACTCTTTTGCCAGTGCTTTTATCAAAAATATAATATTTATTGTTCTCAATATTAAGACTTAGATCAGCACCTTTTTCAATAGTTAGATTTCCCGGACACCTATAACAAAAGTCTTTTTTGTCTTTTAATTGACCATAAACAAGATTATCCGAACCAAGTTGTTCCACTAAGTCTACTTTTAAATTAATTAAACTATTTTCACTTTGACTTAAATGTTCAGGTCTTATTCCTAATTTTACTTCTCCCTCAAAGTCACTATCAATATCTTTAATTTCAAAACCTTCTGCAGATAATGTTTTATTTTTTATATTACCATCTAAAAAATTCATTTGAGGTGAGCCAATAAAACCAGCAACAAATAATGATTTTGGATTATCATATATCTCAATAGGAGTTCCAAGCTGTTCAATAATTCCATTGTTAATAACTGCTAATCTATCAGCAAGTGTCATGGCCTCTACTTGATCATGCGTAACAAATATGCTTGTTACTCCAACTTTCTGTTGAAGTTTTTTGATTTCAAGTCTCATCTGAATTCTTAATTTTGCATCTAAATTTGAAAGAGGTTCATCAAATAAGAATATTTTTGGATTTCTAACAATTGCTCTACCCATTGCAACCCTTTGCCTTTGACCTCCGGATAACATTGAAGGTTTTCTCTGTAAATAATCTGAAATTTGTAACAGCTTAGCTGCATCATTTACTTTTTGCTCGATTGTTTCTTTGTCAATTCCTCTGTTTTTTAGACCATAAGCCAAGTTATTATAAACATTCATATGTGGGTATAATGCATAGTTCTGAAACACCATTGCTACATCTCTTTCAGACGGATCTACCTCATTAATTAATTTTCCATCAAGATTAATATCACCCTCTGTAATATCCTCTAAGCCTGCAACCATTCTTAATAAAGTTGATTTTCCACATCCACTAGGTCCTACAAAAACCATAAACTCACCTTCATCAACACTTAATGAAGTTTCATGAACAGCCTTAGTTCCATTTGGGTAAATCTTAGTCACATTTTTTAAATCTAAAAAGCTCATTTATTTCTCCGTTTGAATTAATCCTTTTATGAACCATTTTTGTAAAAATACTACCACTAAAACTGGTGGGATCATTGACAAAATGATATACGCAAATCTTTCTGCAGTTCTTGGCAGAGCAACTCCTTCATAGCTTTCTGTGTAAATAATCTTCATTCCCATTACAACAGTCCAGTATTCTTCTGCAGTTGTCATTATTAGTGGCCATAAATATTGGCTGTATCCATATACAAACATAAAGATAAACATTGCTGCTATCATGGTTTTAGATAATGGAACCAAGAAATCTATGAAAAAACTCCAAGCATTTGCTCCGTCTAATTTTGCTGACTCCAAGAGTTCATCTGGAATTGTTTTATAAAATTGTCTGAAGAAAAATGTTGCTGTAGCTGAAGCAACTAATGGAAGGATAAGGCCTGTATATGAATTTGTTAAACCTAAATCAGATACAATTTTATAGCTTGGAAAAATCCTTACCTCCAAAGGAACAAGTAGAGTAATAAAGATTAACCAAAAAATTGGTACAGCTAATTTAAATCTATAATAAACCAAAGCATATGCTGACATTGCTGAAATAACTACCTTAAGTGTTGCAATTCCTAATGCCATTATAAAACTATTAATAAACATTTTTGCAGCAGTCACTTCTTCTGACCAACCACCTTTTTCATTTAAAACTTCGTTATAGTTTCTTGCTAGCTGATCACCTATATGAAACTTCATACCTTCGGTTAATATAGTTACAGAGTCATGCGAAGAACTTGCAAAAGATATCCAAATAGGAACTACCATTAACAAGACTCCTAGTATTAAAATAATATGAGCAATTATTTGAAGTGGTTTAATTTTCATTTATCTTGAAAAACCCCCTTAATAAAATATTTCTGCAACACAATTATAATTAAAATTGGTGGCACCATAGACATCATCACGAAAGCAAAACGATGAACAATTGAACCCGACATCATTTTTAATCCCATAACCACTGTCCAATATTGTTCTGAAGTTGTTACCAATAATGGCCATAGATACTGATTGTAGCCAAAAACAAACATAAATATTAACATCGCTACAATCATTGTTTTTGACAAAGGAATTAAAAAATCAACAAAAAATCTCCAGGTATTTGCTCCATCAAGTTTTGCGGATTCAAGTAATTCATCTGGAACGGTTTTATAAAATTGGCGAAAGAATAATGTTGCTATAGCTGATGCTGAAATAGGAACTATTAATCCAAAGTAAGAATTCACTAGATTAAGCTCAGCCATTACTGAATAAGTGGGGAAAATTCTTAACTCTAATGGTACTAAAATTGTAATAAATATAATCCAAAACAATAATGTTGCATATTTTATTCTGTAATAAACCAACGCGTAAGCAGCCATTAAAGATGTAACAACGGATAATATTGCAACTCCTGTAGCCATGATAAAACTATTAAAAAACATTTTTAATGCTGTTATCTCTTTAAAAAAACCACCCTGATATAATAAAACTCGTAAGTAATTTTCATAAAAGCTATCTCCTAAAAACATTTGGAGACCATTCATATTAATCATTGAACTCGTGTGCGTAGAGCTAGCAAAAATCATCCATACAGGAACTACCATGATTAGTATTCCAATGAGTAAAATTAAATGTGAAAAACTTGATGTGATAAATCTAGTCATTAATTATAATGTATTTTCCCTTCGATATATCTAAATTGAAAAATCGTAATTACTAATACAATCAACATCATCATTATTGATTGAGCTCCTGCACTTCCTAAATCCAGTCCTCTAAATCCATCCATGTAAGCTTTATAAACTAGAGTTCTTGTTTCACCAGAAGGAGCACCTATTGTTGTGGTATCAATAATTCCAAATGTATCAAAGAAAGCATACGTTATATTAATAATTATTAAAAAGAATGTAGTTGGCATTAATAATGGGAATGTAATTGTCCAAAATCTTCTAAAACTATTTTTACAGTCAATCATTGATGCTTCAATTACAGATTTTTGTATAGCTTGAAGTCCAGCCAAGAAGAAAATAAAATTAGCACTGATTTGCTTCCAAGAACCAGCTATGATTACGTAAATATAAGAGTCGAACACACTTTCGTACCAATTAAATCCCCACAGTTCGTGAAATAAATGATAAAGAAGACCAAATCTTTCACTAAAAAAATAATTTGCCATTACACCGACTACCGCAGGCGCAATTGCATAAGGCCAAATTAAAAGTGTTTTGTAAGTGCTTTTACCATGCATTACATTATTAGCCTGAACGGCAAGTAATAATCCAATTGAGCCTGTAATTAACGTAATAACAAAACTATAAATAATAGTAAATTTGAAAGCTATGAAATAAGCTGGATCATCAAAAATAAATAAAAAATTGTCAAACCATACAAACTTCGATCCAAATCCAAATGCATCTTGCATTGTAAATGCATCTCTAAAGGTTTGTATGATTGGCCAATATAAAAAAATTAACAATATACCTAGCTGCGGAGCTAAGAAAAGATATTGTGAATAGCTAGATTTGAATTGGACTTTTTTCATACTTTTGTAAAAATAAATAAGGAGGGTAAATTAATACCCTCCTTATTGTTTTAATTATTCTTACAAAGTTTTAGCAAATTGCTTTAACAATTTAGCTGCACCTTTGTCCATATTCTGCAATCCTTTTTCGATTGATATTTTGCCGTTTAACATTGGCTCAATATTTTCGTAAATTACTTCACGAATTTGGGGCCAATTACCAGCTCTATATCCACCAGGAATAGTTGAACCTTCTAAGCTTAATTGTTCACCAACTGCTTTATGATATGGAGAAGCTCTATAGAAATTTATAGTTTCAGCTAACTCTATACCACCTTTAGTCACTGCAGAGTAACCAGTCATATTGTGATAATACAGATCCATTTCTGGAGAACCCATAAATTCTATAAATTTAGCAAGTCCTTTGTACTCTTCCTCAGTATGACCATTTAAGATCCAGTTAGCAGCACCACCTATAAAAGTTGGATACTCTTTTCCTTTGGTTACTGAATCCCAGTAAGGAATATGATTAACTGTAAAGTTTGGAACAACACCTTTCATTCCACCAAATGATGCAGCAGAACCAAACCAAAATGCAGCTTCACCTGCTATAAATGGTGCTTGATTGTCTCCCCACGCTCTTCCTTTATAGCCATATAAACCTTTATCATACCATTCTTTAACTTTCTTCCAATGATAGACAAATGCATCAGTTTCAGCGAATAAAGTTTTTGTAGGAACAGCATCGTAACCATTATTTCCATCTAACATTAATAAATTATGTCTAGAAAAGAAATTTTCAGTCCAAATCCATGGACTATGACTTTGAACTAAAGGAATGTATCCAGCAGCTTTGATTTTTGGAGCCATGGCCTCAAATTCTTCATAAGTTTTTGGCACAGATTCAATTCCAACCTCTTTCAAAATGTCCATGTTTGCATACATCAAACAAGTTGAACTATTGAAAGGTACACCAATCATTTTTCCATCAGAGTCGGCATAGAAATTTTTAATGCCTGGAATATAGTTGTCAGCATCTACATCAATGCCATATTTCTTAGCCATTTCTTCAAAACCGATAACAACACCATTTTTTACTTGAGCTACCATGATTGCAGCACCAGCATCATAAACCTGTGAATAGTGTGGTTGGTCGCCTGCTCTAAATGCAGCAATAGTTGCCGCCATGTTATCTTCATAACTTCCTTTTCCTGTAGGAATGACCGTATATTGATCTTGTGAAGCGTTAAATCTATTTGCAATTTCAATAATTACATCACCAAGAAAACCACTGTTTCCGTACCACCAATGAATTTCTGTTTTTGAATAACTGTGTGATGTAAAAGAGAAAGTAAATAGAATTGTTAAAACACTAAGTATTTTTTTCATATCTATCCTTCTGTTAAGTTTATTTTATTTTTTATTAATAATTTATTAATGTTAAGATATTATGAAATTGTAAATAATTGCATTTAAAAATTTTAAATTTCTAAAAGAGGTTGTATATTTTAAAACAAATCATAATTTAAATGTCTAAAATATTTGATTTATTCATAATAGGTGGCGGTATAAACGGTGCAGGTATTGCAAGAGATGCTGCAGGTAGAGGTTTATCAGTTTGTTTAGCTGACAAAGGTGAGATTGGAGGAGCAACCTCATCTTGGTCGACGAAATTAGTACATGGTGGTCTTCGTTATTTAGAAAATTATGAATTCAAACTAGTTAGAGAATCTCTGAAAGAAAGAGAAATAGTTTATAAAATTGCCAGACATATTTCCAAACCGATTCCTTTTATAATTCCTTATGCAGATAAAATTCGACCAGCCTGGTTAATTAAAATTGGTTTATTTTTGTATGATAATTTAGGTGGCAAAAGCAATATACCAAAATCAAAAACGTTTGATCTTACAAAAAAATTTTCAAATATTCTTAAGCAAAAATACAAAACTGGTTTTCAATATTTTGACATACAAATTGACGATAAAAAATTAACGAAACTAAATGCTAAAGATGCAAAAAGAAATAAAGCTAAAATACTAGAATATAACAAAGTTAAAAAAGCTGAAATTATTGGCAATGAATGGATTATTAGTCTTGAAAAAGGTGAAAAAGTAAAATCAAAAATTTTAATTAATGCATCTGGACCATGGATAAACGAAACCTTAAATAAAAATATAAAAATTAAATCTAAGAAAAAAATAAGATTAGTTAAAGGAAGTCATATTATTACAAAAAAATTGTACAAAGAAAATGTTGCATTCACATTTCAAAATACTGATAAAAGAATAATATTTGTGATACCTTATAAAGGGAAGTTTTCTTTAATTGGAACTACAGAAGTTGAGGTTAAATCACCAGAAAATAAAAGAATATCAAAAAAAGAAATTACATATTTAATTCGTTCAGTAAATAATTACTTAAAAAAACAAATCAGAACAAAGGACATTGTAGATACTTATTCAGGGATAAGACCTCTAATTGAAGATTTTAATACAGCTTCAAAAGTCACAAGAGATTATGTTTTTGATTTAAAAATTATAAAAAAATTACCTTTATTGAATATATATGGAGGAAAACTAACCACCTACAGAAAATTGTCTGAAAAAGTCCTTTTTGACCTTAGAAAGTTTTTACCTAAAACAAAAAAAGGTCCATGGACACACAAAAAGAAGCTTCTCTAAACTTAATGACCGTTAAATTTGAAAAATTAAAAAAAACAATAATTAAATGTAATAAATGCCCTAGACTTGTGAGGTTTAGAAAAAAAATATCTACGGAAAAAAGAAAACAATATATGGACCAAACTTATTGGGGAAAACCAGTTACAGGTTTTGGAGATATAAATGGAAAAATAATGATTGTTGGTCTAGCACCAGCTGCTCATGGTGGAACAAGAACAGGCAGAGTATTTACAGGCGATAAATCCTCAGATTTTTTATATAAATGTTTACACAATGTAAAAATTGCCAATCAAAGTAATTCAGATCATATAAATGATGGATTAAAAATAAAAAATACCTTTATAACACCAGCTCTAAAGTGCGTTCCTCCAGGAGATAAACCATTAAATGAAGAGTTAAAAAATTGCTTTAGTTATTTTAAATCTGAATTTGAAATACTTAAAAATCTAAAAATTATTGTAGCTTTAGGGAAAATTGCTTTTGATACTTGTGTAAAATTTTATAGAGAAAATTTTGATTACACTGAAAAAGTAAAATTTGGTCATGGAACATATTTTAAATTACCTAACAACGTGTTGTTAATGGGGTGTTATCATCCAAGTCCAAGAAATGTAAATACCGGACGAATTAATGAAAAACAAATGACTAAACTATTTAAAAAAGTAAAAGAACTAGTTTAATTTGTTAATAAGTGCTACTGGAAGTTTTACTGGTTTTCCCAAATTATTTAGAGATACTAATTTAATCTCTGCATCACATAAAATATCTGATTTTCTTTTAATTACTTGTGACATTGTAATAGTAGTTAAAGTATTAGATTTAACTTTCGTGAAAACGGTAATTTTATCCTCAAATTTTGCTGGTTTTTTATAGTCTACATTGCAAGTTTTAACTGCAATTAAAACATTATATTTATCTAATAACTTTTTATTTGAATATCCTATTGAATAAATAAGCTCAGATCTTGCTCGTTCAAAGTACTTTAAATAATTTGCGTGGTAAACTATTCCACCAAAATCAGTATCCTCATAGTATACTTTTAAATTATACTTAAATACTTTCATCAATTGATATTAATAAAATTTATTGAGAAGAAAAATAGATATTTTGATAGTAAGTAATTGATTTTTGCTTTGAATTATCTGTATCTGACATGATCGCTATACCATCTAGCTCATTAACATCTAAATTATGGAATTTCTTGAAATCTTCTTTAACGTTTGCTTTGACAGTTACCCATTCATTTAAATTTGTTTTGGTAGTAGCAAGTACATTATCTATGGACTTTTTAGTATATGGGCTTGGAAAGTTGCTTCCAACTTCTTGATTGCTTGAAAAAACATAATTTATTGCTCTATTGGATAAAGGTGTTGCTCCAGTTTTTTTAATGACGAATACTCTTCCTGCAAAGTCATGACCCTTTTTAGCTGTCTCATCTATCCCTGGTATGTCTTTCTCAATTTTCCAAGTAATATTTATGAAAGGTGTTTTATTTAGATCAATTTTAATCTCCTTACCTAAGCCAGAAGCAGCATTATCAGCAATAGCTTTAAGGTAATTACCATTTTCATCAGAGCCAACAGAATATTCAGTTTTATTATCTGCCCCTCTTACTTTTCTAACTGTCAATTCTGATAGTTCTTTCTCTGTAAACTCAAATACTTTTATGTCCTCTGCATACAAGATAGTTTGAAACAACGCTGTAACTAAAATTAATTTAAATAAAAATCTAAACATGTCCTTTCTATATAAAAGATAAAATAATTTTCAAATTCAAAATTTTGACATTATTTAAACATGCATAAATCATTATTGTTCTCTATTAAGAAGATATGAAGTTAGCAGTTCTTTTTGGTTTGATGATTTATTGGTCTATAATTATCACTGCGCCTGTAATTTCAAAAAATTCTGAAAAATTCGGAGAAAAAAAGGTATTAATACCTATTAAAAAACCAAGAATTTAAGGCAGAAGCACTATCTTTGGGGCCGAACAGGTTCCATCATGAATTTCTTTAAAAGCTCCCCAACCATCTTTAAGATTTCTGTACTCAATCCACTCTATCTTCCCTAGCTTGTTATTAGTTAAAATATCAATAGTTTCTCCAAATTCTTTGTTTGTGTAACAATAAGTTCCAATAAAAGTAACTTCTTGAAGAGTTGCTTTCCTAAAATTAAAAGATCCTGCGGGCTGCGTTAATCCGATATGAACTATTATTCCACCAGGTTTTACTACACTGATTGCCTGTTGTCGTGAAACTTCAAGTCCAACAGTATCAAAAACTAAATCAAAACTGCTCTCTTTAATATCTTTATGATCTGGTGACACTGTTTTTGCATCTACGTATTTTGAGCATTCATTTAGTCTTTTTTGATTAGGATCAGAAATTGTCAAATTTGTATTACCTTGGATCTTGGATAAAATTAATGCACATAATAGCCCAATTGCTCCACCACCCTGAACAAGCGTTCTACATTCATTTAATGGTTTTTTTGATGCTTCTACTGCTAATAATACTGCGTGATATGAAACTGCTGTTGGTTCTGCAACTGCAGCCTCTTTTACATCAAGTTTTTCAGGAACTTTAAAAATATTATGATCTGGAACTGTTATAAGTTCAGCAAACGCACCTTGTCTTTCATAAGGTCTATTCATTCCTAGAAGAACTCTATCTGGACATAAATGTTCTCTGCCACTCTTGCAGTATTCGCAATTTCTACAAGTTATTAATGGATTAAGAACTGAAATTTGATCTTTAAGCTTACCATTAATAATTTGACCACTGACTTCATGACCTAAAATTAACGGTGGAATTCTTCTCTCGTCTTTTCCGTGGTAAGCATGCATATCAGAACCACAGATACCTGATGCATGAACTTTAAGAATACTTTCTCCAGGTTTTTCGGAAGGCTCTCTTTCCTCCCTGAATTCCATTTCCTCAACACCAGTATAGACAAGCGCTTTCATTATTATTTATTATTTAACAAATAATATACTAAATAAGATGCGAATGCTCCAATAATCCATCCAAAAGATTGATATTGTATTAAGTTTTCATTTAACAAAGATGATAAAGAAAATATTGATCCAATTAAAAGAGCATACAATGCTTTCAAGTTCCAACCGTTACTGTAAATATATTCTGTATGTTCTTTAGGATAAAAAAGCTCTTTATGATTAATTTGTTGTTTTTTAAACAAGTAATAATCTGAAACCAATACACCAAAAATTGGCCCAAAAGTCGTCGCAACAGCTTCAACAAATATTAAAACATTAGCTTTGCTAAAAATTGAAAGCCAAAATGTTGAAATAATTAATGCAATAATTGATATCACAATTCCTGTTTTTTTTAATGTTAAAGAATTAGGGAAAAAATTTATCAATGTATTTTGTGAAGGAATATAATTTGCTATCAAATTAGTTGATAACGAAGAGATAATAATAAATATCAAACAAAAGAAAGTTAGAAAATTATTATTAAATTTACCGACTATATCATTTGGATTAGTAAGTAGACTTGAAGCATTTAAACCTTTGCTAGTGAGAATAATATCGGAACCTAGTGTGATTAATACTGAGAAAAAAGAAAAGAATATTAAATTTAATATTATACTTAAGTTTCCTTTGGTCATCTCTTTGTAATTCATTGAGTATCTAGAAAAATCTCCAAAAGTAAGAAGAACAATAGCAAAATAAGCAAATAGAGTTCCTGTGATTGATATTATTGGAGCAATATTTGACTTTATTGAAAAACTACTAAAAACTAAACTAAGTTTTATTCCATTTAAAAGTTCATTGTAATATTCAGATAAAATAATGATAAGTATTACAGATAAACCTAAGTATACAAAAAGACCTGAAAAATTAATAAACGATTTTAGAAAATTCTGTCCTTTTGTAAAAAGGATGTATTGAAATATTAAAGTTAAAAATAAACAAACCCAATCGATTAAATTCAAACCAAAAAAGAATAACAAAAATATTTCATTCTGTAAGAGTTGATTGTCTATTTTAAATATGATTATCCTTGCAATATAACCTAGAGACTTTGATATAAAAAAAGTCTGTACTCCAAACATGAATAAGCCAACTAATCCTCTGATCATCCCTACATATCTCGCTCCTGTAAAACCCATTGAAAGTCTGAGAATTGTTGGAAAACTTAATCCGCTACTTTGAGAGATTTTTCCAATGATGTTAGCAAAAAAGAATACTAATAAGCCTGCTAGCAATGATCCTGTTAAGACAACAAAAAAATTTAGATCATAGAATAAATATAATGCTGATATTAAAGAGAACCCAACAATTGTTTGAATATTTATAGCCCAAAAGTTAAAGTAATTTTTCCAACTCCAGTCTCTATTATTAGGATTTATTGAAACTAATTCCCAATTCCTTAATTGAAATTTTTCGCTTTGATTCACCTATATGATATTAATCAATTATTTACTGCTGTCCATATAAGAGAGTTGGCAACCATAGCACTATTTTTGGATAAGCTATGATTATAATTAATCCAATTATTTGTAATACCATGAACTGCATCATTCCAAGATAAATATCTTTTAAGTCCCAACTTGGAACAACACCTTTTAAGAAATAAGCAGATAATGCAACGGGGGGTGAGAGCCAGGCAGTTTGTAAATTAACAGCGACAAGGATTGCAAACCAAGTTAAATTAAATCCCAATGCTTCAACTAATGGTAAAATAATAGGAACAACTATCATAACAATTGGTACCCACTCTAGTGGCCATCCTAAAAGAAAAATCATAATCATGATTATTCCTAAAATTAAATATTTATTCATCTCAAGTGATAAAAGGAAATCTGTTAAAACCATTGGAGTTCCTAATCTTGCAAACACTGCTCCAAAGAAATTAGAAGCAGCTACTAGAACCATAATTAATGCAGAAATTTCTAAAGTTTTAACTAGTGCATCTTGTAATTTTTTTAATGTTAATTTTTTGTAAGCTAATGAAAGCAATAATGCACCACCTGCTCCACATCCTGCAGCTTCTGTTGGTGTAGCAAATCCAAATAAAATACTACCCAATGCAGCAAATACTAATGCTGCTGGTGGCACTAATCCTAAGAAAAATTCTAGCCATAATTTTTTTAAATCTGTTGTTCTCAACTCTTCTGGTATGGGTGGACCTAATTTTGGGTTCATCATACATCTAAATGTAGTGTATGCAGCATATAAACAAGCCAATAATATTCCAGGAACTATTGCTGCTGCAAATAAATCTGTTACAGGAATTTCCATAATTGGACCCATAACTACGAGCATAATGCTTGGAGGAATTAAAATACCCAAGGTTCCTCCAGCAGTGATTGTACCAGCGGCTAATTTTACATCATAATTTGATCTATTCATTGATTTTGCTGCCATAATTCCAAGAATTGTAACCGATGCACCCACTATTCCAGTTGCAGCAGCAAAAATTACTGAAACAAATAATACTGCATAATATAAAGAGCCTCTAACTCTTGCCAACATCATTTGAAAAGCTGAGAATAATCTCTCCATTAAACCTGCTTGTTCCATCATTATTCCCATAAATACAAATAAGGGGACGGCGGCGAGAGTTTGTTCTGTCATCACCATTGAAAATTGAAGTGTCATTAAATAAAAAACTAATTTTCCAAAACCTAAATAACCAAAAACGAAACCTAAAAAAATAAGGGTAAATGAAATTGGAAATCCTATAAATATTGCAAACAACATTACACCAATAAGGATGAAGCCTAAAATTGCAGGATCTATTAAATGTGAAAGCATTAACTACCTGGCCATTTACCTTTGACGGCAGCATAATAACTTTTAAAAAGTTCTGAAATACCTTGGATCAGAAGGAAAACAATTCCAATCCATAGACAAGATTTTATCGGCCACATATATGGCATCCATGTTGTATCCATTCCTCTTTCATTTCTCATTATACTTTCTTGGACAAAGCCTGTCGTCATATACAAAAAGACAATTAATCCTGGAAAGTAAAATAATAGGTAAAGCCAAAAATCTATTCTGCCTTGAGTTTTAACTTTAAAATTTCTATATAAAAAATCTGCTCTAATATGAACACCTTTTGAAAGAGCATATCCTGCTCCCAACATAAACAATGCTCCGTAAAAAAATCTGCTCATATCGTAAGCCCAGATTGTAGGAGCTAAAAATAATTTTCTTGCTAAAACTTCATAAACCATCCCAAGCATTAGTGGGATCGTAATCCAGCAAACAATGTTTCCTATTAATTTACTAAATTTGTCTATGTTAACTATAGTTTTAGCCATCCAAGTTGGCATATCATCAGGCATCTTTCCAGATCCTGATCGCCTTTCGGCTATCATTTCATCTGAAATATCTAACTTTGGATTATCCGACATATAAATTTTAGAAAAAAAAAGCGGGCTTATAAAAGCCCGCTTAATAACTTTATTTATTTCTTCAACGAATTAGCATAAGCCATTCCTAGCTTAGCATTCGATGTTTGTGCACCAGACCAGAATGGTACAGCAGTATTAGCAAAGCTTATCATTGAGTCGTAAACTTCTTTAAAGAATGCGTTTTCTTTTGCATTTTTCTCTAAAGTTGCTTTCGCTGCAGCCATATAAGCTGGGAAATAATCAGCTGGTGTATCTTCAAGTATCACACCATGATTTTCAGTTAGATCTTTAAGTGCTAATCCATTAGTATTGATTCTGTAAGCTAAAGCTCTCATCAACGATGCATCAGCAGCCATCTTCATTGAAAATTTCTCATGGTCAGTGAACTTATCGTAAGTGCTTTTATTTAAGTAAAAGTCAGCATTTACGACTACTTGGTGCAAACCTTGTAGATAGTAGTGTTTTAATACTTTATGTATACCAAACACTTTATCTGGTTGAGGACAACACCACTCAGCAGCATCAATAGTTCCTGCTTCCAATGCTGGAAGAATATCTCCACCACCCATTGCAACTGAAGCTATTCCAATGTCTTTATAAGTTTGACCTGGAATTCCTGGAGGAGTTCTGAACTTAAATGTTCTGAAATCATCCATATCTTTGATTTTTCTTGGGAACCATCCTAGAGCTTCTGGACCAACTGGTTGAAGCATGAAACCTTTAATGTCTCTTTTCATTTCTCCCCAAAGTCTGTCATATAGTTGTTCTCCACCTCCATATAAAAACCATGATAAGAATGCGATGTTATCAATTCCTACACCACCACCTGCTACTGGCGAACCAAATAACATGGCAGCTGGATGTTCTCCAGACCAATAGTGTGTCCAAGCAAATCCGCAATCAATCAAACCTTTATCAACAGCATCAAGAGTTTCTTTAACTCCAACTACTGTTCCTGCTGGCATAATTTCAAATTTTAGAGATCCACCTGTTAGTTTAGTTACGTTGTCAGTAAAGTCTTTTAACATTACCGCTTCATCACCTTTAGCGCTAATAACCGTCTGACACTTTAACGTTTTTGCAGCATTCGCATTTGAAATAAATCCAAATACTAAGAAAGCAGCAAACAACGCTGAAACGATTTTTTTCATTATATCCCTCTCTTTTTATTTATAATGTAAAGATCCTCTCAAAAATCAAAGCCAGATACAAGTGTCATTTCGACATTTTTATGAGAAAAATGTTTAAAATCATTAAATATTCATTAAAGATTATTTATAAAAAATATGGATAAATTTGATTACATAATTATCGGCGCTGGTTCAGCTGGCTGTGTTTTAGCTAACAGATTAACAGCAAATCCTGATACTAAAGTTCTTTTACTTGAGGCCGGAGGAAAAGATAGCAATCCTTGGATCCATATTCCAGGGGGTTATTTTAAAACAATGCACAATCCAGATACTGACTGGTGCTTTAATACTGAAAAAGAACCAAACTGTGATAACAGGCAAATGGTTTATCCAAGAGGAAAAACATTAGGTGGAAGCTCCTCTATTAATGGAATGCTTTATATTAGAGGTCAATCTAATGATTATAATTATTGGAGGCAATTAGGTAATGTTGGTTGGTCTTGGGATGATGTTCTACCCTATTTCAAAAAGTCTGAAGATTTTCAATTTGGAGAAAATGAGTTTCATGGTTCTGGAGGACCTATTGCAGTTGAGAAGATTAGAGCAACATTTAAAGTTCTTGATCTATTTTTAGAAGCTGCTGAAGAACATGGTTATAAAAGAACTGATGATTTTAACAACGGTGATAATGAAGGAATGGGATATTTTCCATTCACAATTAAAAATGGCTTTAGATGCAGTACAGCTGTAGGTTATTTAAATCCAGTTAAGAGTAGAAAAAATTTAAAAATTATTACTAAGGCTCACATTAAAAATATAGAATTTGAAAATAAAAAAGCAAAAAAAGTAAATTATTGGATAGAGGGAAAAGAATTTTCAGTTGAAACTAATAAAGAAATTATATTAAGCGCAGGTACAATAGGCTCGCCTCATATATTACAAGCATCAGGGATTGGTCCAGGAGAACTTTTAAAAGAATATAATATTAATGTATTAAAAGATCATCAAGGAGTTGGGAGAAATCTAACTGATCATTTAATGCTAAGGCCTGTTTATAAAATTAAAAATTTAGAAACTTTAAATGATATTTACTACAGCTTTACTAAAAAAATGTTATCTGGTTTAAAGTTTCTTCTCTTGAGAAAAGGACCTCTAACAGTTGGTGCTAGTTATGTTTGCGGTTTTGTTAAGAGTGATGAGCATTTAGAAACTCCAAATCTTCAATTTCATATTTCACCAGCAAGTACCGATCTTTTAGGAAAATCAGCTTTACATAAATTTCCAGCGTTCACTCCAACAATTACAAATGTAAGACCAACAAGTAGAGGGTCTATAGAATTAAAATCTCCAGACACCAGAGTTTCGCCAAAAATAAAAATGAATTATTTATCAACTGATGAAGATCGTGAAATTGCTGGAAAAGCTTTAAAGATTGTAAGAAAAATTGTTATGGAGTCTAAAGCTTATAAAGATTACCAACCTGAAGAGCTTAGACCGGGAATCAATATTACTGATAATGAAGAATTAGCAACAGAAGCTGGAAAATTTGCAAATACTATATTCCATCCAGTGAGCACATGTAGAATGGGTAAAGATGAAAATGCTGTTGTTAACGATAGATTAGTCGCTCACGGACTAGAAAATTTAAGGGTTGTAGATGCCTCTGTTATGCCTCATATCACATCAGGAAATACAAATGCACCGACAATAATGATTGCGGAAAAAGCAGCTGATATGATAATTGAGGATAGTAGAAGATGACCGAACAAATAGTAATATTTTTTCAAATAGTTTTTATCGATTTAGTTTTAGCAGGAGATAATGCAATTATTATTGGAATGGTTGCTTCTCAGTTTCCAACAGAGCAAAGAAAAAAAATTATTTTTTGGGGAATTGGAGCAGCAGTAGTTTTAAGAATTATATTTACACTAATAACTGCTTATCTATTACAAATCACAGGACTTAGACTTATAGGTGGAATATTACTACTTTATATATGTTACAGACTTTATGTGGATGTAATTAAAATGAATAGTAACGCTGAAGAAAATATCAAAAAAGTAGACAACTCATCATTTATGAAAGCAATAACAACTGTAATTCTTGCAGATGTAACAATGAGTTTAGATAATGTATTAGGAGTAGCGGGTGCCGCTAGAGATCACTACATGTTATTGATATTTGGTCTAGTTTTATCAATAGTTTTAATGGCTACTGCAGCAACATTGATATCTGGCTGGATTAAAAAGTATAAATGGATAGGATGGGTTGGATTATTAGCAATATTATTTGTTGCAATAGAGCTAATATATACAGACGTAAAACTATTTATATAAATGTATTTAAAAAAAATTAATTTAAAAAATAAAGTTGCTCTAGTTACTGGTGCAGGAAAAGGTATTGGTAGAGCATCTTCAATAGCTCTTGCTGAAGCAGGCGCAACTATAATTGGTATTAGTAGAACTTCTAAAGATCTTGATAAACTTCAAAAAGATATAAAAAAAGTTAAAGGAAAATTAGTTAAAATAAATTGTGATATAATGGACTATGAGGATCTCAATTCTAAATTAAAAAAAATTAAAAAGGTTGATATATTATTGAATAATGCTGGAACAAATATTCCTGAACCTTTCGAAAAAATAAAACAATCTAGTATGAATTATCTCGTAGATTTAAACATGAAAGCAGCATTTAATGTTGCACAATTAGTAGTTCTAAAAATGCTAAAAAATAAAAAAAAAGGTGGATCAATTATTAATATTTCTTCACAGTTAGGACATGTTGGTATGTCAGGAAGAAATATTTACAACATGACTAAATTTGGAATTGAAGGATTAACTAAAGGAATGAGTGTCGAACTTGCATCAAAAAAGATAAGAGTTAATACTATTGCTCCAACTTTTGTTGAAACGCCAATGGTTAAAAGATTTTTTAAAAATAAAAAATTTAAACAACTTGCTTTAAGCAACATACCAATGGGTAAATTTGCAACAGAGTCGGATGTGGCCACTGCAGTATGTTTTTTAGCGTCAGATGCATCAAGTATGATAACTGGGACATCAATTATAATTGATGGGGGTTGGACAGCAAAATAATGAAAAAATTGTTGCTTTTTCTAGCAATTATATTTTCTACACACACTCATGCTTTAGAGTTTCAAGGTAAATTTTTACAAGGACATTTTATTTTAGGTAAAGCAGAAGCTGGATCAAAGGTATTTGTAGATCAGACACAAGTTAAAGTATCTGAGGATGGATATTTCGTGTTTGGCATAGATAGAGATCGAAAATTCGATGTAGCCATTACTGAAATAAATAATGGTAAAAAAAATAAAATTATAAAAAAAGTTTTTAAGAGAAAATATAATATTCAAAGAATAGATGGTCTGCCTGAAAATAAAGTTACACCACCAGAATCTGTTTATAATAGAATTAAAGAAGAAAATGGGAGAATTGGAAAAGCAAGAGCCATTAATTCAGATTTAACTTTCTTTACTGAACAATTTATTATGCCAGTTAAAGGAATAATTAGTGGAGTTTACGGTAGCCAAAGAATTCTTAATGGTAAACCAAAATGGCCTCACTATGGAATTGATATTGCAGCTAAACAGGGAACTGAAATAAAATCATCTGGAACAGGAGTAGTCACAATGGCGGAAGATGATCTTTATTATACAGGTGGTACTGTAATAATGGATCACGGACACGGAATTTCAACAATATATTCACACCTTGAGAATGTAATGGTTAAAGTTGGTGATGAAGTTAAACAAGGAGAAATTATTGGAACTGTTGGATCTACAGGAAGATCAACTGGGCCTCATTTAGATTTTAGGATAAATTGGTTTCAAACTAGACTTGATCCTATGAGCATTCTTCAATAAGTTCTGGCTATGAAAAATGAAATTAATCGTATCGCTGGAAGACTTGTAAAAGCTTTCAACACAAATACAGTCATCAATCCTATCCCAGTAAAATATTGTAAAAATATTAATTTAGCCAACAAACTTAGAAAATTGTGTGAAGATCAAATTAAAGATGAAACAATTGGAATAAAAGCTGGTGGGACTGGAATTCAAGCATTAAAAAAATTAAAAGAAAAAGAACCTTTTACAGCAAAAGTATTTAAAAAAAGATTAGTTAAATCCGGTCAAAAAGTAAAAATAAACCAACATACTAAAGGTATAGAGGTTGAAGTTTATTATTTTATTAAGAAATCTTTCTTTGATTTTAAAGGAATAGTCACAAAATCAAATGTCACTAAATTTATTAAATTTATGGGGCCTTGTTTTGAAATAGTTGGATTTAGACAAAGAAATAAAAAATTTACATATTTAGGAGACATTTGTGGAGATTTTGGATTTAACATCAAATTTGTTGTTGGAAGAAAAACAAAATTTAAAAAATTAAACTTAAATAATTTAAAAACATCATTAGTTAGTAAGAAAAATGGAGTAAAAGTAAATGGTAATACAAATATTGTTTATATTAACCCATTAAATTCTTTAAGATTTGTTTTAAATAAAGTTAAAAAAGAAAAGATAAAATTAAATAAAGATTTTTATGTTTTCACAGGCTCAACTGTGGGAGTAGTTCCATTTAAAGGAAAAGGATTATACAAAGGAACAGTTGATAAAATCGGTTCTGTTAGTGTTAACATTCGTTAATGGGTCTTCATTTTAGTAAAGAAGAATTCTCAAATAGAAAAGAAAAGACACTCAACTCTATGAAAAATGAGGGTGTAGATGCTCTTATTATGTTTAGACAGGAGTCTATGTATTGGCTCACTGGCTACGACACATTTGGATATGTATTTTTCCAAGCATTGGTTTTAGATCAAAAGGGAAATGTAATATTATTAACTAGAGCACCTGATTTAAGGCAAGCTCAAAACACGTCCAATATCAGTGATATAAGAATTTGGGTTGATAAAGATGGTGCCAATCCTGCTGATGATCTCAAATTAATTTTAGATGAGTTAAATTTAAAAGGAAAAAACATTGGCGTTGAATATGAAGCATACGGTCTTACAGGAAGAAATGCATTAAGACTTAATACAGTTTTACAAAATTATTGCTCAATTGAAGATAAGTCAGAATTAATAACAAAACTAAGAGTAATAAAATCTGATGAAGAAATTAGTTATGTAAAAAAAGCAGCAAATTTAGCTGATAAAGCTTTAGATGAAGTTTGGAAGCATACAAAAGCAGGGGTAAGTGAGTCTAAAATTTTAGCTGAAATGAATAGAGTTATATTTGAAGGAGGTGGAGATTATCCTGCAAATGAATTTATTATAGGGTCTGGAAAGAATGCACTACTCTGTCGATATCAAGCAGAAAAACAAATACTTAATAATCAAGATCAGTTGACCATAGAATGGGCTGGCACTTATAGGCACTATCATTCAGCTATGTTTAGAACAATACCCATAGGAAAAGCTGATCCAAAACATCATAAAATGCATGAAGCATGCGTTGAAGCTCTTACAAATTGTGAAAAGAAATTAAAGCCTGGAAATAAAATTGGAGAAGTTTTTGATGTTCATGCAAAAACTTTTGATGATCATGGCTTTAAAAATTCAAGAATGAATGCATGCGGTTACTCATTAGGAGCAACTTTTTCTCCCAACTGGATGGATTGGCCAATGTTATATACAGGAAATCCATATGAGATTCAGCCAGGAAATATATTTTTTATGCACATGATATTGATGGACTCTGAAAATCAATTAGCCATGAATTTAGGCGAAACTTATCTTGTAACTGAAAAAGGTAATGAGAGATTAGGTAATCAAAAATTAGATCTTACAACTCTTTGAAATTATTAATTATTGGATTTCCATTTTTTATTACAACCAAAGAAAGAAATATATTTTTCATTATCTTTAGTATTCATATTTTTTGTAACTTCATGAATTAATTCACCAGTTGATCTATTTAAAAATACTGATTCCGAGTATTTTTTTTCTTTATCTATATTTTTAAATAAAATGGTGTCGTTTTTAGCAATTCTAACATCATCTTTACTAATATCTGAATAAGTATCTATAAATTCTGATAAACCATTAATAGTAAGCTTACTTGGTTGTGCTGCTACAACTTTTAAAACTTTTTTTTTATCTACCTCAATATTGTCTGCAGTAAAAGTTTGATAATTAAAATCTTTATTTTTGATCATTATTTTTTCTAATTTACAATCAAAAGTCATTTTAAAATCATGGATGATATCAGTATTTTTAGAAAAACTAATTGATGTTGAAAAAAGTAAAATTAATATCGAAAATATAATTTTCATTTATTTACCATATCGTATTTTACTATGTAAATCGTGTGCACTTTGCCACCCATTTTCTAATCTTGGTCCTCCAAAATAATCACCACATAAACCTAATTTTAAAGACTTATTCCATAAAGATAATTGTTTAAGTGGCTTTGAATTTGATGAATACATCCAACCATGAATTCTTGAGTGATGAATTTTTTTAATTTTTAAATTTGTTAATTTCTCAAATTTTTTAACTAGTTGATTTGTGTAGTATTTTCTTTTGTTTCTATAATCTTTAGTGAATTTATTACCATATTTGTATGTGCTTTGAAGTGTCCATAAATCATACTTAAATTTAAATCTTTTCTTACTATTTTCGTATGCAGCCCAACCAAGCATATCATCATTAAAAAAATAACTACTATTTGATTGTTTAAGCTTATTAGTGACAATCATAACTGTTAAATTAGCATCCATTTTAACTTTTTGATTTAAATAGGATTTATTTAAATATCTTTGTCCTAATTTCTTACTTTGAGGAAATGGGCAGGTCAAAATAAGATTTTTACATTTTTGTTTTACATCATTTTTGAATATTAATTCCCAATAATCATTTAATCTCTTTATATTTATTAGTTCATGTTCAAAATTGCATTTAATTTTCTTTAATAAATGTTTGCTAATAGAGTTGTTTCCTTTTGTTCCAATTAATTTTAAATGATTTTTAATTTCCTTGACTGTTTTATGCAGAAATAAATGGTTTCCTCCCCACTTTTTTAAAACTTTTTTCTTAATAAGTTGATTAGTAAATGTTTTAAATTTTTTAGATTTTGGAGAGATATATTGAAGTCCATGATCAAATCCGACTTTATCTTTATATTTTTTAAATGAACTTCTACCACCAAAACCCCTTGCTTTATCATAAACTGCAACGGAATATTTTTTATTTAATAAGTTTGCGATCGTTGATCCAGAAATTCCTGATCCTATGATGCAAAAATCAAGCATAATTCACAACTTGATTAATTAACAAAGATACTCAAGTGCCTTAAGTATTCCACCTTTTTTATAAGGTATTTTAGATTTCATTAGACCCATTTCAACACCTGCCAATGTTCCAGCTAACATGAGTTCGTTAAAATCACCCAAGTGACCAATTCTAAAAATTTTTCCAGCAACTTTTGCAAGTCCTGTTCCTAATGACATGTTGTAATGATCTAAAATAGTTTTTCTTAAAAAATCGGCATCATGACCATCTGGAACCATTACAGCTGTTAATGAGTCTGAGTATTCTTCTGGATTTTTACAAAGTATTTCTAATCCCCATGAATTGACAGCAACTCTTGTAGCTTCTGCAAATCTTTTGTGTCTTTTGAAAACATTATCTAAACCTTCTTCTGTAAGCATATTGATTGCTTCATCTAAACCATAAAATAAATTTGTGGCTGGTGTATAAGGAAAGTAACCTTTTTTATTGTTTTCTAACATAGGTCCCCAATCCCAGTAAGATTTTGGTAATTCAGATGTTTTATATGCCTCTAAAGCTTTAGAACTTATTGCATTAAAAGAAAGTCCTGGTGGTAATAGCAATCCTTTTTGAGAACCACCAACAGTTACATCAACTTTCCACTCTTCATGTCTATAATCAATAGAGCCTAATGAAGATATCGTATCAACAAATAATAAAGCTGGATGTTCCGCATTATCCATAGCTTTTCTAATTTCTCCAATTCTACTTGTAACACCTGTAGAAGTTTCATTATGTACAGCACAAACTGCTTTAATTTTTTTATCTTTGTCTTCTTTTAGTTTTTGTTCAACGATGTTTGGATCAACACCTGTTCTCCAATCACCTTCAACAAAGTCTACTTCAATTTTAAATTTTTGAGCAATATCCCACCAAAGAGTTGAGAAATGTCCAGTTTCAAACATCAAGATTTTATCTCCAGCACTTAAAGTGTTTACAAGTGCAGCTTCCCAAGCACCCGTTCCTGAAGCTGGAAAAATTATTACAGGTTCAGAAGTTTTAAAAATTAATTTTATTCGGTCTAAAACTCTTAATCCTAATTCAGCAAAGTCAGGACCTCTGTGATCTATAGTTGGATAATCCATTGCTCTTAAAACTCTATCTGGAACGTTTGTTGGTCCTGGAATTTGTAAAAAATGTCGACCAGGTCTTATATTATTTGAAATTGCCATACCGCTGTATATGCTAAAGAAATTATATAAGCAAATTTATAATGTATGACAAATAGTAGTAATTTAATTGATAGCTTAGAAGTTTATGTTCTTAATAATCCAGATGAAGTAAATCCACATTGGGTTAGTCACTTTATTGTACCAACAGCTAATGAACTTTTAATTAAAATTAAAACTAAAGATGGTCATTCAGGCTTTGGTTTAGCAACAAGCTATACTGATATTGCTCCTATCATCAAACCATTTTCAAATGGCTTACAAAATTTAATAATTGGAGAAGATCCATTTTGCCCAGAAAAAATTTATGAAAAAATTTTCAAATTAACTGATACTCGAGTCAGTAGCGAAAAAAGTTGGAGCAGAGAAGCATTAATTAGAATTTCAGCCGCTTTAGATATTGCTTGTTGGGATTTGATAGGAAAAGCTTCAAACATCCCTTTGTATAAATTGTTTGGAGGATACAGAAATAAAATTCCTGTTTATGTTACATGTGCTTACTACAGAGATGAAAAAGACGAAAAAGAATTAAGAGATGAAATTAAAAAATTAGTAAATATTGGTCATCAAAGTTTTAAAGTTAAAGTTGGAGGACTTAGTATCAAAGAAGACGCTAAGAGATTAGAAATCATTAGAGATGAAATTGGAGATCAAAAAGGTTTAATGATTGATGTTAATAGAGCATGGGATCTAAAAACTGCAATTGAAGGTGTAAAAGAATTTGAGAGATTTAATCCTACATGGATTGAAGAACCTGTTAGATGGGAAGATGATAGAAGGACTTTAAAACTTTTGTCAAAACAAACTAAAATTCCATTGTCAGGTGGTGAAAGTGAAATAACTATTTATGGATGTAGGTCCATGATTGAAGAAGAAGCAATTCAAATTTTACAATTTGATTGCACAATGTTTGGTGGTTTTACTAATGGAAAAAAACTTTCTGCATTGTGTGAATTAAATCATATAGATGTAGCTCCACATCATGATTGTTATATTCATGCATCATTAGTAGCATCAACACCAGCAGGGAGAATTGTTGAGTCATTTGATGATGAGAGAGATCCTTTACAGGCACAATTATTTGAAAATCCACATAAAATGAGTGAAGGATGGATACATTTAAATGAAAAACCTGGTTTAGGTTTAGAGATTTCAGAGGCCGCGTTAAAAAAGTTCGGTAAACTGGTTTACAAAAATAAATAAACCTTTAATTAAGTTTTATGCGGTTTAATTCAGATCAGATACAAAAAATTGGTAAAGAAATAAGTAGTAAAGTTGACGGTAAAACTTTATTCGATGAATTCTCACGTGGAAGATACAGTACCGATGCGTCTGTTTATCAAATTAAACCTCTTGGTGTAGTTCTTCCAAAAGATACAAATGATGTTTTAAGTTTAATGGAATATTCACAAAAGAATTCTGTTCCTCTATTAGCTAGAGGTGGTGGAAGTTCTCAATGTGGTCAGACTGTTGGAGAGAGTGTTGTATTAGATTACAGCAAACATCAGAACAAAATTTTAGAACTTAATGTTGAAGAAAAATATGTATGGGTTCAACCAGGTGTCGTATTAGATCATCTAAATGCTTATTTGAAGCCTCATGGTCTTTGGTTTCCAGTAGACGTTTCAACAAGCAGCAGAGCAACCATTGGAGGAATGTCAGCTAACAATTCCTGCGGATCAAGATCTTTATATTATGGCAACATGGTTCATAACGTATTAGCTATTGAAGCAATATTGGATGATGGCTCTATATTTAATTTTGATCAAATAAATAAGAATTATTTAGCTACAAAGAACAATCAAGATAGACTCTATAAAATCATAGATAAATTCATAGATGTGAGACAACAGGTTGGAGGCGAAATTGATGCTAATTGGCCAACAACACAAAGAAGAGTTGGAGGATATAACATTGATTTAATTGATCCTGAAGGCTTCAACTCATCAAATCTTCTTGTTGGTTCTGAAGGAACATTATCTTTATTTAATAAAATAAAATTAAAATTATCAGAAATACCAAAGAATAAAATTTTGGGTGTCTGCTACTTTGATAATTTCCATCAAGCAATGGAATTATCAAAAGAAATTGTAAAATTAAAACCAACTTGTGTTGAGTTAATGGACCAAAATTTATTAAATTTAGCAAAAGAAATACCAATGTATGCTGGGGGTATAAAAAAATACATCAAAGGAAATCCTGAAGCTGTTTTGATGGTAGAATTTATTGATACCGAGAAAAGTGTATATGAAAAGAAAATAAAGGATCTAGAATATTTAGTTTTAAACCAAAACAAAAAAAATGATTTTTCATATTATTCAGATCTTTCGGAACAGAAAGAGGTTTTTGAAATAAGAAAAGCTGGATTAAATATTTTGATGTCAATGAAAGGTGATAAAAAACCAGTTGCCTTCATTGAAGATTGCGCAGTTTCTTTAGAACACTTAGCTGACTACACAGCTAGATTAAAAGAAATATTTAAAAAATATGGAACAAGTGGAATGTTTTATGCACATGCATCTGTGGGAACTCTCCATGTAAGACCAGTTTTAAATATGAAATCAGACAAAGATATACAAAACATGAGATCTATATCTGAAGAAGCTTTTGAAATGGTAAAAGATTATAAAGGTTCTCATTCTGGTGAGCATGGTGATGGAATTGTTAGATCAGAATTCCATGAAATGATGTTTGGTAAAAAAATCACAAATGCATTTGAAGAAATAAAAGATACATTCGATAGTAAAAACCTTTTAAATCCTGGAAAAATTGTTCGGCCATTTAAATCAAATGATAGATCTTTAATGAGATACAAATCAGGTTATCAAACAGAAAATATAGATACACATTATGACTGGTCTAATTGGGGTCAATTCTCTGATGCTGTTGAGATGTGTAATAACAATGGAGCTTGTAGAAAATTAGATTCTGGTGTGATGTGTCCATCGTACAGAGTAACTAAAGAAGAAAAAGATTTAGTGCGAGGTAGAGCAAATACTTTAAGATTAGCTTTATCTAATCAACTTCCAGAAGGTTCATTTGCATCAAAAGAAATGTATGAAACTATGGAGTTATGTGTCAGCTGTAAAGCTTGTCAAAGAGAATGTCCTATGTCGGTAGATATGGCTAAGATGAAATCTGAATTTCTTTCTCATTACTATAAAAAATTTAGTATGCGAATTAAAGATAGAGTTATCTCAGATATGCCAAGACTTATTTGGTTATTAAAGATTGTTGCTCCTATATTCAATAAGGTGAAAAACCTACCATTAATTTCAACAATTGTTGAAAGGTTTGGTTTTGCAACAGCAAGGACTATGCCTGAAGTTCAAAACCAAAACGCATTAAGAGAGATTTACGACAGTCAGACAGTATCAGAAAATAAAGTAATTTTGTTTGCAGATACATTTAATATTAACTTTGAAAATGAAAATTTAGTTTATGCAATTAAAGTATTAAATAAATTTGGATATCAAGCAGTTATACCAAGTTTTGGTAAAGATAAATTAAAGAGACCACTTTGCTGTGGCAGAACTTATATTTCTTACGGTCAATTAGACAAAGCCTCTGAGGAGCTAAATAGATTTAATGATTACGTTATCCAAAATAATTATATTGATTTACCAGTTGTAGGTATTGAACCATCCTGTTTATTAACATTTAACGATGAATATCAGACTTTAAAAAATGTGAAAAATAGAGAACAGATTAAAAATAAATTTTATCTACTTGAGGAATTTATTTTAGAACAAATAAGAAATAATAATAAAATTAATGCAAATAAGTTCGATCAAAATGTATTAATCCATGGGCACTGTCATCAAAAATCACAAGATAGAATGAAGGGGCTAACTAATCTTTTATCAGAATTAAATATTAATAACAAAATGATAGAGTCTAGTTGTTGTGGTATGGCTGGTTCATTCGGATATGACAGTAAGACTTATGAAGTCTCCAAAAAAATGGCTAATCTTTCTTTAATACCTGCAATCAATAATAGTGGTGAAAAAGACTTTATTGTTGCAAATGGTACGAGCTGTAGACATCAAATATCTGATTTATCTGAGAAAAAAGGTAAGCATGTCTCAGAATTATTATTTAAAATTTTTGAAACTGTTAACTAAAGAATTACTTTTCTATTAAAAAAATCTTCAATCTGGTCATCTTTGTAACCAAAAATTTGCATAACCTCTTTAGTATGTTCTCCTAAGTTCGGAGCACCTTTTGATTTTTCTGTTTTACTTTTTGAAAATTTAATTGGCATACCAATAGCCTTACTTTTACCAGCTTTTTTATTATCTACTTCTATAACCATTTCTCTTTCAATTGTTTGAGGATCTTTAAACATGTCTGTTATAGAGTTAATAGGTCCGCATGGTAATCCATTATCATCAAAGATTTTTAACCATTCGTTTGAAGTTTTTTTAATTAGTTCTTCGTTAAGAATATCAACTAATTCTTTTAAATTTTGTTTTCTATTTAAATTAGATGAAAACTTTTCATTTTCTTGCAAATCTTCACGACCAATTGCTTTAAGTAACATAAGCCAAGTATTTTGATTTGAAGCACCTACTGTTATCCATTTATCTTTTGTTTTAAATGCTTGATAAGGAGCTGTTAAAGGATGTGCTGATCCTAAAGGACCCGGTGACTCTCCAGTAGCACCTGCAATAGCAGATTGCCAGTAAGTATGAACAATACCTGCTTCATACAAAGATGTATCAACTTTTTGTCCTTCACCAGTTTTTTCTCTATGAACTAATGCTGCTAAAATTCCACTAGCTGCAAGTAAACCTGCTGTAATATCTGTTATAGGTGCACCAACTTTCATTGGTGGTTTTTCTTTACTTTCACCAGTAATACTCATTAACCCACTCATTCCTTGAGCGACTAAATCAAATCCTCCTTTATCTGCGTAAGGACCCGTTCTACCGTATCCAGATATTTCACATAATATGATTTTAGGATTAATTTTTGACATGACGTCATATCCAACACCTAGTTTTTCTAATGTCCCTTTTCTAAAATTCTCTAAAACTACATCAGAATTTTTTACCATCGTCTTAAATATCTCTATTCCATCTTTGTCTTTTAAATTTAATGCAATACCTTTCTTATTTCTATTCATCATCATAAAAGCTGCGGACTCACCATTAATTTCTGGTGGCAAGAAGTTTCTGGTATCATCTCCTCCAGGTGTCTTTTCTATTTTAATTACCTCTGCACCTAGATCAGCTAATAACAATCCACATGTTGGACCAGCCATTATTTGTGCCATTTCAAGTACACGAATGCCTTTTAATGATGCAGCCATCTATTACTTATTTTTAAATTTTGGTTTTGTTTTATTTAAGAAAGATTGATATCCAATTTTAAAGTCTTGAGTATCATAACATTTGTAACCTAGATTATTTATTTTTTCTGTGACTTTTCCATTTTTTAAGATGTTTCTTGCAAATTGTTTGTGCCACCTTGCAACTTTTGGAGCACCTTCACATATTAGTTCTGCTGATTTATAAGCTTCTTTTTCAACATCTTTATCATTAACTACTCTATTAACTAGCCTCTTCTGAAATGCTTCTTCAGCTCCAAAAACTCTTCCTTCAAACAATATTTCCATAGCAGTTGTGTAATTGGTTACTTTCAAAAGTACCTCAAGTTCTTTTGCAGCCATTGTTAAGCCTAATCTTTTAATTGGAACTCCAAACCTAGAGCTTTTGCCACAAATTCTAATGTCACAACATCCTGCTATTTCTAATCCACCACCAACACATATTCCTTCAATCAAAGCAATTGTTGGTATTGGGCAATCGAAAATTGCTCCAAGTGTTCCGTGTAAAAATTTACCGTAAGATTTAGCTAATTTTGATGAAGATCTTTGTTTTTTAAATTCTCCAATATCATTTCCTGGTGAAAAAGATTTACCACCCTGTCCTCTTATAATAACACATCTTAAATTTTTATTCTTAGATAATTTTTTGAAAACTTTACCAAGCTCAATCCACATTGGCTTAGTCATTGCATTTAGTTTTTCTGGTCTATTGATAACAACTTCAACTAAATGTTTATTTTTTTTATTTAATTTAATTAATTTACTCATTTAGCTCCTATAAAAAAATTCAACTAAGGTCATTGGTATAGCTGGAACATAAGTTACTAACATTAACAATACTAACAATACACATATAAAGGATATATTAGATCTTGTTACATCCCATATGTCTGCTTTTGCAACGGAACAAGCCGTAACTAGAACACTTGCAACTGGTGGTGTTTGTTGACCAATTGCTAAATTTAAAGTTACAATTATACCAAAGTGAACTGGATCAATTCCTACAGCATTAACTAATGGCATTACAATTGGGACTGTTAAAATTATTGCAGCAACTGAATGTAAAAAGAAACCTATTACTAAAAGAAATACATTTAGTATTCCTAAGACTGCATATTTATTATTTGTAAAATCAATAATTGACTCTGCAACTTTTTGTGGAATTTGTTCAATTGTTAAAAATTCACCAAGTAATACAGATGCAGCTACTAATAACATTACTGAAGCTGTTTGAATTGCTCCTTCGCAAGCTGACTCGTATAATCTTTTAAAATCTATTTCTTTATAAATAAATCCAATAACTAATGATGCTACAACCGCTAAACCTGCTCCTTCAGTTGCAGTTACTACTCCTCCAAAAATTCCACCTAAGATAATAATTGGTAATAAAAATGCTAATGCTGCATCTTTTGCAGTTTTCTTTACATTTGGAATATTAAATGTTTCCTCAACAGGAAAGTTTTTACGTCTTGCGGTAATATATGCTGCTAACATTAAGAAGAAGCCACCTATTACTCCTGGAACAATTCCAGCTACAAACAATTGTACTACTGAACTTTGAGCCATTACCGCGTAGACAATCATTGGTATTGAAGGTGGAATGATAATCGCTAATGATGCTGAAGATGAAGTTACTGCAGCAGCGAAAGGACCAGGGTATCCTTTTTTCTTCATCGCTGGAATTAAAATAGATCCTAATGCAGCAACATCAGCAACTGCAGATCCTGAAATTTCAGCAAAAAACATAGAGGTAGCAATGTTAATCATGCTTAGACCACCCTTGATAAATCCAACAAGCGCTGAAGCAAAAGCTATTAATCTTCTAGAAATACCTGCACTATTCATAATTGATCCGGCTAGGATAAATAATGGAATAGCAATCAACGGAAATTTCATTGATCCATCAAACATTACGATTGCTGTATCAATTAAAAAACTTGTTCCAGTTTTCAGAACCATTGCAATAATTGTTGTTACTGCAAGGCCGATAGCTATAGGTACATTTATAGATAAAAGAAGTAGAAGAACTGCAAACATTGTAAGAATTATCATTAAATATCTCCTGTTTGCTCGTCACCTGTTGTTTGAAGAACTAAATTTTTATAATCTTCAGGAATTCTTAAAGTTTCAGATAAAATAAATAAACATGATGCAATTGGAATAACTGATTGCACAAAAGGTTGTGGAACCCACTCTAATGTTACTAAAGTTTCTCCTGTTATAAGAGTTAAAACTAAATAACCATAGTAAGCCAATAATATTAAAAAACCATAAACAACTAATTTTGACACAACAAAGAAAATTTTTCTAAGAACTAATGGAAAGGCTTTGAAAATACTTGGAACGCTTATATGAGAACCTTTTAAAGCAGCATAGGCTGAACCATAATAAGTTATCCAAGCAAGCTGAACAGCTGCAACCTCGTCATACCAAACTAAAGCACTTCCAGCAAAACGAAAGGTAACACCAAGTAAAACTGTTACTGCTAATGCTACCATCATTATAAACAGTATTAGTTTTAAAATTTTTTCGTAAGAATTTATAAATTTTTGCAATGTCATTTTTTTTCAGGCCCTCTGGTAGAGGGCCTGTTACAAATTATGTTAATTTGCTAAAGATGATACTTTATCAATTAACGCACCACCAGTTGGTACTTCTGACGCGAATTGATCGTATATTCCTTTACTTGCACTAATGAAAGCACCTTTGTCAGCTTCGTTAACTTGAACTCCAGCTGATTTGATAACTCCCAATAAAGATTTTTCAAGATTTGCAGCCTCAGCATAAACAAATTTTTGTGTATCTTTAGCAGCTTGCTCTAAAATACTTTGTACATCTGCAGGTAGTTTGCTCCAATGATCTTTATGTACTGTTACATAAGCAGGAGTGTAAACGTGACCTGTGATTGATAAATATTTTTGAACTTCTTGGAATTTAGCACTAGCAATTTGAGCATATGGGTTTTCTTGTCCATCCATTGTTCCTGTTTTCAAAGCAGTAAATACTTCTGAGAAAGACATTGGAGTTGGGTTTGCGCCATATGATTGGAACATTTTAACTCTCCATTTTGATTTAGGTGTTCTTAATTTAATTCCTTTTAAGTCACCTGGAGTGTTAATTGGTCTAGTGTTGTTTGTGATATGTCTAAATCCATTTTCCCAAACAGCAATAACTTTGTATCCAGTTTTATCTTCAAGATTTTTAAACATTCCTGGTAAAACTTGGCTTTCAACTTTATTCATGTGTTTTCTGTCTTTAATAATGAAAGGCATATCAAATACACCAAACTCATCATGAATAGATGCCATTACTGATGAAGGTAACCACATGTTAACTGTACCTAATTTTAGTTTTTGCATTCCTTGTTTGTCTTTACCAAGTTGCGAAGAACCAAAAACAGTTACTTTTCCTTTGCTGCCCAATCTCTCATTTGCAAGTTTAGCAAAATGATCAACTGATGCAGAAAATAAAGATCCAGGTTTTCCTACGTGTCCAAATTTTACTTCAGTTGAATTTGCTGAGAAACTTAAAAATAGAGACGATAATAAAACAACAATTATCTTAAAATATTTGTTCATATTTCCCTCTTAAGTTTGTTTTTTTAAAACAGCTTATAGAAAATATGGATGCAGTGCTAGGGATTAAATTGGCGTATAGGAAAAAAATTATCGATCTTTAAATTCAAGATTGCCTCGGGAGTCGACACTCTTTTTGACATGCTGATAGTAGGTAGGATTATCAATCAGTCTTGACATATCTATACCCTTATTCTCATAACGTCTTTTTATTGTCATTCTTGGGATTATTACGAGGTTCATATTATCAATGAAGTCCTCGGTCCACTCTTTTTCTATCTTATCTTTAACCAATCTTTTCAAAAATACTCTCAGATCAGAGCAACTAAGGTGTTTAATTTTTTCGTTATACAATACCATTTTGATGAATATATAATCTTGGTATTATCTTGCAAGTTTAATGAATATATCTCCCATGCCTGACTGAAGCTGATCTAATGGAGTATTATTTCTAAGCGTACAATATCTGCCTGTAACTTGGTGTCTATCTATGGCATTAACATTATATTGAGTGCATGTTTTGGCTTTGTGTAATAAACCAATGACCAGTTTTCCATCTACTACTGAAACTTGTTTCGTATCTAAATCATTGCCATTACAAAAATATTTTTTGTTTACCCTTTCAGGAAAATCTGTTTTCCCACAAGGATTTTCAATTGTGAACACATAAAATTCTTTTTCTATACCTTTAAATTTATGCTTCATCTTAGTTGTTTTTGAATATTTCATTAAATCGCAGGAACATGGAATGCAGCATCTATAATATTCACCACATATCTTTTTACCTGTATTGTTTTCAGTTAAATAGACATATTCCGGTACTGCATTTGGGCTTATTAAAGAACCAGATACCGCACAATATAATTTATTATATTCTACAAAATCTTCATAAGAGATATCTTTATCTATTATATATTTAAAAAATTTAGGACCTGCTGCATTTCTATTTCTGTCTGGGAAAATTTTATTCCAATCATTAACGATATCTTGATAATAGTTTTTTTCTTGAGAATTTACTGAATTTATCGGAATTGAAAAAAAAATAACAAATATAATAAGACTAAGTATATTTTTAATACTGTTCATTAATTAATGATTTAAAAACCCATATTTGACCAGTTACTTCGGTCTTGAGTTTTACTATTGAATTTTTTTAATTCTTCCTCAGATGGTTCCCTAAAAAGATACATTACAATTCCTGAAACGAATAATACCAATAATGATAAAGAACAAATAGTCATGAGCTTGATATATAAAAGCTTTGTAATTTTTCAACACTATATAATGAGTAGTATTGTCCTATAATTTTTGTCTAAATTCGTAAGTTTTATTTAATTCATCTATATCAAATGTTTCTATTGATCCATCAGTCCATTTAATTTCAACTTTAAAGTCTTTTTCACCTTTTCTTATTCCATAATGAGCAACTGGTTCCATCTGACAAAGATATCCTGAGCCTGCATCAATTGTTTTTGAGTGAATTCTCTTATTAGATTTCATTGTTACTGTTGCCCCTCTTGCTGGAGCTCCATACAGATTAAGTGGTTTAATTCGTAAATAATTAAAATTTGTAATATCTGCTTTATATAAAGTTAACGGTTGAAACCCTGACTCACCATGTGAAACTAATAATTCTAAAATTCCATCGCCATCAACATCTGCAACAGCTGCACCTGTACCAAGACCAACTGTCTCTAAACCATTTTCCATTTTAATTTCTTTAAATATTCCACCCTCTAAAACTTTGAAAAGTTTATTTGGTTCTCCAATATTATTCATGAAAATTTCATCATATCCATCATTATCAAAATCAGCTGAAATAACTGTTCTAATTTTAGTAGGATCATTATATGGAGATGTTGATATATCTTTAAATTTATCTCCATCTAAAACATATGCTCTATGCATTCCATCCCAGTTTGAAGATAAGATATCTAATCTTCCTCTATACAAAAGGTCACTCAGAGCTGTTCCTCTACCATTTTCAAATCTATCTTGTACTGCATACTCTTCAGCAACATCTTGGAAAGAACCTTTAGAATTATAATATAAAAAGTTGTCTCCTCTCTCATTTGCTGCAAAAATATCAGATCTATCCGAAAGAATATGTCCTGAAACAATAGCTCTACCTCCAGTAATTTTATCAATTGATAATGATTTAGCTTGATCTTTTATTCGATCTCTAATTAATTCATAAAATCGAGTAGGACCTCCATAATTTGCAACATAAATACCATATGCACCATCACCATTTCTATCTACACAAACAACTGACCTACCTGCAGTTAAGTTTAATTCACTTTGATTGATTTCTTTTTCAAATAAATCTTCGAATTTATTGTAATTTAAATCTATTAGTCGATCAGAATAAATTTTTGATCCACTGTATGTATCAGTATTTAAAAAATATATTTCCTCATAGCCATCTTGATCGATATCACATGCGGCAACACCAATTGTTCTTCTCTCTTCATCTGTAAATATTTTTTCGTTTACAATATTTATTAATTTTCCATCTTTATAAGAAAGAGCAAGATTTTTAAAACCAAAGCCTGTTACCACAAAATCATATTTATTATCTTTGTTAACATCAGTAACTGAAACTCCATAGCTTAATCGAAACTCATTTCCTACTATTTGATCAGTTATATTTAAGAAAAAATCTTTAGCGTTTGCATAATTAAATATTGATAATATACTGAGAAAAATGAAGATAATTTTTTTCATAATCAAGCTCTTTATTAGAATTTAAAAATTATAATATGAGATAAATTAGCTTAATCAAGTAAGCCTAATATTGAATAAATAACCAACCCTATAATTGCTGCAAAGAAAATTAAAAATGAAATTTGACTAAAAATATTATTCTTTGATCTAATTTCTCCCTTTTTGTACTTTCTAATCTGAATTATACCAAACCTAATTACTATTAAACCAAGGATTAAAAGCGATACTTTAAATAAAAATTCAATCATTTTTTTTTATTTTTCTTATAATTTTCCATCCATTTGTTAAATACAATTATTGCATCATTCATGTCTTTTGTTTTATTTGGATGATTCTTAGCCCTACCTAGCATAGTTGCAATAACATTTACTTGATATTTTATTGGTCTCTTTTTTATGGCTGAAACAGTAAACAATGCTTTTTCTTTATCTTTAAATCCTAAGCCCTTTAAGGTTGTCTCTGGTTTATAATCTGAAAATAAAGAAAGATTTAATGGTTTAAATTTTTTATCTTTGATTAGTTTATTCATTGGCATTTTATCAACTATATCAAAGATTTTTTTTGTATATACTTTATCTAACTCAATTTTTTTTGTGCCATCAAAACCAATTAAAGTAACTTTAAATTTTTTTGATTTATCTAATTTTGTAACTAATTTTATATATCTTTTGTGGAAGCCTTTAATTTCTTTTTGATACAAATCTTTTGATCTTTTATATTCTGGATGACTATAATTAGGCGTATTGAGGACTAACAATCTACATTTCCATAGATATTTTTTAAAACTCATTAAAAATATTAATTGTAAATTTTATCTCTTACAAGTTTACTTAATAAACTATATCCAAGTTCGTTCATATGTAGTGGATCTTCATCGTAAAACTTATCATAACCTGCATTTATCATGGGTGTTGTAATATCAATATAATCCCACATTTTTAAATTGGTTAAGTGTTTTTTTATCTTTGAATTAGCATCTAAAATTGTTGTCATAAGATCTCTCCTAAAAGGACTGGGTTTAATAGATATAAAAAAACATTTCGCTCTTGGTAGTTTTTCTTCAACTTGATTAGAAAATAATAAAAATTCTTTTAACAATTCATCGCTATCCATTCCATAACCAATGTCATTATCTCCGGCATAAAAGAAAAGATTAGATGGGTTTAAAGGAGCAACTAATCTATCAAAATATCTTCTACAAGAGACTAAGGTTGAGCCACCAAAACCTAAATTATAAAGATTATTTATTGATAAATCGTTTTTGGCATTATCCCACATTTTAAAAGTTGAACTACCATACAAAGCAACACTGTTATTTGTTTTTGTCTGTTGAAAAGAATTATGTTCCAATTCTCTAACATCTAATTCAAACTCTTCTTCAACTGGACTCACTAAATTTACATTAGTTTTCAAATTCTCTATTTTATCTATGTTGTCTTGAACATTTTTAGCTAAATCAATAGCTTCTTCAACATAGGATCTAAATTTGGTTCTGTAATTATCTAAGAAGTTTTTCATTTCATCTTGATTTTCTGGATCTTTGACATGATCACTTATAGTTATTGGCTCCTTAATAACTGCTGAATATATTGTTTTAGAAACTGGATAATCAAAATTAGCAAGGGCAATTGGAATAAGTTTTGGTTTTGGGCTAAGTTTAAATGCAAGGTTAAATGCTCCAGATTTAAATGGTCCTGGAGATGTTATTGTTTTATTATCTTCTGTTTCTGATGTTCCTTCGGGGGCAATTACAATCGGTTGTTTTTGATTAAATACCTTTTGTGCTTCATCAAAAAGCTTTTGTTTTCTTAATTTCTTTTCCTCTTCGCTTTCGTCCAACTTATCAGACTCTGGGGTATGAACAAAAATGTAATCTAAATTTTCATAGTAATTATATCTCCAAAATTCTGTGTTCCGACTTGTTCTAACGATACGTTGGCCTCCATCATTATATTTTGGATGTAATATTTTTGAACTGATGAAATGACTGTCGATTGAAAATGAATGTCCATTTGCAAGCTGATTATCATCTATAGCTGCTAAGTGATTATAAAAAAAAATATTTGTTGGTTCATCTGGCAAATTTTCCCAACCCTTAATTACATATTTAACATTATCAAAAGCTTTGGTGAAATTTGAATTGGTTAACTCTCTTAATTTTGTTTTATCTGAATTACTAGAAGAATTTGAAACTCTATTATAAATAATATTTAATTGGCTGTGGAAACGAGACTCTCTTTCTAAATTATTTAAGGTGTCTTTTATTAAACTAGATAATGATTTTTCTATCTCATTTCCTTTAATAAGTAGTTCGTAAACCACATCAAATGCCATTGCATAAGTATGAGTACTCTTCAATAAATGTGGAATACTATATAACTTAGAACTAGCAGGTATTCTTGCAGTATTATCTTTCAATAATAAATTAACAAATTCTAATTCGTTTTCCGCTGAATATTTTGTTAGACCAGTTGCACTTTGTTGGAAACGTCCTAGCTGCCACAATTGTCTTTTGAAAATCTTTATTGATAATTCAGGATCAGAAATAATCAGATTTTCAAGTGCTTCGTTAGAAATATGTAAAACTTTTGTATCCCTGGTAGATTTAATTGTATATGGATTAAAAAAATCTCCTTTCCCGGAAGATAAAGTTAGCGCAATACCAGCTCTAGTTAGAGTTCTAAAATTTCTTCTTATTTTTCCATTAATAAAGTTGTGGAATAAGCCATCAACTTTACCACTTAATAATATCTTTAAACCTTTAGATACATCTCCCTCTTTAACTATATATTGATTTGATGAATACATCTTAATATTACCTAATTTAATAAACTTTTCTAAGTCATCATCAGTAAGTGTTGAGAAAAAAGTAGCAGATTTAATTCTATGTATATTTGTAATACTTTTTTCTGAAGGGATGCCTGGAGAAATTTGTATTTCATCATCTTTATACAAAGTGTTTAAATTTCTTGAAGAGACAAGCAGTTGGAAAGAAAAAAACGAAATGGCTGAGTATAATGTTGAAATAAGTTTACTATTTTTTTGTTGTAAATCTCTCAAATCATCTAGTTTTATTGAGATATATTCTGTTCCACCTTCGATAAAAATTTCACCCATAAATCTATTGGGTTGATTAAGTCCAGATATACCTAATGGTGTTGCAGGCTTTGTTATTTTTGCAAAGGTTATAGATTTAGTTTCAAAATACTTGGTAAATGTAGCTTTGCCTTTAATTAAAAAATAAATGTTTTCTGAAATTTGATGCTGCTTTGCTAAAACTTCATCACTTGCAGCCATTATGTGCTCTGATATTCCATCTATTAGTCCAAAAGATTCTTTTAGATTTCCTAAATCAAAGCCATTTTGCTGAAATAATTCAGATAATTTCATAAGTAAAATGAATAGATATACTTAATTTGAATTTATTGATTAAGAATAAATGCATATCTGGGTTGAAAAGTTATCAATAGTTTACTTAATTTTTTTTAGTATTTATTTGCTGTGAAACGTAAATTAAAAAAAAATAAATCAACAAGTAAATCTAAAACGCTTTCAAAAAAGCCAAAAGTAATAAACCCCAACTTTTTTTATTTTTATAATGAAAATGGAAAATTAGTTGGAATTCCTTACGGTAATTAAACTTTATCTTCTTTGAGATAAGCTCGCGTGTTTATTTAATACTTCAGCTGAAATAATTTTTGCTTCTGTTGTTTTCTTAACATTCCAGATTTTTTCCTTAGCAATTTTAGTCGATATTTTATTATCAACTATTGGTGATGGATAATCTTTACCAATTTCTAAATTTATTCCCTTTTGTTCAATAAATGTTAATTTCCAAGGTTCGTGAACTAATTTTCCAGGAACATTTTTTAATTCTGGAACCCATTTTTTAATAAAATCTCCTGTAGGATCTTGATCAATTGATTGTTTAATTGGATTGTAAATTCTTATTGAATTTATTCCTGTTGTTCCTGATTGCATTTGAAATTGTGAATAATGAATACCTGGCTCATAATCTGTAAATAATTTTGCTAAATGTTTTGATGTTTTTTTCCAATCAAGCCATAATTGATAAGACGCAAATGAAACTAACATTGCTCTCATTCTAAAATTAATCCATCCATTACTTCTAAGGTACCTCATGCAAGCATCAACAAATGGATAACCAGTAGTTCCATTTTTCCAAGCTAAATGATAATCTTCATTAAAATAATTTTCTCTTATTCCATTATAAGCGCTATTCATATTTCTAAATTCAATTTCTGGTTCATCATACAATTTTTGAATAAAATGACAGTGCCAGGCTAATCGACTTTTAAAAGCAATTAAGGATTTCTTTTTTGAAAAAGATAAATTGTATTTTAACTTATCGTTAGTTTTTTTAAAAATTTCTTTAATAGAAATATTTCCGAATGCAATATGAGGGCTTAATCTAGAACAAGAAGTTTCTCCAGTTATTGGTGAAGACATTTCTTTTTGGTAATTTTCTGATCTGTCATTAAGGAAAGAATCTAAAAGTTGAAGTGCGTTTTGTCTTCCACCAATTTGAATTTTTCCATTTTCTAAATTATTTGTTTCTAATTTTGATAAATCTTCTACATAATTATCTGAAATAAACTCGCAATTTAAATTTGAATTTACGCTTTCACTATCTATAAATTTATTCCAGTTATATGACCATTTATTTCTTATTCTATGATTTAATTGAACACCAAATTGATTTGATATTTTCCAATTAATATTTTTTTCTTTAAATAAAAAACTAACTTCTTTATCTAAGTTAGTTATATACATGTTCTTGAATATTATATTTGAATAAACCTCATTTATTTTAAATTTATTAGTTAAATGACTTAAAATTTCTAATGTATCTCCGTAATATATATTGAGTTTAGCATTATATTTTTCACTTAGTGTTTTTGATAAATCGTCTAATGATGATTTTAAAAAATCTAGATGGAATGAGCTTGATGTAGGTAATTTGTGATATTCTCTATCAAATATGTAAATTGGTAAAATCTTTCCTGATTTTACAGCCTCATTAAATGCATCATTATTAGATATACGTAGATCGTTCCTAAACCATACGATTTTGTTCATTTTAATAATTAAAGACTGATTTTGAAAGTTCTTGAAGTTTTATCGTCTGAGATTTTTAAAATTTTAAATTTTGAAGTTTTTTCAAGCTTCTGTCCTTTGTTTGTAACAAAAGATTTCATTTTCTTAACTTCACCTTCTGGCATTTTTCTAGTGTATTTTAAAGTATGTTTTTTTGATCCAATAACAAATATTGTTTTCATGAGATTTAATTACAAATATATTTATTGTCTGTCTCTGTGACATAAGTTTCATTTAAGAGTTTTGGAATATTTTTATTATTTTGATATCGAGAATCTACTAAAGAGATAGGTTGTATTCAAATAATTTATTTATAAAAAATAGAAATAAATTTGTTGAATACAACCTTCCTTAAACTTATTTTTATAAGTGAAGGAGGTGCAAATGCTTAGAATAACGCCACCTGACACTTAGCTGGTGAGATATCACATATTAAAATAACACAAACTAAATCCATTTGATGGATTTGGCCAAAATGGCATAAAAAAGGGGAGCTCTTTTGGTAATAACCAATTGAGCTGACCCCTTTTAATAATTTTTAGACATAAAATCTTTAATTCTCTTAGCACCTTCAATTATATCTTTTGTGCTTCTGGCATATGAGAATCGGATAGTAGAATTTCCTCTTTTTTGATCAAAATCAATTCCTGGTGTTATAGCAACATTTGCTTCATCTAAAACTTTTTTACAAAAAGCTAAGCTATCATTTGAATATTCAGATATATCAACATAAATGTAAAAAGCTCCATCAGGTGGTGAAAACTTTTTTAATCCTGCTTTTGGTAATTCTTCTAAAAGTATCTCTCTATTTTTTTTATATACCTCAACATTCGATTGTAACTCTACATTTGCATCTAAAGAAGCAAGAGCTGTAACTTGACTTGCATGTGGAGGACAAACAAACAAATTTTGTGAAAGTCTTTCTACTTGTCTGACATGATCTTCTGGTACAACCATCCACCCTATTCTCCAACCAGTCATGGAAAAGTATTTTGAAAAAGAATTAATTACATAGCAATTATCAGTTATCTCTAAAGCTGATGTTGGATTATTTTCATATTGAATTCCATGATAAATTTCATCACTAATGAAACTTACATTATTCTCATTTGCAGTGTAAATTAAATTCTCTAAAGATTGTTTATCCAGCATAGATCCAGTTGGATTTGCAGGTGATGCAACAAGAATTCCATTTAAATTATTATTTGTAATATCTTCTGGAACAGGTTGAAATCTATTTTGAAGTTTGGTTTGAATATCTACAGTTTCCAAACTTAGTGATTTAAGTATTTGTCTATAGCTAGGATAACTTGGAGATCCAATTCCAACTCTGTCTCCACTGTCAAACAATGCAGAAAACGATAATATAAAGGCTCCGGAAGACCCTGTTGTAACTACTATTCTATTTGGATTTAAATCTAAATTGTACCAATCTCCATATAATTTTGAAATTTTTGTTCTTAAAGCTGGTAGACCAAGTGATACTGTGTAACCAAGATTATTTTTATTTATCTCATTTGTAATATAATCTTTCGCAATCTTAGGTGCTGGTGTTCCCGGCTGCCCTACCTCCATATGAATTATATCTTTACCTTTTTCTTCAGCAATTCTAGCAGACTCCATTACATCCATTACAATAAATGGATCAACATCTGATCTTTTTGATTTTTTCATCATTTTATTTGATCTTCACAAAATTTTTTAATTTGTTCATTTGATAATCTGTCTTCTTTAGCTTTTTTAGAATCTAATTCAGCTTTTCCAATTATACATGCTTTAATAGTTTTGCTTCTATTAAAATCATTATAATAGTTAGTTGAGATGTAAAGAGCAATAATTCCTAATACTAAAAAAACTATAAGCTTTAAATTTTTTTTCATTAAATTTCAGTTTGAGCTTTTATCCTTTCGTAAGCTAATCTAGTGTAAATTCCCAAATTTAAAAAGGGTTGTGGTGGTAACCAGTTTGGTTTTTTTCTTTGTTGTATTACTTCAATTTCATTAGATTGTTGATTAGAGGCCATTAAGGCTATTTGTTCACCGAATAGTGTTCCTACTCCAATGCCAGATCCATTGTAACAGCCTGCGCTAAAAATATTATCATCAATTTTTTCAAATATTTGAGAGCTATTACCACTTCTACATACAATTCCCGACCAACTGCTCTCTATTATATTATCAGGTAATTGTTTAAATCTTTTTTTGATGCCTTCTTTATGAATTGCAGCTCTTTTATTTAATTCATTTCTATTCATTGAAAAAGGGTTTCTTAACTCTGCAGTATTTCTTATAAGTATTCTCCTATCTTTAGTCATTCTTATAGTAGCACCCATTGGTCTTATAGGAAGAACACCCCACTCTTTTGGAGAACCTATATCTTTAAATTCTTTATCTGTGAGTTTTCTCGTGAGACTAGCAGTTAATGTGATTGGGAAACTATAATTTTTTTTTACATTAAAATATTTCAAAAAACCATTTGTGCAAAAAATAATTTTTTTAGTAGTTATTTTGTGCTTTTTTGTAAAGCATTCAATTTTGTTATTAATCTTTTTCCAATTATAAATTTGAGAATTTTCATATAATTTTACATTATCTGGCAATGAATCAACCATTGCTCTAGCTAATTTACCAGGGTTTAAAAGAATTCCTCCTGAGGTAAAAACTCCAATTTTATAAAAAGGCGTTCCCAATTTTTCAGTTAACTCTTTGTTAAATAAAATTTTATTTTTAAAACCAAGACTATTTAATAATTTGCTGAACGATTGAGCTTTTGTCTCATCTTGCTCTTTAGAAGAAGCAAAATATTTTCCACATTCGTTCCAATCACAATCGACCTGATATTCTTTTATAAATTTTCTAACAGCTTCTATACCCAAGTGATATATTTTTGTTTTTTTTACATAATTCTCTTTATCGCTGTTAGATGTAAAACCATCATTTAATGTAGTATCAACTAGATAGCCAGAATTTCTTGAACTTCCACCCTCGCCCGCTAACTGTGCATCAATGAGAATAATTTTTTTATCTTTCATTATATCTGAAAGTTTTCTAGCAGCTGATAATCCTGTATACCCAGCCCCTACAATTAAATAATCACAGTAAATGTCTTGATCTAGTAATTTAAAATTACTTCTTTCAGGAAGTTGTCTTGTCCATCCACAGAAATTGTCGTTTATTAAATCCAATAATTATTTTTATAATGAAATTTTACTAATCTCAACTAACAAGAGACTTTTGAGGCTTCATATCACTCTTGCTTATACCAGCTACTTTAACTGGTTTTTTCATAGCATCTCTTCTGAATGGCTCACCTAATTCTTGATTTAGAATTATTTCTATAAATGTAGTAATGCCCTTTTTCTGATCTTCACATGAATGTTTAATAGCTTTAGTGGTTTCTTCCATTGTATTTGCAATAACACCTTTTAAACCACATGCATTAGCAACTTTTGCATAACTTAACTCTGGATCTAACTCTGTTCCAATAAAGTTATCATCAAACCACAATATTGAATTTCTTTTTTCAGCGCCCCATTGATAATTTCTAAAAATTACCATTGTTATTGCTGGCCACTCTTCTCTTGCACACGAACTCATTTCATTCATGCTTATTCCAAATGCACCATCACCTGCAAAACCTATAACTGGAGTATCTGGGCATCCAATTTTTGCTCCAAGAATAGATGGAAATCCATATCCACATGGTCCAAATAAACCTGGTGCCAAATATTTTCTTGGTTTCTCAAATGTTGGGTACGCATTACCTATTGCACAATTATTTCCAATATCGCTTGAAATTATAACATCTTCTGGCATTCCAGCTTGAATAGCTCTCCATGCTTGTCTTGGGGACATTCTATCTTTATCTCTTTCCCTTGCTTCTTTATTCCAAACAGTTCCAGGATCATCATCCTCATGATCTAAACTTGTAAGAGTTTGCAACCATGCAGATTTTGTTTGATGAATTAGATTTTTTCTATCTTCTCTACCATTATCTCCAGCATTTGATGAAAGTTTTTCTAATATTTGTTGAGCTACCATTTTAGCATCACCACAAATACCAACTGTAACTTTCTTAGTTAAACCAATACGATCGGGGTTCATATCTACTTGAATAATTGTTGCATCTTTTGGCCAGTAATCAATTCCATACCCTGGTAATGTTGAAAATGGATTTAATCTTGTTCCTAATGCCAAAACTACATCAGCTTTTGAAATTAACTCCATTGCAGCTTTAGATCCGTTGTAACCTAATGGTCCAACAGCTAATGGATGGCTTCCTGGAAAACTATCATTATGTTGATATCCATTACATACGGGTGCATCAAGCTTTTCTGCTAATTTTTTACAATCATCAATGGCATCACCTATAACAACTCCTGCTCCAGATAAAATTACTGGGAATTTTGCTTCTGATAATAATTTCGCAGCTCTATCAACAGCATCTTTTCCTCCACCTTGTCTTTCAAATCTTACTATTGGAGGCAATTCTATATCTATAACTTGTGTCCAAAAATCTCTTGGTACATTTATTTGTGCAGGCGCTGAACCTCTAAATGCTTTTTCTATTACTCTGTTTAAAACTTCTGCCATTCTTGATGGGTCTCTAACTTCTTCTTGATAACACACCATGTCTTTAAATAAATTCATTTGCTCTACTTCTTGAAAACCACCTTGTCCCATAGTTTTGTTTGCAGCTTGTGGTGTAACTAAAAGTAGTGGAGTATGATTCCAGTAAGCTGTCTTAATTGGTGTAACAAGTCCTGTAATACCTGGACCATTTTGAGCAATCACCATTGACATTTTTCCAGTTGCTCTCGTGTAACCATCAGCAATCAGTCCACCATTTGTTTCATGAGCAACATCCCAAAAAGTTATTCCAGCTTCTGGGAAAAGATCAGAAATAGGCATGAATGCAGAACCAATAATACCAAACGAATGTTCGATACCATGCATTTGTAAAACTTTTACAAAAGCTTCTTCAGTTGTCATTTTAGCCATATCAAATCTTTCTTAATTTTATTTTTTAATTGTCAAAGTGCCCAATTCATATATAAATTGGATCGAATTTCAAACAAAGAAATCGTCACAATGGCCGGCACAGATATTATAATCCACGATGAAAAAGACAATGTAGGTGTTGTGGTTATTGAAAAAATTACTCCTAAACAAGACTGTGATTGCTGGATTATGGAAAATGATAAATCGGTAAAAATTCAATCGATGGATGAAATACCTTTGGGTCATAAAATTGCTATGACAGATCTTAACGAGGGAGATACAATATTAAAGTACGGGCATGATATTGGCAAAGTAGTAAAATCAATTAAAAAAGGTGAACATGTTCATGTTCACAACGTAAAAACTAAAAAGTGGTAAAATGGAAATTCCAAAAACATTTTTAGGATATAAAAGAGAAGATGGAAGAACAGGTACAAGAAATCACGTAATAATTCTACCTGTTGATGATATTTCAAATGCTTGTGCTGAAGCTGTAGCTAATAATATTAAAGGTACGATTGCACTACCACATTCTTATGGAAGATTACAATTTGGAGCAGACCTAGAGCTTCATTTTAGAACAATGATTGGAACAGGAAAAAATCCAAATGTAGCAGCAGTTATAGTAATTGGTATTGAGCCTAAATGGACAAAAAGAATTGTTGATGCGATTGCAACGACTGGAAAACCAGTTGAAGGTTTTAGTATTGAAGGTGTAGGAGATATAGACACTATTGCAAGAGTTTCAAAGAAAGCTCAAGAATTTTCAATTTGGGCATCTGAGAAACAAAGGGAAGAACGTCCTATAAGTGATTTATGGATATCAGTTAAATGTGGAGAGTCTGACACAACATCAGGATTAGCATCAAATCCTACAGTGGGAAATTTAATGGATAAATTAGAGCCCCTAGGTGTTCATTTATGTTTTGGTGAAACATCTGAGCTAACAGGTGCTGAAACTGTGTGTGAAAAAAGAGGAAAAACTCCTGAGGCTCAAGAGAAGTTTAGAAAAACGTGGAGCTCGTATAATGATTTCATCTTAAAAGAAGCAACAGACGATCTTTCCGAAAGTCAACCAACAGCTGGAAATATAGCAGGTGGACTTACTACAATTGAAGAAAAAGCATTTGGAAACTTTCAAAAAATTGGTGGATGCAAATTTATTGATGTACTAGAGCCTGCAGAAGAGCCAACTAAAGGTCCTGGATTATACTTTATGGATACTTCATCAGCTGCTGCAGAATGTGTAACCTTACAAGCTGCAGGAGGATTTAATCTTCATCTATTTCCAACTGGACAAGGAAATATAATTGGAAACCCAATTGAGCCAGTAGTAAAACTAACTGCTAATCCTCTAACTGCTAGAACCATGAGTGAGCATATTGATGTTGATGTTTCTAAAATCTTATCAAGAGAAATGAATTTAGATGAAGCTGGTGATGAATTAATTAAAGCTACGATAAGAGTTGCAAATGGTAGATTAACTTGTGCTGAAGCACTAGGTCATAGAGAATTTGTTATGACTAAATTATACAGAAGTGCTTAAGCTTTAAGCTTTGCTTCTCTTGCTTTGTTCCAATTAGAAATATAATTTCTTAAAATTGCAGCTCCAATTCCAAGAACTACTGCTAATACAACTGATGTAAGTCCGTAAAAAACTGGAAGGTCTTTAGAATAATCCAAAATAAACTGTGCAATATTACCAAGGTTTTTAGTTCCATTTGCTACTGTTTCAATAATTACATCTTCTTTAATAAAAGTGTCATAAGCAATTGCAATTCCAACTAATAATAAAAGTACTGCTAAGATTGTTTTAAATTCTGAGCTATCAACTTTTTCACCAATTTTTTGACCAAACTGAACGCCAATAATTGAGCCAAGTATAAGTACAAAAACTAAAACAAGATCAATTGTTCCGTAATTAAAAGCATGAAGAACTGTTACGATTGCACTTACAAATATTGTAACAAACAAAGATGTGCCAGGAATTAGTTTAGTTGGCATTCCAATAATATAAATCATTGCAGGAACCAATATAAATGCACCACCCACTCCCATAATTGCTGCAATATATCCAACAATTAAACCAATAATAATTGGAGTAAATGCACTTTCATAAACTTTTGATTTTTTAAAACGCATTCTAAAAGGAAGACCATGTATCCAATAATGCGTATGTAATTTTTTTCTAACAACAATTTTTTTTCTAGCCTTATCAATTTCAGATACTCCCTGAATAAGCATTAAAGTTCCAAGTATAGCCAAGATATACATGTAGGCTAAAGAGATAACGATGTTTATTTTTCCAATATCCTGAAAATAGGAAAAAGTTAAGATCCCTAGCAAGGTTCCAATTGTTCCACCGACTACAATCATTAATCCCATTTTATAATCTAATGTACCTTTTAAATAATGAGTAGTTGAACCGGATACCGATGTACCTAATATATTGCTTGCTTCATTTGGAACTGCATAAGCAGGTGGAATACCTAAAAATATTAAAAATGGTGTCATTAAAAATCCTCCGCCTACACCAAATAATCCTGAAAGAATACCGACTGCTAAACTTAAACCAAATATAAAGAGTATGTTAATCTCGACTTGAGCTATTGGAAGAAAATATTCCATATAATCTAACTATTCCTCTCATAATCTAAAGTCAATGATTATAAGAATAAATTAAATAAAATTTTGAAATGTTCCTAAGATTATAATTGCCCAAGTAAAAAATATAAAAAGATATAGAAAAGATTTAATTATTTTTGAAAACTGATTTGAAACTAATAAAGGGATTTTTTTAATATTTTGATTAATAGCTTGAAGCATACCCGCGAAATACCACAAGTTTTATTAAATTCAAATAATATTTATTTAAATTTAAAAAATAGTTGCCCCAAAGACTTTGACCTCATCCCCCTCTTCTCCAAGGACAAGTCGACCTAAAAAGTCTCCTGGTATCTCTGTACTGTTTTGTTTATAGATAACAGTTACGTACAAGCCTCTTCTTAGACAGCCTATAGCCTTACACCCCTCTTTAAGGCTTGAGATCAACTTATTGCTTGCCCATTGCTTGCCTAACTCTACTTCATTGGCCCCGTAAAGCATTTGAGATGATAAATCCCTGGTAAAACCGCCATAATCTTTCATGTTGGAACATCTAACCATGTTATCCCAGATAGGATCAGCAATTTTAATGATTTCTTCGTCTGATTTGTCGACAATACTCATCTAAAATGGTTAGGAAGCTTGCTTCTTCTCTTTATCATCAACGATATGATAAACAGGCTTTTTCTCCATTTCAAATTTTCCAGTTTCAGGATCTCTTCTAGAAACAGTTAAACAATGCCAGTTTTCATCATCAAGTTTCATATGATCACCTCTATAATAATAGCCTGGCCAACGCGTTTCTTCTCTAAATAACGTGTGATGAGCAACACATTCTGATGTTACAGCTCTATGCTTAAGTTCCCATGCTCTCATCAATTGGTGATAATCTTCAGCTCCGACGTGATCTAGGTCTTCTTGAAGTAATTGTAGCTGTTCTAAGCCTTTTTTAAGGAGATTATCGTTTGTCATGTAATTATTTGTTAATCCACCACAATATTCATCCATAATTTTCTGTAGCCTTTGTAGTCCTTGTATAGGTAAAATATAGCTTGGAGAAACAGTTCCTCCAGTAATTTCATTTCTGCCAACTGTATAATTTTCAATTGGCTTGAATATTTCTTCTTTAAGTTTCTCTAATTGTGCATCAGAAACTTCAATATCATCAGCTTTTTTATCTTGAATATATTTAACAGCAGCTTTAGAGGCTAATCTTCCTTCTGTGAATGAACCAGATGAAAACTTGTGAGCACTTCCACCAACTGCATCTCCTGCTCCAAATAATCCGTCTATTGTCATCATTCTGTTGTATCCCCAAAAATATTCATCTGGTGCTATATCTTCTGGTCCACTAACCCATGCTCCTGAACATGTAGCATGAGATCCCATTACATATGGCTCTGATGTAGTTAATTCAGGATTTGTATATTTTGGATCTATATTTTGAGATGCCCATACAACTGCTTGTCCTACTGTCATTCCCAAGAAGTTTTCCCATCCAACAGTTTCTAAATGTGGATCTTGGAATGCTTCTTTTGTAACCATGTGGATTGGTCCACCGCCTGCAGCTGTTTCTTGAATAAATGCGTGATTTCTTAAACAAGTTGGTGTTGGATGATGATCTATATATTCACCTACTAATTCTTTGGTAGCTTCATACCATTTCTTCTCATAATTTTCGCCATTAGCGTTTTGAGTATAAGTTTTTAAATGTAAGAAATAAGCTCCAACTGGACCATAACCATCTTTAAATCTACAAAGGACAATTCTATTTTCCATTTGAGTCATTTTTGCGCCTGCTTGAATAGGTAATGCATAAGCAGATCCATTACTCCAAGGTGCATACCAAGTTCTACCCATACCTTCACCAACTGCTCTTGGTTTAAATATGTGAGATGCTCCTCCAGCAGAAACAACTACTGTTCTAGATTTAAATACATGAAAATTTCCAGTTCTAACATTAAAGCCTACTGCGCCTGCTATTCGGTTTGGATTTTTTTCATCTTTTAAAAGATGGGTAATCATTATTCTGTTATAAATTTTATCAGCAGATTTTTTTGCAGCTTCAGCTACAATTGGTTTGTAACTTTCGCCGTGTATCATTATTTGCCACTTACCTTCTCTTTGATATCTTCCAGTTTCTTTATTTTTCATCATTGGAAGACCCCATTCATCAAACATGTGAACAGTTGAATCTACATGACGAGCCATATCATAACCTAAATCTTCTCTAACAAGACCCATCAAATCATTTCTAGCGTACCGTACATGATCCTCTGGCATATTCTCGCCCCACTGCATTCCCATATAACAGTTAATAGCGTAAAGACCTTGTGCAACGGCACCACTTCTATCTATGTTTGCTTTTTCAACACAGATTATTTTTAAATCTCTTCCCCAGTGTCTTGCCTCAAAGGTAGCACCTGTTCCAGCCATACCTCCACCGACAACTAGTACATCACATTCCTCAATGATTGTTTTGTGCTTAGCCATTAATAATAAACGCCTTGCTTAAATGAATTCTTATCTAAAGTTGGTAAATCTTTTTCAGTATTTAAACCATGTGGCTCATTATATAAAATTTGTGAATTAATCTCTCCTTGATTGGGAGTATCAGCTTCAGCTAATTTTGGTATGAATTTTCCCCAAGGTTTTGTTGTTATTGGTGATACAAAATTTTTCTCTGTACCGTTTCTAAATTTTATTCTCCAAGAAATAGTTCCTTTTTCTTCTTCTCTTCTAACTCTAACACTATGACCCATTGGAGCAAAGTCAGCATATCCTCTTACATCAATTGCATGATTAGGACATGCCTTAACGCATGAATAACATTCCCAACAAAAATTTGGTTCTATATTTTTTGCTCTTCTAATAGTTTCGTCTATGTGCATGATATCCGATGGACATATATCTACACAGTGACCACAACCATCACATCTCGTCATGTATACAAAAGTTGACATATCTACTTATTACCTTTCTTTAAAATTTTATCAATCATATTAATAGTGCTTTGGTGCCTCACGTTTAATTCCAAGTCCAAATTGCTCTGGAGCATCTGCAGGTGGAGGTAAATTATCTCTAGATCCATCTGCTTCTGCTAAATTTTTTTGGATTGCAGCACCTGGTTTGTAAAACATATGTGCAAATTTAGACCAGTAAACTCCTCCAAATAAAACTATGTTAGCAACCGCAAACAAAATTAAAAATAAAATACTTAAACCAGTTGATCCTGAATATTGGAAATACGACCAGGCTAAACCAAACGTAGAAGATAATACTAAAGCTAAAACAAATAAATCTGCTTTTATGATTCTAAAAACTGAGTGAGCTTCAGCAGATACATCTACTCTTAAAAAAAACCAAAACCAATATGCTCCAAGGCAAGTTAAGATTGCACCAGCATGCCAAATGATTGGCCATATAGATGGGGTTACAGCATTAGGAGAAGAATATCCAAATATCATAACACCTGAACCTATCCAAAATAATATTGTTCCATACATTCCTAATACATGAGCAAACCTTCTTTTACCCAAACCTAATTCAGATGTGGTTCCAATATCATGCACTACTGTTTTAGAAATTATCGCTGTTTTCTCTCCAAGACTTAATTCTCTACTTGCTGCTTTTTTTGCTTTTTTAGCATTATTAAAAAAATATTTTACATTCTTCTTGTGAATAATATCCATCAGTGTCCCAATTACTACTAATGCCAACATCAATAAAACAAATGCTTGCAAAGCAATTGAAGGAACTGTTGAGGAAAGGACAGCAAATGGATTTGTTGTGAACATATTATTATCTCCGCTAAATATAATACTAATCTAAGCTCATAATCTATAAAAAATATTAGTTCAACTGACTAATAATCTCATCTCAATAAAAAAATGTTAATAAAGGTTACTTTTTCCTTACATAATGCTGTTTAGCAGAAATTACAGCTCGAACACCACCTTGAGGATTTTTAACATCATTTTTTCGTCTTGGAATCAGATGAATATGACAATGATTAATAGATTGTCCAGCAACCTTTCCTGAATTGGTACCAATATTAAAACCTTTTACAGATTTATCGTTCATTTCAATTTTTTTTTTTAGTTTCTTTATTAATTTATTACACGCTAAGATTTCCTTTGAGGTTAGATCAAAATAATTTTTAACGCACCGCTTTGGAATTATAAGAGAATGAAATTTTGAAACAGGGTATGTGTCGGTGGTTGCGTAAGCTAGTTCGTTTTCAAAAAGATATTCCTTTTTCTTTGTAAAACAGAATATGCACGGTTTATTAGGATTTCTCATATATAGTTACTTAATTTTTTTTGTTTTAGTATTTTAGTTTGATATTTACTTACAAAAATTTCAAAGGATTTATATTTTTTTCTATTCCAGTTTTTCTCTTTTATAGATGAAACAGTAGAAACTCCCTTTCCAGATCCAATTAGAAGTATCTCCTCGTATTGATTTAGTTTATTTATATTAATATTAGTTTTTATTATCTTAAATTGCTTTTCAAAAAACTTTAGATTAACTCCTCGATAAAATTTCCTGATAGGTGAATAATATTTATTATCTTTTATGAAAATAATATTTGAAGTTCCTGTTTCTAAAATTTTTCCATTTGAGCAAAGAGCAATATCGGATTTTGTATTATCCATTTTAGATAAATTTTTTAAAATAAATTTATACTTTAGATTTTTATGCTCAGGCTTAATTCTATTGTAATTTACTAACTTTAACTGGAGATTTTTTTTAATTTTTAATTTATCTCTCAAAGAAATAGAAATTAAACTTTTGGTTACTGCAATTCTCAATAAATGATTATAATTTTTTTGTTTATTTAAATTCGATTTAATTATTTTAAATATATTTCTTTTTAAATTTCGATCATAAATTTTATAATTTTTAGTAGACTTAATAAGATTTGTTATGTGTTCTTTAAAAAATAAAATCTTTTGAGGCTTTCCATAGATCCACATAGTTGTGAAAACTCCGTGGGCATTCCATAGATCTTTAAATTCTTTTTCTTTAAGATCTTTTCGACTGTAAGATTTTTTTAATAAGAATTTTACCATTTGTTGTTAAAAAAGATTCTGGATGAAATTGAAAACCATATACATCATCTGTTTTGTTTTCAAAAGCCATAGCAATATTAGTTTTAGCGCATCTCATAGTAATATCAAAATTTTCTTTAATAAATGGCTCTTGAAGCTTAAGTGAATGATATCTTCCGACTTTAAATTTAGAATTCTTTCTAAAGATGGATTTATTCGAAACAACTTTTACTTCAGATTGATAACCATGGAATATTCTCCTTTGTTGAATAATTTTGGCATTTTCACAATGTAATATTTGCTGATACCCTAAACAAATTCCTATGATTTTTTTTCTTCCTTTAAATTTATTATAAATTTTTGAAGTATTTGGATAATCTTTGGGTGAACCGGGTCCAGGAGATAATACAATTGTATTAGATTTATTTAATAAACTGTTATTTATTTCAAAATAATTTGAACAATAAACTTTATCAAACTGAGAGAATTGATGAACCACATTCCATGTGAATGAATCCTGATGGTCTATTATATAAATCATTTAAATAATTCTAATAATGATTTTGCTTTGATAAAGTTTTCATTAAATTCTTTTTTTGCTGCACTATCTAATACAACTCCAGATGCTGCAGATATTTCTGATTTATTTTTATAATTTAGTATAGATCTTATTATTATGTTAAATCTCATATCTTTATTAAATTTTATATAGCCAAAACTACCTGTAAAAATATTTCTATTCTCTTTTTCTTGTTGATTTAATAGTTCCAATGTTCTTATTTTAGGACAGCCTATAACTGATCCACCAGGCATCATAGATTTGATAATATTTTTTATTGTCATACCTTTTAATAAGCTTCCAGATATGGTTGTAACATAATGAAATAAGTGTCTGTATTCCTCAACATACTTTTCTTTATCAATTTTTACTGTTCCTGGAACGCAAACTCTGGATAAATCACTTCTTTCCATATCAACAATCATATTATGTTCTTTAGTCTCTTTAATGTTATTTCTAAAAAACTTTAAGGCACTAGATCTGTTAGATTTTTTACTTTTTCTTAATGTGCCAGCAATAGGCTTGGTAATGATTTTGTTACCTTTTTTTAATAATAAAGTTTCAGGTGAGCAGCTTACAATAGAATAATTTTTATCTCTTATCATAAAAGATTCTGGTGAAGCATTTGACTTCATTAATCTCCAGAAAAAATTAATTGGATTGATTGAAGATATATTACGATATTTTGTGCAAATTTTTATTTGATATGTTTCTCCTTGTCTTATTTTTTTTGAAAAAATATCAAATATTTTTTTGTATTTTTGATATTTAATATTTAATTTAAAAGGTGATAAAATTTTAGTTGGTTTAAAATAATTATTAAATTCTTGCTTTTTTTTATTTGAAAATATTGAAATATTATCTCTTATTTTAATGATTGTCTCCGGTTTGTAAAAAACTCCTTTATAAAATCCATTTTTAGTCTGTTTACTTATTTTAATACCAAGTAAATAATTTAAAATTTCATATCCAAAAAAACCAACATATTGGTCAGTTTCTTTTTTATATTTCATTCTTTCAAAAGAGTTTAAAAATTTATGTATATTTTTTTTTGATAAATTAATTTTTTTAGAAAAATCTGTATAAATGTCATAACCATTATCAACCTTGTAGATTATCAATGGCTTATCCGACTGATAAAGTTTTTCTAAATACGGGTTAAATTTAAGTTTATGCGATTTGCGGTCTTTCAATTGGCTTCTCTTTTATAGGTAAATGTATCAAACCAGCAAAAATAGATAATGCGATAGATATGTACCAAGCATAATCAAAATTGCCGTTAAGTTCGTAGAAAACTCCACTCAAATAAGCTCCTAAGAAAGATCCAATTTGATGACTTACAAAAACAATTCCATATAATAATCCGATATACTTAGTTCCAAATACCTTGCCTATTATTCCATTTGTTGGTGGAACTGTTGATAGCCACAACATTCCAAATGTTATTCCAAAGATTACTGAATTAAAAACACTTGGTGGTAGGAATATGAAATAAATAATTGATACTCCTCTTAGTAGATAAATTGCACTTAATAAAATTTTTTGACTGTATCTAGTTGCAAGATATCCACTTGTAATTGTTCCAACCATATTAAATAGTCCAATTAAAGCCAATACCATCGCTGCACACCAATCTGGTAATCCTTTATCAATCATGTAAGTTGGTATATGAGTTGCGACTAAAGCTATGTGCCAACCGCATACAAAGAAACCTAATGTAAGATAGATATAACTTTTATTTGAAAAAGCCTCTTTTAAAGCTTCTCTAGCTGTTTGATTGTTATTTTGATTTGTACCAACAGGTATTTTTGGTGTTGAAACAAATAATGCTACAATTAATCCTAAACCTAAAAAGAAACAGAAAAATAACATTGTATTTTCCCATCCATGTTCAACAAGTGAGTATCTAGTGATTAACGGTGATATAAAATATCCAAAAGACCCTGCTGATGTAACTATGCCTGTTGCTATTGTTCTGCTTGATACTGGAAAATGTTTTGCAACAACTGAAACAGGTATACTGATAGCTGTGGATCCCAGTCCAACACCAACTAATATTCCAATTGTTACAGTAAAATAATAACCAGTATTAAAACCTGAATAAAACAATAAAATTGCTAACAAATAAAAAACAAAACCAATAAAGATTGCAATATTACCACCATATTTATCCGTAATAATTCCAAACATAGGACTGAAAACACCCCACAATAAGAGCTGTAATCCCATTGTAAAACCGAACTGCGTTATGGTAATGTCTAAATCAGTTGCAAAATCAAAATAAAACATTCCAAAAGTTTGTCTTATTCCTAATGCAATAATAACAACGACAGATGCAGCTATTACAGTAACTAATGCTTTTTTTGTTGGAAAAAATTTGGTGTCATTCATCTTACAGATTTAATAGCCTGTTTAATGTCAGCAATCAAATCATTTGGGTCTTCTAAACCAATATGTAATCTTATAATATGTTCGTTATTACTCAGCTTTGTATAGCTCCTGTTGCCCAGTGCCAATTTGTCTTGATATAAAGCAAGACTTTCAAATCCTCCCCAGCTGTAACCATGGGCAAATAATTTTAGTTTATTCAGAAATTTAATTACAGAGTTTTTATTTTTAGAAATAATTTTTACACCCATTAACCCAGATGATCCTGAGTAATACTTTTTCCACATTTTGTATTGTTTAATATTTTTTTTAATTGGGTAAAAAACCTCTTTAACTTTTTTTTGTTTACTTAAAAAATTAGCTACCTTGATGGTATTATCTTGATGCTTGTCTAACCTAATATCTAATGTTCTTAGTCCTCTCATAATTAAATAGGCATCATCAGGGCTTAGTCTTAAACCAACTGCTTTTTGACTTAATTCCACTTGTTTAAAAAGTCTTTTTTTAATAGCTAAACTGCCACCCATAACATCTGAATGACCAGAATAATATTTTGTAGCTGAAACTACAGACATATCAAAACCTAAGTCTAAAGGCTTGATTAAATAAGGTGTTCCCCATGTGTTATCAATAGCTGTATAAATATTCTTATTCTTAGCAAAAGATAATATTTTTTTTAAATCTTGAAATTCAAATGTGTTACTACCAGGGTTTTCAACAAAAATAAGTTTAGTTTTTTTTGTAATTTTTTTTTTTAAGTCATCTAAGTTTTTTGGATCATAAAATACTGCTTTAATATTGAATTTTTTTAAATAGTCTTCGGTTAGAAATCTTGTAGGAGAGTAGACTGAGTCTGTTATAATTATTTCATCACCAGGTCTTACAACACTAATCACTCCAAGAAAAACTGCACCAAATCCTGTTGGGGTTAAATAAACTTGATAAGCATTTTCAATTTTTCTTAATAGTTCTTGTAGTGCAAAAGTTGTTGATGTTCCTTTTCGACCATAATCAAAATTTTTGCTTAAAGGATTTTTTTTATAATTACTTTGTGTTTTCTTTATATCTTGAAGAGTTTTAAATATTATAGTTGAAGCTCTTACTACTGGCGGATTAACTGACTGATTTTGATAATCTTTACCTATTTGTTTTAAAAAAGTTTTAACTGAATTAACCATAAAAAAATTGATTAGTTATATTGACAATGCTATATCCCTCGAATAAGTCAATAAAATTGTAAAACTAAGGAGATTATGGGATACCCTAAAAAGCATAGAGGCCGAAGAAAAATGGGCTCAAAAAAAAGAAGAGCCAGAAAGAAAAACAAAAAAAAATAGGCTTTATTTATGAAACTTGTTTCCAAATCCAGAATGTTGGGTTTGGTCATATTTGTAATCCCTTTGTTAACTGTCAATTCTATTTTATTATTTTCACAAAGTTTTCAATTTAAATACGAGCCAGTGCCTGGAAACTATTATAAAGACGTAAAAATTTATGACGCTGGTAAAGCCCTTAGAGATAAACAAGATGTTCAAAGACTTGGTTTTGCAATACCTTATATTGATGGTGCGACCTCTATAAGTAGATTGGGTAGAGTATTTCCAAATTGGTTAGCATTCAAACCTCTGATGATATTTACAGGAATTTTATTATGCTTCTTTTGGAGAAATCAAAAAAAAATTTTTACAGATCTAGATACTGACCAAAAAATGGTCAATAAATTTTATTATTTTGGATTAATAAGTGGAATAACTTTAATAATTCACAGTATATTTTTAGGTATTAAATACGATAACGATTTATATAAGTTTTTAGTAAGATTGAACCTTGCATGTTGTGTGCTATTTGCGATATCGACTAAATATTATTTTGTAAAATGTGTCAAAAAAGTTTCTGAAACTTATCTGGAATTAAAAAATATATATTTTAAAATACAATATTTTTTAGCACATATACTTTTAATTATTTTATTTTTAAGCCTATTTTTACTTTTATTTGAAAACTCAAAAACTTTTATTCTAATCGTGGAATGGAATTATTTTTTTGCAATTTTCTTATTTTATTTACTTTATTCTTTAAGTTGGAGAAAAGTTACTATTTAATCCAACCCCCACCAAGCACTTTGTCACCAAATTGATCTTTTTTATAAAAAACACATGCTTGTCCGGGAGATATACCATCCTCTGGCTTGTTTAAATTGACCTCGGCTTCATTTTGATTTAATAAATTTATTTTTGCATCTAATAGCTTGCCAGTAGATCTAACTTTGACTAGTACTTCTTCACTTAATTCATTATGATCAGATAATAAATTTATATTTTTCAAATTAATTTTCTTTTTCCCAAGGTGCTCTCTTCCACCGACAATAATCTCATTATTTTTAGCATCAATTTTAATTACATATAATGCTTCTTTGTCGGCCACTTTTATTCCTTTTCTTTGCCCAATAGTAAAATTAACAATTCCATCATGCACACCGATTACTTCACCATTTAAATTTTTAATATTACCCTTTTTAAATGATTCTGGTTTAAATTTTTTTATTACAGATGAATAATCTCCGTTAGGAACAAAACATATGTCTTGACTATCCGGTTTATCTGCAACATTTAAATTTAGATTTTTTGCTATATCTCTAGTTTCTTTCTTTAACATGCCTCCCAATGGAAAACGTAAATAATTCAATTGTTCTCTAGTTGTATTGAAAAGAAAATAACTTTGATCTCTATTTTCATCTATTGCCCTATACATATTATTCTTTTGATTAATTGTTATGTTTTTTACATAATGACCCGTAATTAGAGCATCAGCTTTTAAGTCTTTAGCAACATCAAATAAATCTTTAAATTTTACAGTTTGATTACACTGTACGCATGGTATTGGCGTTTCTCCTTTTAAGTAGCTTTCTACAAAATTATCAATAACTCCTTGCTTAAATTTATCTTGGTAATAAAGAATTTTATGATCAATATCTAATTTATGAGCAACTCTTTTTGCATCTATAACATCTTGGCCTGAGCAACATACTTTTGATTTAACAACTTCTTTACTATCGTTGTATAGTTTTAATGTTATGCCGGTAACATTATATCCTTGCATTTTCATCAAACCTGCAACTGTAGATGAGTCTACACCACCAGACATAGCTACAATTACTTTTGTATCAGACGGTTTCTTATCTAATCCAATTGAGTTTAACTCTAAATTCATGTGGTGGTATTTATACTCATTTCTATTATAAGTAAAATCAAATGATTTTAGATTTTGAACCAGGTGATAAAGTTATAAATCCTAATAATAAAGATTGGGGATTAGGACAAGTACAGTCAATTATTAAAGAAAAAGTAACTGTGAATTTCGAAAACGTAGGAAAAAAAGTTATCAATGCTAAAAATATCGAATTAGAAAAGTTAGAATAAATGAAACAAATCGAAATAAAGGCAGCTATAGAAAATCTGATTGACACTTTTTTATACGCAGGAAAAGTTTCAATAGAATTAAGAAAAAAAGGCTTAATAAAAGAAATTAAGGAAGATAACACACCTGTTAGCAATGGTGATCTTGAAGTTAATAGAATTTTAATTGAAAAAATAAATAACTTAACTCCTCAAATACCGATTGTATCAGAAGAAACTAGTCATAATAAATCCAAGAAAGATTTAAAAAATTTTTGGCTAATAGATCCAATTGATGGCACTTATGATTATATTAACGATCTTGACGAATTTACTCTAAATGCTGGTTTAATTATTAATAATCGAGCAGTAGCAGGTATAATATATGCACCCGCTAAAAATAGATTATTTTATTCTTATGAGAAAGGATATTCATTTGAAATAATTAATAGTCAACATGTAAAATTAGACTGTTCAAAAATTTCAAATAATAAACTTAAATTTGTATCATATTCAAATAAACTAAAACCTGAAATTAATAAAATATATCAAACAATGAATGTTAGTGAATTTAAAAGGATGAAAAGTTCTTTAAAATTTTGTGTAATAGCTTCAAATGAATACGACGGCTATGTTGCAGAGCCTAGAGCATGTGAATGGGATATAGCAGCTGGGCATGCTATTCTTGAAAATGCAGGGGGTATAGTTACAGATTTTGAGGGAAATGAAATACTTTACGGAAAAGAAAATTTTAAAAATCCTAGTATAATTTTGAAAAGAAATAAAAATATTTAATGAGTGAACAATTAAGAATAATATTAATTATAATAGTTTCTGTATCAATTTTTGGATTAATAGTATTTGTGATGGTAAAAAACTATATCAAAAACAAAATTCAGTATTATTTAGAAGAAAAGAATAAAAAGTCTAAAGAAGATTTATAATTTTCAAATATTCCTCTTTATCTAGTTCCATTACTCTCCTGGAAACTTCAAAATCAAATCCAGATCTTGCTAATATACCAATATCTTTTTTATAGAATAAAGGTCTATTATCTTCAGTTCTTGAAGGACCAATTCTTTTTTTTTTACAAACTTTTATAGCTGAAAAAAAATCTTGATCTTCATTATTTTCATTAATTTGTTCAATTGTATTTTTTATATATTTTTCTCCAACTCCTTTACTTATTAAATAATTTCTAATCTTATTTATTGATGAACCTCTTTGGATTAGACTTTTCGCTTTTGTTTCTGAATAAAATTTATCATTTATAAATTTAGATTTTTCTAAATCTTCAGCTACTATCTCGATCAGATCTGAAATATTGCTTCTTTTGACGTTATCAACTTTAGATCTTAAATATTTCTTTAAAAGATATGTTTTTAGCTGTTGTTTTGATGGCGCAAATTTTTCTACATAATTAAGTGCAAAGTTGCGCATTTCATCAATTGTCGCTTCTAAGTTTTTTTTTTTATTTTTTATAGGAATCATTATTGCATTTAATATAATATAACCCTGATGATTGAACAAATATCTGCATTTTTTACAGTAGAAATGATCTATATGTGGTTGAATATAGGTGTAATACCTTTTTGGTTAATGCTTATTATTTTTCCACAAACTAAAGTTTGTGGTTTATTTGTTACATCAATAATTCCAACATTTATTTTGGCAAGTGTTTATGTTTATCTATTATATATATTCTTTTTTGCTGGATATGATTTTGATAAAAACTTTATTTTATATTTAAGTTTTTATGATCTTGCTGAGCTTTTTGAGAATAATGAGTTTTTAATTTTATTTTGGACGCACTTCTTGGCTATAAATTTGTTTTGTGGATCTTGGATTGTTAGAGATAGCCAGAGGTTTTATATGTCAAAAATTCTAGTCTTTTTTCCTTTAATAATCACATATTTTATTGGTCCTTTAGGATTATTTATATACTGGGTGATAAGAATTTTTTTCGCAAAGAGAATAAGTTTATTTGATTAATTTTTATTTCTCTACTTTAAAGCCACTGCTCTTCATTTGAGAAAAGCCACCGTCAATATGTGAAATTTTTTCAAACCCCATATCTTTCAATGATTTTGTAGCTAGTGCAGATCTTAATCCACCTGCACAAAATAAAACCATTTCTTTGTTCATATCTATCTTGCCTTCTTTGAAGTAAGGACTATCTGGATCCATCCAAAACTCTAACATTCCTCTAGGAATGTGATGAGAATTTTCTATTCTTCCCATTTTCTCAAGTTCTCGAATATCTCTTATGTCAATTAAATTGCATTTATCACTGTTTACCATCTCCAATGCTTCCGTTGGAGAAAGTGTCTTGATTTCTGTCAAAGCTTCTGCGACCAATGTTTGTGCTGATTTAATGCTCATAAAGGTTTAATACATCATTATAAATTTTAATCTACGAAAAAATATGCCAAATAAAGCTCCTAATTTCAAAATCCCATCAACTAATTCAAAACTTTTAGAGTTAAAGAAAATCAAAAGCAAATATAAAGTTTTATATTTCTATCCAAAGGATAATACGCCAGGCTGCACAATTGAAACAAAAGACTTCAATTCTCTACTTTCACAATTTAAAAAACTAGACTGTGAAGTTATTGGTATTTCTAAAGATAGTATGGAAAGTCATGAAAAATTTAGAGATAAATTTAAAATTAAATTTGATTTGGTAGCAGACGTTAAGAAAGAAGCGATTAAAGCTTACAAAGTTTGGGGTAAAAAAAAATTCATGGGTAGAGAATTTATGGGATTAATAAGAAGTACATTTTTATTAAAAGATGACAAAATTATTAAAGAGTGGCGTTCAGTAAAAGTTAAAGACCACGCAAAAGAAGTGTTAGAATTTTTAAAAACAGTTTAATAAAAAAAGGCCCCATTTACGGGGCCTTTTTAGTTTAACTTAAGGGAGGGAGTTAAATTTAGTCTCTTATAGCGTAAGCTATTACACCAGTTTCAGTTACGTCTGTACCTTTCAGTTCAGCCTCTTTACTTAATCTGATACCCATAGTGTTTTTCATAATTGCCCATACAATGTATGATACTACAAAAACAAATGCGTTGATCGAGATTACACCGATTAACTGTGCACTAAAGTTTGCATCAGAGTTTGTCAGTGGAACAGCTAATGTTCCCCAAACTCCAGCAAATAAGTGAGCTGGTATTGCACCAACAACATCGTCAATCTTAAATGAGAATAATAGTTTTGTTCCAAACACTACTATCAATCCACCGATTGCACCGATGAATATTGCTGCTATTGGTGCTGGCGCTAATGGTTCAGCTGTTATTGCAACTAATCCACCAATCGCACCGTTAAGCATTTGAACTACATCAGTTTTACCATACATTAATCTAGTAATTACTGCTGCTGCTAAAACACCACCACACGCTGCTAAGTTTGTATTAATAAATATGTTTGATACAGCTACTGCATCATCGAAAGTTCCCATAGCAAGCTGTGAACCACCGTTGAAACCAAACCAACCTAACCATAAAATAAATACTCCAACTGTTACCAAAGGTATAGAAGAAGCTGCAAATGGTCTCATTGGCTTTGCTGCACCTGATTTATCAAATCTTCCTGTTCTTGCACCTAACAACATAGCACCTGCTAATGCTGCAGCACCACCAGTTGAGTGTACAAGAGTTGAACCAGCAAAATCAGAGAAACCTAAAGCGGCTAACCAGCCACCACCCCACTGCCATCCCATGACAATTGGATAAATGATTCCTGATAAAATTGCTGCAAATAAGAAGAAAGGCCATAATTTAATTCTTTCTGCTAACGTACCAGATACAATTGATACTGTTGTTGCACAGAATACCATTTGGAAATACCAATCCGAACCATCTGCATATCCTGTATCAACAGCACTTGCATCAGACCACGGAGTGAATGTTCCTATATAGCCACCTTCTGGAATTCCATATGCTAGATTATAACCAACCATCCAGAACATAATTCCAGCGATAGAAAATAATCCTATATTTTTTGCACAAATTACAGATACACTTTTTGAAGTTACCATTCCTGATTCTAGCATCGCAAATCCGCAAGCCATAAACATGACAAGAAAACCACAAACTAAAAATAGAAATGTATTAAAAATAAATCCAACTTCTGCAGAGACTGTAGATTCGGCATAACCTACACTTGTCATGTTTAGCAAGAAAAACAAACTTACTAAAGGACCGACAAGTTTTTTTAAATGTTTAGTCATTTAACCTCCATTGTTAAAAAGAGGTTCTTATAATTTTAAAATAAATAAAAACTAATGATTGTTGTTAAAAATAGATATGCAGTTTTTGCATGTAGAAACAGCCTTTATTAAATGTTTTAGCATTCCTAATAAAGGCTGTTAAATGAGTTTTACTTGTTAAATACTTCTTTAAGTGCTTTAGCAGGCAAAAACTTTACCTTTTGAGAAGCAGCGATTTGGATTTGCTCTCCAGTTCTTGGATTACGTCCAATTCGGGCTTTTCTTTTAGCCACTTTATATGTACCAAAACCTGCAATCTTTACAGAATCGTCGTTTTTCAACGCATCTAGTATAGTATTCGTAATAGTATCAAAAGTACGCTCTGCATCAGCTTTACTTTGATTTAACGAACCAGCTAGCTTTGCTACTAATTGTTTTTTGTTCATTTTAGCTCCGGTTTTAAAGGTTTATGAAACTATACTTAACAAAATCATTGATAATTCAAGCTTTTTTTTAGTATATATTTTTTTTTGAACAACAATATATAGTGGTAAAAAAAGTCAATAAATACAATGTTTTTTTAGCTATTAAAAAAGCCTTAAAATAAGCCTAAATCTTTAAGGTCGTTAAATGTTGCGAAAAACATCAAAGATAACAACAAAAACATTCCGATTCGAAAAAAACCTTCCTGAGTTTTTTGACTTAAAGGACGACCTAAAACTTTTTCAAATGCGTAAAACATGAGATGTCCTCCGTCTAATAAAGGTATTGGAAATAAGTTAATTAATCCTAAACTTATTGAAATATAAGCCATCATACTGACAAAGGGTATAATTCCAAATTCTGCTACTTGGCCAGAAATTTTAGCAATTCTAATTGGACCACCCAATTGAGAACTGTCCCCTGCTCCTGTAAACATTGATCCAAGATATTTAAGTGATGAAGTTGTTACAAAATAAACTTCATTAAATGATTGAAGTAAGGCTTGTGCAGGTCCAAGTTTTTTGTGTGTTATTTGATTGTTATAAGGACTAAGTTTAATGCCTACCATCCTTTTCTTTAATTTGTTTCCTAATTCATCAACGCTATCAACAAAATTTGGCTTTACTTTTAATATTATTTCCTGGTCATATCTTGAAACTTTAAAATCGATAAATTCTGATGTTGACATTGCTATTAATTTAGAAACATCAAGAATACTCTCAACTTTTGTATTATCTATTTCAATAATAACATCATTTTTTTGCATACCGGCAACTTCTGCTGGACTATCTTTTAATACTTCATCAATTACAGCTGGTGTAAAATCTTTACCTGCAAACATGTATATGAAAGTAAAAATGACTAAAGCTAAAATAAAATTAGCCAATGGTCCTCCAGCAACAATTAAGGCTCTTTGGTAAAGAGGTTTTGTTACAAACAATTTGTGTTGGTCTTCTTTGCTATATTTTTTTAGTAGTTCCTCTTGATCTGCTTGTGAAAATACATTCCTATCTCCGAAAAATTTTACATAACCGCCTAGTGGTATCCAACAAACTTTCCATCTTGTCCCTGATTTATCGTTCCATCCAAATAATTCTCGACCAAAACCTATCGAAAAATCTGTTACACCAACACCATATCTTTTTGCAAAATAATAATGTCCATATTCATGAATGAAAACAACAACAACGATTAATACAATAAATGGTAATATAAAATTAAGCATTTATTAAATTATACAATAATTAGGTTTTAAATAAACATCAATTATTTCAATTTCCATGCAATTATTGGTGATAAAGTTGCCGCAATAAATGAACAAAATAAAAGAGATTGAGAAATATACGATGGTGCTAAATCCATTGGCAAAATTATTCCAAATAGTATTGATTTAGAAAAATCAGGACTTGGAAAAAATAATAGTCCTGCAATTAATCCTATTAATATAGAAACATAAGCATTTTTTTCATCATAAGATTTTGAATAAAAAGTATAAAAAACACTTAGAACAGCCGCACAACAAAATAAATCTGCTATTAAGAATAAATAAAGAATACTAAATCCTTTTGATGCTACAAAAAAAGCTATGACCGAAAGAAAAATAACAAATTGTTTTGAGATATTTAAATGATTATTTTTTAAATTTAATACTTTATCTACATCGACTATTACCAAACTTGAAATAGCATTTATTAAAGTATCAATACTACTTATTGTTAAAGAGATAGCTAAAATTATTACAATGACTGAAAATATTATTAAATTTTCTTTTAATAAAATTGAGAAAAATGCAAGATCAGGTAATACATTAGTATCTTGAGAGACAGCCACTAAACCACTAAATCCCATAAAAAAGACTATTGGTAATATTATTAAAAATGAAAATATTAAACTTTTTTTTAAAACTTCGTAATTTTTTGCAGCGTAAACTCTCTGCCAATTACCTTGATGAAAAAGATTAGTTGCAGCAACAGCTATAAAGAAAGTTAAACCGGCAGTATAATTTGGAATATAACTAAAACTTAACAAATGCGGATTATTATTTTTAATAATTTCAAAATTAAATTCGTTTGTTTCAATTGAGGTAATAAAAATTAAACTAATTATTAAAAGTGCTGTAAATACAAAAAATTGAATATTATCTGTGATTAAAGATGCTCTTAACCCTCCATATAATGTGTAAAGTAACGAACATGATATTACTATTAAAGAGGTGATCCACAATTCAGTGCCAGATATGTAATTAATTAAAAAAGCTACAGCAGTAACTTCAGCAATTAAAAAGATTGTCATATAAAAAATAGAAAAAACTAAAATAAGTTTATAAAGATTTGGTCCAAATCTTAATCTTATTATTTCAATAATACTTTTGCCTTGCGGATAACTAGTTCTAAATTTTTTACCAAGATAAATTAAAATAAAAAGCGGAAATGCAGTTCCTAGTGAATAGCCAATCACTGCACCAATTCCACCCCATGTTGCTGCTGATGCGGGTCCAAATAAAATCCAAGCACCAAGTGCTGAAGCAACAAGACTTGTTGTTAAGGATAAAGTTCCAATTGAACGGTTTGCAACTAAATAATTATTAAGTCCTTTAAATTTTTTTGAAAAATAAATTCCAACAAAAACAAATATTAAAGAAATTGAAATAATTAATATTATTGCTGATGATTGATTGATTATATTTAAATTATTCATTTTCCCTTTCTGAATTACCGGACAGGTTCTAAGGGTATTTCTCAGCCATCTGGCACCCCATTTACAACTTATTTCAAAGATTAAATGAAATCAATTATTAACTTAGCGCTACTAACAAGAATTAAAGCGTAAATGATATTATAAAATAAATTTTCCTCAATTATTTTAAGTAATTTGTAACCTATAAAAATTCCAATAAGCGCTAGGGGAAAGAGAGTAACTGATTGATATAAAGTATCAAAATTCATCATAGATAAATAAACATACAGAGGAAGCTTAATTAGATTAACACAACTAAAAAAAATAATTCTTGTGCCAACATAAATTTCTTTTTTCATTCTTAGTGGAAGCAAATAAAGACTTGTTGGAGTTCCTCCCGCATGAACACAAAAACTTGAAAAACCGGCAATGGATGAACAAATAGCCCCTTTAAAAAAGTTTTTTTTTGCCGGTATAGTTTTTTCTTTTTTAAATAAAAAATAATGACCAGAAAATAAAAAACCCATTATTCCAACAATTAACTTAAGCAAATCCTCAGAAAAATAAGTAAATGTAAATGAGCCAATTATTATTCCAATAGCTGCAAATGGAACTATTAATTTAAGTGTTCCAAAATCAAACTCTCTTCTAAATCTATAAACTGCAATAATGTCTGAAAAAATTAATATTGGTAAAATAATTGCAAGTGCTTGATTTAATGGCATTACTACTGTCATTAATGGAACTGAAATTAATGATATTGATCCACCTAAACCTGATTTAGCAATTCCATATAATACGATAGCTGGAACAACGCTAACAAAGAATAATAAATTTATCTCCATTATAAATTAGAAATATAGTAATAAAGATAAAACCACTAATATTAAAATTAATATGATGACGGCTATGTAATTGAGTTTAATTTTAAATTTACTTAATAAAAATTCATTAATTTTTTCCCAGAAAATAATAATTAAAATTAATAGTACTGCTGGAAGAATAAATTTAATCATAAATCTATTTACATCATAAAATACATCAATCCAAATATAACAATTATAATTATTATCCAAATTGAAAAATTCGATATCAATTGTTTAATATTTGAGTTTGATCTGAGAAAATTAGGTAGAACTAATATTAAGACTAATATTAAAAATATTGCAGGAATTATCTGGTCAACAGTCAAATTAATTTTTTATATTATAACCTTTTTTAAGTATAATTGAGACAAGAGTTACACATACAATTAAAAATATAAACATTGTTGAAATACTTATCCAAATATCAAAATCAGAAACTCCATAAAATGCAAACCTCAGCCCATTAATTAAATATACAACAGGATTAAAATAAGTGACTGTTTGCCAGAAACTTGGGAGCATATCTAGCGAATACAAACTTCCACCTAAGAATACCATTGGTGTTATGACAATTGTTGGTATTATAGACATTTGCTCAAAATTTTTACTTAGAAGTCCAATTAAAAACCCAAACAAAGCAAAAGTAAAAGCAACTAAAATTAATAAGAAAATCATTAGTAAAGGAAACTTTACATTTACTTCTGCAAAGAAAAGTGAAGTGCAGAAAATTACTGCAGCAACAATTAAGGTTTTAGTTGCACCTGCACCAACATAAGCAATTACAATTTCTACAGTAGAAATTGGAGCAGCTAAAATTTCATAAATTGTTCCATTAAATTTAGGAAAAAAAATTCCAAAAGAAGTGTTACTGATAGATTGCGTTAATAATGTTAACATCAATAATCCTGGAACTATATAAGAGCCATAACTAATGCCATCAATTTTTTGTACATAATCCCCGATTACCGAGCCGAATACTATAAAGTATAATGAAGTAGATAAAACTGGAGAAAGAAGAGATTGTATTAATGTTCTTCTAAATCGATCCATTTCATGAAAATAAATTGCTCTTAATGCGTAAAAATTAATCCTCATTATTTTCCTTTACCAATGTCACAAAAATCTTTTCAAGATTATTTTGCTCTGTTTTTAAATCTCTCATCCTCAAACCTGCATTTTTTAAATCTTGAAGCATCTTTGTGATACCTGTTCTTTCAGCATGTAAGTTATAGTTGTAAATTAATGAATAATTATCATTAGATATTGATAGATTATATTCATCAAGTTCTGCTGGAATTTTTTCGACTTTATCTTGTAATTCAATGGTCAATTTTTTGTGACCCATTTTTTTTAATAAATCTATTTTATTATCAACAACAATTATTTCTCCTTGATTAATTACAGCAACTCGGTCTGCGATTGCCTCTGCTTCTTCAATATAGTGTGTTGTTAAAATTATGGTTACTCCAGTTTTCCTTAATCCCTCTACAACTTTCCACATATCTTTTCTTAATTCTACATCTACTCCTGCTGTTGGTTCATCAAGAAATAATATCGAAGGTTCATGTGATAATGCTTTTGCTATCATTACACGTCTTTTCATTCCTCCTGAAAGCTGGTTTAACCTTAAATCTTTTTTATCCCATAAACTAAAATCTTTTAGAACTTTTTCTATATGTTGGGGGTTCGGTTTTTTTCCATATAAACCTCTTGAATATGAAACATTGTTAAACACTGTTTCAAATTGTTCTAATGAAATTTCTTGAGGAACCAGTCCTATTCTTGATCTTGTTTCTCTATAATCCTTTATAATATCAAAACCATCTACTGTGATTTCTCCAGAGGTAGGTTTAACTATTCCACATACAATACTTATTAGTGTAGTTTTGCCAGCTCCATTTGGTCCAAGCATAGCAATAATTTCACCTTGCTTTATATTTAAATTAACAGTTTTTAAAGCGCTAAATCCATTGTCGTATACCTTTGAAAGGCTATCAATTGTTATTAAATCTTTAGTCATTATCTGAGGTCTTAATTTGATATAGAGATGTTTTTAGTGACAAGCAATATTATATTTTTTTAATCTCCAATAATTGTATGGCCATGGAGTTAAAAATCCAACTAAAAGCATTATTGGTACTACCCACCAATTTAAAATAGCTCCACCTGTTAAAATTACATCTGTGAGGTTCATGGCTATTTCCATACTGACCATTGATATAAAGCTCATACCAAGCGCAGTCTTTAATGCTTTGGAAAAATCAAGTTTTTGTCTTAATAAAATTATAGTTTCTAAAATAATACTTGTAATCAAACCATTTATAATTGCTAAAGTCATGATGGCTAAAACAGGCCAGGGAATTCCTGTTATCTGAAAATACAATATAGTTCCAAAGTCACCAATTGCACAGCCTAGTAAACACCAAGCAGTATTTTTTGCGCTTCTTTTCCAAGTGTGCTTGCATGACCAATTAAAATTAATTGCTTCTGAACTCATTGTTTGCTCATTTCTAAATGATATTCATAAATATCATCTTTCCAATAAGATTTAATGTACGAAAGAATGTTATCAATACCTTCATCACTTATTTTGTCACCAAAACCCATCATCTTGCCTTCATAATTTTTTATCAATTTAGCAAATCCATACTTTATCATTCTATGTAGTAACTCATCTGTATGATGCCAAGTATGACCAGTTCCATTTAAAGGCGGTGCTTTTCTATGCCCATCTTCATCTAAACCTTGCCAATTTGTAGCTCCAGCTAAATTTGCTTGGTGACAAGAAACGCAATATTGATTGTATAATATCTTGCCACTTTTAATTGCTTCTAATGAATCTCTAGTTATGGGGTAGTGCGAATGAGAGAAAGCAGTATCTGCATAAAATAAAACAATAAAAATAAAAAAATACTTTTTCATTAGTGTGGAGCCCTATATCTGCTATGACAAGCTTTACAGCTCGACCACATATATTGTTTCAAAGCTGCTCTAAAATCATCTTGGTCTTCTATAATTGAGGCTAGTTTTATCATTTGATCAGATGATTTTTTTATTAGAGCATTAAATTCATCTTTTTCTTCCCAAATAATTGGTAAGGCCTCTGTTCCGTGTACCTCTTTTGTATTTTCTGGAAATAAATTTAGTAATTCTAAATAATTATCACTCATTCTAATCATCAGTTTTTTTGAGTCCTCAATTTCAACTTCGTTAAGTAAAATACTAATTCTTTTTGCTAGTTTATAATTTTGACTAAATAAAGATTTTCTTTTCTTTATAATGTCTTTTGCACTTTCTTCTGATAAAACATTAGAATTAAATGAAAAAGAAAGTGCTACAATAAACATTATTTTGAAAATATTATTTATTTTTATAAAATAGCTCATGTCTAATAGTATAACATCACAATATAGTTGGTTAGCTAAATTTTTCCATTGGTTCACTTTGCTCCTTCTAATTGCTCAGATACCAATGGGGTTTATTTTAGTCAGATTGGATTTTTCGGATTTAAGAATAACTATAGAAAATGTGCACGTAATTGTTGGGATATCTATATTTTACATAACCTTATTTAGGTTAATTTATAAATTTTTTAGCAAGTCCCCAAAACTAATGCCTGAGGCATTCTTTGGACAAAACCTGATTGCGAAATTGAATCATTTCGCTCTTTATGTCGCACTTTTAACAATAACAACATCAGGAATTTTAAAAAAGCTATTTAATGGTGAAAAACTAAATTTTTTTATTTTTAAATTAAGGATTGAAGATAACTTTGATTTAGCAGATCAATTTTACAATGTTCACGTTATTTCAAATTATACATTAATAGTTTTAATCTCATTGCATATTTTTGCAGTTTTGTTTCATCAAATATTTTTGAAAGAAAACATCTTGAAAAGAATGACCAGATAATTAAATAGAGCTCATGAAAAAATATTTTGTCTTTCTTATTTTATTCTTGATGCCAAATATCTCATTTGGTTTTGAAAAAACCACAAACTTTGATCTGAAAAAATTATTTGAAATTCAAAAATCAGGTAAAACAATTGTAATTAATTCTTGGAATGAATATTGTTCAACTTGCGCAGCACAAACAAAAGTTTTCGATCAAGCAATGAAAGACTTTAAGGATGTAGAATTTTTATTCTATGAGCAAACAGAACATGAAGATATTGCTAAAGCTTTAGGTGTAAATTATTGGACTACAATAGTAGTTTTTAAAGGTGAAAGTGAAGTAGCAAGAGAAATTGGTTTAACTGACAAAGACCAAATATATAATTTAATAAACAAAGGGATATAATTCCTTTTTACCTCCCCTTTCGAGGAGGTGAATTCAACAAAAAAGAGAGAAATAAATGAATGTTAAATTCAGGAATAATTTTTTAAATTATGACTGCTATATAGAATCAATTTTTTTTTTGTCAATTTATGAAAAAGCAAGAAAAATTAGGGATTTTAATTAAGCAATGCCTTTTGAGCTGGTAAATAATCATGACCAAATACATCAGCAACAGCTTTATGAGTAACACCTCCTTTAAATACATTTAATCCTGCTTGAAAATTTTGATCATCATTTAAAGCTTTTAAGTACCCATCTTTTGCTAGTTTAGATAAAAAAGGAAGAGTTGCTTTATTCAATGCAATTGTTGATGTTCTAGGAACACCACCGGGCATATTTGCAACACAATAATGAATTATATCATCTATTATAAAAGTTGGTTCTGCAAAAGTAGTCGGTTTACTGGTTTCAACACATCCTCCTTGATCAATTGCAACATCTACAATTACTGATCCCCTTTTCATTTTTTTTAACATATTCTTTGTAACTAATTTTGGTGCCTCAGCACCCGGTATCAAAACTCCACCTACTAACAAATCACATTCAGAAATTAATTCTTCTAAATCAGTTTTATCACTTAAGTTGGGAATTATTTTGTCTCCAAATATTTGGGAAAGTTCGTTTAATCTTTTTTCAGATTTATCTACAATATTAACCTTGGCTTTCATGCCTGTTGCAATTATAGCAGCATTTTCTCCTACTACTCCACCTCCAAGTATAACAACATTTCCAGGCTCTACGCCAGGTGCTCCTCCTAACAAAAGACCACGACCTTTTTGATTTTTTTCTAAACAATGTGCACCTGCTTGAACTGACATTCTTCCGGCTACTGCACTCATTGGTGCTAGCAAAGGAAGTCTTCCGTTGTTATCTGTGACTGTTTCATAAGCGATGCATATTGATTTGCTGTCTATTAAGCCTTGTGTCAGTTCCTTAGCTGCAGCAAGATGAAGATATGTAAAGACAACTTGATTTTCTCTTATCATTTTTACTTCACTAGATTGTGGCTCTTTAACTTTAACGATGATGTCAGAGTCGTTAAATATATCTTCAGCTGTATTAACTATTTTTGCTCCGCTTGATACGTAATGATCGTTTTCAAATCCTGCTTCAAAACCTCCGTTATTTTCAATTAAAACTTCATGGCCATTAGAGGTTAATGCTTTTACACTTTCGGGAGTGAGTCCAATTCTATTTTCTTGAGGCTTTATTTCTTTTGGAACCCCGATTTTCATAGAATTAAATTAATTTTTTTTGCTTTTTGAATAGTTGGTAATACCAGTTCTTAGTTTCTCGATTATTTCATCAATATGTTTTTTTTCGCAGATAAACATTGGAGCAATAATTAAACAATCGCCAGTCGCTTTAAAGTTAACTCCTGCATCATAGCAGTGTTTGAAACATGTAAATCCTGCTGCGCCAGGTTTTTTATGCATTTTAATATCAATACCACCCATCATTCCATATCCTCTTATGTTATCAACAACATCAATATCTTTTAAAGACATTAAACCTTCTTGGAAATATGGAGATAAATTTTTTGCTCTATTAAAGATGTCATCTTTCTCAAAAATATCTTGAACCGCTAAGCCTGCAGCAACTGAAACTGGAATTCCAGAGTAAGTGTAACCGTGAAATAGTTCTATTGTTCCTTTTGGAGATCCATCCATAACCGTGTCGTAAATTTCTTCTTTACACGCTACTGCACCTAAAGGACTTATTCCATTTGTTGTAGCTTTAGCCATTGTAATAATATCTGGAGTAACACCGTATTCTTGCGATGCAAATGGCGAACCTGTTCTTCCCCATCCAGTAATAACTTCATCAAAAACTAATAAAATTCCATGCTTATCGCAAATTTCTCTTAGTCTTTGCAAATATCCTTTTGGTGGAACTAATGTTCCTGTCGATCCAGCAATTGGCTCAACAATACAAGCTGCTATGTTCTCTGATCCAAAATTTGTACAAATTCTCTCAAGGTCTTCTGCCATTTCTGCGCCAGTTTCAGGTTGACCTGAAACAAATTTATGTTCTGGTAAATGTGTATGTCTCATGTGAAGAACACCTGGCATCAAAACATTGGCAAATGTTTTCACGTTGTTAATCATTCCGCCAACAGAAGTAGCTCCGATATTCATTCCATGATAGCCTCTTTCTCTTCCAACAAACCTAAATCTATGTCCTTCACCTCTTGCTTTATGATATGCAACTGCAATTTTAATTGCAGTCTCTACAGCAGTAGATCCACAAATTGTGTAAAAAATTCTATTTAAATTTCCTGGCGTATGTTTAGAAATTTTTGTTGCAAGTTCAAATGAACCACCAAAACCTTGTTGAAATGGTTGAGCATAATCTAATTTTTTTAACTGATTAGTAATTGCATTAATAATTTCTTCTCTTCCATGACCTAAAGGATTGCAAAATAAACCCGAGCTTGCATCTATCTGAGTTTGACCTTGATGATTTTTTAAATATACACCTTTTGCTTCTACAATTAATCTTGGAGACTCTTTAAAATCTCTATTAGATGTAAATGGCATCCAATGTTCATTTAAAGAATTCGGTATTTGAGGTTTTTCTGAACTCATAATTATGTTTCGATTCATAGACTAATTATATAAATTAACCAGTAAATTTTAGTCATACTTGCTATGTTAAATGACCGCAACTATAGGTTGTAACTTATAACTTTTGAAGCCTGTGTAATTTATTCATCATTTACTTAAAAGAAAATTTAAACTTAAATATCGATAATTAAATTTAATTAACAGGAGATGAAATGAAAAAAATAATTAGTTTCATTTTAGGAAGTTTATTTGCTCTAAACTTAACAATCACAGCAGCAAACTCTGCTGCGAACGAAGTTAGAGTTGCATACTTTCTAGAGTGGCCAAGTCCAAATTTAGAGGACATGCAAAAAAAGAATTTTGCTAAAGCTTTAGGAGTTCCAGTAAAATGGACAAACTTCACTAATGGTGGAGCAATGACAGATGCAATGTTAGCAGGAGATATAGATATTTCTTACTCACAAGGTTTAGTACCATTTATTAATGCTGTAAAATCAAATGCACCTATCAAATTAGTTGATATTGCAATGGAATACGGAATGGGTGGAACAACTTGTGTAACATCAAATGCATCAGGAATAACAAAAGCAAATGCAACTGAATTAGAAGGTAAAAAAGTTGCTGTTCCGTTAGGTACTATGGCTGAGTACGTTTTCGACGAAAGTATGAAAGTTGTCGGAGCTGACAGAAGTAAAATGGATATTATTCAAATGGACCCTGAAGAAGGTGCGGCTGCATTAGTAAGTGGAGATGTAGTAATGGCATGTCTATTTGGTGGTAATTCTATCAAAGCTGCAGTTGCTGTAGGATCAAGACTTTTAACTGTTCAAGAAGCAAGAGATGCAGGTATTTTAGGAATAGATATTACTTCTGTAACAGACAAGTTTATGAAGGAAAATCCTGGAATGTTGAGAACTTTTATTGAAGTAACTCATGAAGCAAATGAAAGATATAGAAATGGAAAAAGTGATATGAATTCTATGTCAAAAGCTTCAGAGATGAAAATTGCTGATATGAAAGACACTTTAAGTGGTTTCAAATTCTTAACTCCAGAAGAAACTAAAAAATCTATGGAAAGCGGAAACTTAGATGCATTCTTAAAAGGAATGGGAACTCCAGGTGGAGCAGTAGACACTAGTTTCTTACCTTTATAATTTAAAGATTAGAATAATTAAATAGGCGCCAATTTTATTGGTGCCTATTTTTTTAAGTAAATATTTTATATAAAGTCAGCTAATGAGTGATTTGATATCTCAAAATCTAAACATGATTTTCAAAACTCCAAAAGGAGAGACTGTTCATGCTTTAAAAGATTTAAATTTCAAATTAAAAAAAGGAGAACTTCTAACAGTTCTTGGGCCTTCTGGTTGTGGAAAAACAACTTTGTTAAATATTGCAGCTGGTTTCTTAAGACCAACATCAGGAAATATAACTTTGAATGGTAAAGAAATTGATGGACCTGGAGTTGAAAGAGGCATGGTTTTTCAACAAGGTGCATTATTTGAATGGTTGACTGTTGCAGAGAACGTAAACTTTGGTCTTAGAATGAAAAAAAAAGATCCTATAGAAACTTCAAAAAAAGTTGATGAGTGGTTGGAGATTGTCGGCTTAAAAGGATTTGGAAATACCCCAACATATCAATTGTCTGGAGGAATGCAGCAAAGAGTAGCTCTTGCAAGGTGTTTAATCAATGATCCTGATTTGATTTTAATGGATGAGCCTTTAGGTGCTCTTGATGCTCTAACAAGAGAAAAAATGCAATCTTTAGTTTTGAAAATTTGGAAAGAAACTGGAAAAACAATTATTTTAATTACGCACTCAGTTGAAGAAGCACTACTGCTTGGTGAAAGATTGTACGTAATGGCACCAAGACCAGGTAGGATACATAAAGAATATAATCTTCCATTTGCAGAGATGGGATTAAAAGAAGATTTAAGAGAAATAAAAAAAAATAAAGATTTTTCATCAAAAAGAGAAGAAATTTTATCCATGATTTGGAACATGGAGGAAGAAATTATGGGAAAAGAAAATTAAATGTTTACTCAAATAATAACAATATTAATTCTCGTATCAATTATCGGGTGCATACTTTATGGAAGACGTTTAATAAAAACTGAAAAAGTTGATGCAGTTTTTGGAAATCCAGAAAGAGCAAAAGGTGGAACTCATTGGATAATTGTCGGAAGCAGTGCAATATTGTTAGTTTGGCTTTATTATTCTTGGGATATTGCAAAAGGATTTTATCCAAAATCAGCAAATGAATTATGTCAGGTCGCAAAAATAAATGAGTCTTTACTAGGATTAAAATATCAATTTCCAATTGAAGAAAGAGAATTCAAAAGTACTTCAATAATAAAAATAGAAAATAAAAATCTTAAAAAAATAAGTTTAGAAATTCAAAATTCGCCAGATTTAAGCAGCATACAGAAAACTGCATTAGTTGGTTTTATTAATAAAACAAACAAATTAATTCCATTGCTTACTAACGATAATCTAATGGAGATTAACACAAAAATTAAAATAGATGAGATGACTGATGAAATTAGATTGTTAAGCACTAATTTTCAAAAGAAAGATTATCCATTTGAAACACCAGAGCAAAAAAATGAGAGACAAAAGGCAATTGCTGAGCAAGGAAGCTGGGGCATAGTAACTGTAAGTGCCGGTACAGGATCAATAGAAAACACTATTGAAGTGCCTTTAGTGCCTGAAACTGATAGAGGTTTAAAATTTCACGCTGCTGCTGAACAATTAAAAAAAATTAATGATAAATTTTTTAAATTAAGAAACCATAATCCTCAATTCAAAAATGCAATAAAAGAACTTAAATCAGAGATAAAATTATATAGAAAAAATTTAGATGACACTGAAGAAGTGGCATCTACTTACGCAAAAAATATTGTAAAAATTGCAAGAAGAATTGAATTTGCAAGTATTTATCCTCCAAATGCTCTTAATGAAATGCAAAATGCAATTATTGAATTTGATAATCTTCAAAAAACTGAGCAAGGTGGTCTAAGACTAATTGATATTCTTTTATTCCCTGCAGGAACTATAGTTGCAAGTGGTCCTAGTTGTTCTGAGCAAGGTTCAGGTAGATGGTTACCAAAACCCTCGGATACACTTAATAAATTTATTTTAATGTCTAAGCCAAGTGTAGGTTACAAAAATATACCACTTCTTTGGATTGATATGATGGATGTAAGCCAGATAATTGGCTTTGTATTGCCAGATTGGATAGCTGATGTTTTGCCAGGAGAATATCCAGTTCACACTAAAGATGGTGTAGTTAAGCAAAATTTTAAAGGTAAAGTTTTAAAAATTGTTACAGGTGATTTTAAATTATTTAAAATTCCTGTTCCATACGGTCATATCTGGGATTCTTTTTTAAGAGTTTTTCTTGGATTAGTTTTTGGAATATTGATTGGTGTACCATTAGGACTTTTTATGGGTTTAAATAGATTTGCTAAAGGTTTCTTTGATCCATTAATTGAACTGTATAGACCAGTACCCCCTCTTGCGTGGGCTCCTTTAATAATCTCGGTTTTAGGGATTGATAATACTGGAAAAGTATTTTTATTATTTATGGTTTCATTATCTATAATGATCATTTCAGCTAGAGCCGGAGCATCAGGTACACAGTTATCTAAAATACATGCAGCGCATTCTCTTGGTGCTTCTAAAAGACAAATACTTAGATATGTTATTTTTCCTAATTCTTTACCTGAAATTTTAACAGGAATTAGAGTGGCGGTTGGTATGTGTTGGGGAACCTTGGTTGCAGCAGAATTTTTAGCAGGAACAACCGGAATTGGATTTGTAGAAAATGTTGCCAAAAAGTATTTTCAATATGAAGTAATTTGGATCACAATTTTTATAATGGGTATGTTAGGTCTTCTATTTGATGTAACTTTGAGAAAAATTATTGATAAGACGATACCTTGGAGAGGTAAAGGTTAATTTCATTCTATTAATGTCTGTAAATCATACAAAAATTAAATCTATTATTAAAAAAATTTTTATAAAAAGAGGGTTAAAAACAAATCATGCTATTATTTGTGCAAATGCAATTATCAATGCGGAACTTGTAGGTGCGCCTTCACATGGATTGTCTCGTTTAAAAATGTATTGCGAAAGAATCTCAAAAAAAGTAATTAATCCGAGACCTAAAATAACTGTAAAAAATATATCAAAATCTATATCAATAATTGATGCAGATAATTCTATTGGTTTTGTTGCAGCAGATGAAGCAATTAAAAAAACTATTCAAAATGCAAAAAAAACAGGAATTGGTTTAGTTGCTGTAAAAAACAGCGGACATTACGGGCTATCTGGATATTACGTCGAGCAAGCGGTTAAAAAAAATTTAATAACATTCGCATTTACAAATGCTCCTCCAGCTATTGCACCTTTCGGTGGAAAAAAATCAGTCTTTGGAACTAATCCAGTATGTTTTGGAACTCAAACAAATAGTAAGGTCCCATTTATACTGGATACATCAATGTCTATGATTAATAGAGGTAAAATTAGGATTGCAGAAAAGTTAGGAAAAAAAATACCATATGGCGTTGCTTTAAACAAATTTGGTAAACCAACTACAAATGCAAAAGAAGCTCTTTCTGGGGTACAACTTCCAATAGCTGGATTTAGAGGATCTGGATTAGCTTGGATGGTAGATATTTTAACTGGAGTATTTGTTGGAAGTAATCACGGTGGCAAAGTAAAAGACCCATTTGATGATTTCTCTGGGCCGCAAAATATCGGTCACTTATTTTTAGCATTTAAAGACAATCTATTTGTTAAAGATTATAAAA
>CACGOO010000002.1 GCA_902574685.1 uncultured Pelagibacteraceae bacterium | reverse complement strand
TTTTTTTCCAGGTTATTTAGGTCAAGGTATTTTTGGTAAAGCACTATCAGAGAATAAATGGAAAATAGATACTGTGGATATAAGAGAGTATGCATTTGATAAACATAAAACTGTTGATGACACTCCCTATGGAGGAGGTGAAGGTATGTTAATGAAAGCAGATGTATTAGCAAAATCAATAGATATGAATGTTAAAGATGGCGAAAAGATTATTTATCTAAGTCCGAAGGGTAAGTTGTTCAATCATCAATTAGCAAAACAACTATCTCAAGAAAAAACAATAAATATAATTTGTGGACACTTTGAAGGAGTTGATGAAAGATTATTAAAAACAAGAAATATTGAGGAATTAAGTATAGGAGACTTTGTTTTATCTGGAGGTGAAGGAGCTTCATTTGTAATTCTTGATGCAATTTTAAGATTTATTCCTGGTATTCTTGGCAATACAAATTCAGCTAAAGAAGAAAGTTTTGAAAACGGACTTTTAGAGTATCCTCAATTTACAAAACCTCAAATATGGGAGGAAAAAAGTGTTCCAGATGTGCTATTATCAGGCGATCACGCCAAAATTAAAGACTGGCGTTTATCTCAATCTGAGGCTATAACACGCGACCGAAGACCAGATTTGTGGCAATTATATAAAAAGACTAAAGAGAATTAAAATGAAGACAATTGAAGAAATTAATCAATCTAAAGTAAAAAAAATTATTTCTGAGAGAAAGCATCCAGAATTTTTCCCAGGGGACATTGTTAAAGTTGGAGTTAGAATAACTGAGGGAAAAAGAGATCGTATTCAATATTTTGAAGGTGTGTGTATTGCAAAAAAAAATAGAGATATCAATTCTTCTTTTACTGTAAGAAAAATTTCTTTTGGTGAGGGTGTGGAAAGAACATTTGCTTTATATAGTCCGATTGTAGATACAATTAAAGTTGTAAGGTCAGGAAAAGTTAGAAGAGCCAAGTTATATTATTTGAGAGATAGAACAGGTAAATCTGCAAGAATTTCAGAAAAAATTAAAAAGAAAATAGGTATAGATGTTGAAACTAAGATTCACGAAGTAACAGAAGAAAATGTTATGCCTGATACAGAACAAAAAACAGCAGATAGCCAACAAGATTCCAATAAAGATGCTCCAAAAGTAGAAGCAAAAAAACCAGAAGAAAAAAAAGAAACTAAAGAAGAAACCCCATCAGTGGAAAAAAAAACTGATGAAAAAAAAGAAAATCCTGAAGTAAAAAAATAATTTTTTACAATGCCTCAAACTATATACGATAAAATATGGAATGATCATCTTGTTCATCAACAAGAGGATGGGACTTCACTTTTATTTGTTGATAGACATTTAATTCATGAAGTTACTAGTCCACAAGCATTTGAAGGTTTAAGAAATTCTAATAGAAAAGTTAGACAACCTTCTTTAACTTTAGCAGTAGCAGATCATAATGTTCCAACAACGGATAGATCAGTGCCTATTACTGACGAAGATTCAAAAATACAAATTGAGACACTAGAAAAAAACTGTGCAGAATTTGGAATAAATCTTTTTGGAATGAACGATAAAAGACAAGGAATAGTTCATATTATTGGTCCAGAGCAGGGATTTACACAACCAGGAACGATTATTGTTTGTGGTGATAGTCACACTGCTACGCACGGAGCATTTGGTGCATTAGCATTCGGAATTGGAACTTCGGAAGTGGAACATGTCTTGGCAACACAGACTTTAGTTCAAAAAAAATCAAAAAATTTTAGAATAAACGTTAATGGATCTCTTCCTGTTGGAGTAACATCTAAGGATGTAATATTACAAATAATCGGAAAAATTGGTACAGCTGGTGGAACTGGTTATGTAATTGAATATGCTGGAAACTTAATTTCGAATTTAAGTGTCGAACAAAGAATGACTATTTGCAATATGACAATTGAAGGTGGAGCAAGGGCTGGACTTATAGAACCAGATGAAAAAGTTTTTAATTATTTAAAAGGTAAACCAATGTCTCCAAAGAATTCAAATTGGGACAAAGCATTAGAATATTGGAGTAAATTAAAGTCTGATGGTGATGCAGTATTTGACAAAGAAATCAGTCTTGAGGGCAAAGATATTAAACCAATGGTAACTTGGGGAACTTCGCCTCAGGATGTAGTAGATATTGATGGAATTGTTCCCGATCCTGAAAATGAGCAAAACGAAGACAGAAAAAATTCTATTAACAGGTCATTAAAATATATGGGTTTAAAGCCGAAAACTAAAATAAAAGATATTAGAATTGATAAAGTTTTTATTGGAAGTTGCACAAATGGAAGAATTGAAGATTTAAGAGAAGCTGCAAAAATATTAAAAGATAAAAAAATTGCTTCTCATGTAAATGCAATGATAGTTCCTGGTTCAGGATTAGTAAAACAACAAGCAGAGCAAGAAGGTTTAGATGTAATATTTAAAAATTCTGGATTTGAATGGCGTGAGCCAGGTTGCTCAATGTGTTTAGCTATGAATGCAGATAAGTTGAAGCCAGAAGAAAGATGTGCATCAACATCAAATAGAAATTTCGAAGGAAGACAAGGACGAGGTGGAAGAACTCATTTAGTTAGTCCAGCTATGGCTGCTGCAGCTGCTATATCTGGAAATTTAGATGATGTAAGAAAATACAATAGTTAAATGAACAAATTCTCAACATTAAAAAGTATTCCTGCATATTTACCAATTGTAAATATCGATACAGATATGATTATTCCAAAGCAATTTTTAAAAACAATAAAAAGAACAGGACTTGGAAAAAATTTATTTTACGAAATGAGATATGACGAAGAAGGTAAAGTAATAGATGACTTTATCTTAAATAAATCTCCATATGATAATTCTAAGATTTTAATTGCAGGGAATAATTTTGGATGTGGATCATCTAGAGAACATGCGCCATGGGCACTTTTAGACTTTGGTATCACTTGCGTTATAAGTACTAGTTACGCAGATATATTTTATAATAATTGTTTTAAAAATGGAATATTGCCTATTAAAGTTAATGATGAACAGATAAAAGAACTTTCTGAATATTCTAAGAGACAAGAAGAAATTGCAATAAATTTACCAGATCAAAAAATAATTTTTGGGAATAAAGAAATCAAATTTGAATTAGATGAATTTAAAAAAAAATGTTTAATTGAGGGACTAGATGATATTGCACTGTCTTTGGAAAAGTCTAATATAATAATTTCATTTGAAGAAAAATTAAAATCCACAAAGCCTTGGATATTTAATGATTAAAGTCAAAAAAAGAAAATTCTTATTATTACCAGGTGATGGTATTGGTCCCGAGGTTATTGGTGAAGTTAAAAAAATTATAACTTGGTTTAATGTAAATAAATCTCTTGATTTTGATATGGAAGAGGCCTTAGTTGGAGGAGCATCTTACGACAAGCACGGAACACCGATTACAGATGAAGTATTTTATAAATCATTAGAATGTGAAGCAGTCATTTTAGGAGCTGTGGGTGGACCAAAATATGATAATTTAGATTTTTCCAAAAGACCTGAGAGAGCTCTTCTTAAGCTAAGAAAAGAATTAAAATTATTTGCAAATTTGAGGCCTGCAATTTGTTTTAAACAATTAGTTGAGGCATCTACCCTAAAACCTGAAATCGTATCAGGTCTAGACATCATGATTGTTAGAGAATTGACAGGTGGCATTTATTTTGGTGAGCCGAGAGGCATCAAGCCAATTGATAATGGTGAACGTAAAGGAATAAACACTCATACTTATACTTCATCAGAAATTAAAAGAGTTGCTAGAGTTGCATTCGATCTAGCAAAGAAGAGAAACAATAAAGTTACTTCCTGTGAAAAATCGAATGTTATGGAAGCAGGTCAATTATGGAAAGAGGAAGTTCAAAATCTTCACGATAAAGAATTTAAAGATGTTGAGTTAAATCATATGCTTGCAGATAATTGTGCAATGCAACTTTTGAGAAATCCAAAGCAATTTGATGTAATTGTGACAGATAATTTGTTTGGTGATATGTTGTCAGATGAAGCATCTATGCTGACGGGATCTTTAGGTTTATTACCCTCAGCTTCTTTGGGTGCAAAAAATAAAGATGGTGAAATGAGAGCAATGTATGAGCCTGTTCATGGATCTGCTCCAGATATTGCTGGAAAAGGAATTGCAAATCCAATTGCAACCATCTTGAGTTTTGCAATGGCCCTGAGGTACTCCCTTGACTTAGATAAAGAGGCTGATGACTTAGAAAAAGCAGTGCAAAATGTACTAGATGATGGGTTAAGAACTAGAGATATTATGTCAAAAGGAACAAAAGAAATTTCAACTTCTGGTATGGGAGATGCGATTATTGCATATTTGCAAAAATAAAAAAATTAACTTAATTTGATACTATTAAATTTATGACTGTTTATTCCGCACCTGTGAAAGATATGATGTTCTTATTTGAACATTTAAAAGATAATAAAAATTATAACGAAATTGAAAAATATAAAGAAGTCACTTCTGATTTAGTAAAAGATATCTTAGAGGAAGCTGCAAAAATTAATGAAGAAATGCTTCTTCCTTTAGCAAAAGCTGGAGACGAAAATCCTTGTGTCTATGAAAATGGAGTAGTTAGAACTCCTCCAGGTTATAAAGAGGCATATTCAAAATTTATAGAAGATGGATGGGTATCTTTAACTTGTGATCCAAAATATGGTGGTCAAGGAATGCCAAAAACTGTAAGTGCTTTTTTTGATGAAATGCTTTCATCATCAAGTTTATCTTTTAAATTATATAGTGAATTAAGTATAGGTGCATACAATTGTATTCTGAGTCATGCAACTGAAGAAATCAAAAACACATATCTTCCTAAAATTGTTGAGGGTAAATGGAGTGGGACAATGTGTTTAACAGAGCCTCAATGTGGAACAGATTTAGGATTAATAAAAACAAAGGCAATTAAAAATGAAAATGGTACTTATAATATAAGTGGACAAAAAATCTTTATTACTTCTGGTGACCACGATTTAACTGAAAATATTATACACCTTGTTTTAGCAAGAACGCAGGACGCACCAAAAGGAACGAAGGGAATAAGTTTATTTTTAGTACCAAAATATGAAATTAATGATGATGGATCAATTGGTCCAAGAAACGGCGTCAATACTGTTTCAATTGAATCAAAAATGGGTATTAAAGGTTCACCCGCATGTGTATTAAGTTTTGATGATGCCAAAGGGTATATGATCGGACCAGAGAACAAAGGCTTAAATTCTATGTTTACAATGATGAACTTAGAAAGAATCGTTGTCGGTATACAAGGATTAGGTCTATCTGAAACAGCTTATCAAACTGCTTTAAGTTATTCTAAAGAGAGAAAACAAGGTAAATCAAATAATAATTCTAATGGAGAAACAGATTTAATTATTAAGCACGCAGATATTCGAAGAAGTTTATTAAATATGAAGTCTATAATTGAGGGAGAAAGATCTTTATCTTTTTGGATGGCTCAGCAGGTAGATGTAAGCTTAAGTCATAGTTCAGAGGAAGTAAAAAAAGATGCATCGGATATTGTAGGTCTTATGACCCCAGTAATTAAGTCATTTTTTACAGATATGGGTATGGAAATAACCAATGAAGCAATTCAGGTTTTTGGTGGCTATGGTTATACCAAAGACCAAGGGATAGAACAATTATTTAGAGATAATAGAATTACACCTATTTACGAAGGAACTAATTCTGTGCAGGCAATTGATTTTGTATTTAGAAAAATTAGTCAGAAAAAAGTTTTTGAAAATTTTATGAAATATGTAGATACAGAAATTCAAAATTGTTCAAAAGTAGACAATTTAAATGAACATGTAAAAAAAATATCTGAATTAAAAAATATATTGTCAGATTTCACGGACTGGATATCTCCTAATGGCAATACGCCAAAAGACGATATAAGCGCATCATGTAACGATTATTTAAGATTTTTTGGTTATTTTTGTCTTTCATTTATATGGCTAAAAACAATGAGAAAAAGCTATGAAAATTTGGAAAACAATAAAGAGTTTTATGAAGATAAATTAAATACAGGAAATTATTATTTTGACAAAATTTTGCCTAGAGCTGAGAGCCATTATAAATCTGCTATTTCTGGTAGTAAATATACTATGAGCGCAAAATTTAACTGATGAATAAATATAATCAGAACTTAGATAAAAATCCTTCAAATTATGTCCCGTTAACACCGCTTAGCTTTCTAGAAAGAGCAAAAGATATTTATCCAAATTATGAGGCTTTAGTATATGAAACAAAATCTTTCACATGGACTGAAGTATTTAACAGGTGCACCAAATTTGCAAGTGCACTAGAGAAAATTGGTATTGTTGAAGGAGACACAGTTTCAGTTATGACCTTTAATACTCCAGAGATTTTTGAAGCACATTATTCTGTTCCTATGACGGGAGCCGTTTTAAATACAATTAATTCAAGACTTGATGCAAAAACTGTTGCTTATATTTTAGAACACAGTGAAGCAAAAGTATTAATAATAGATAGACAATTGCATGCAGTTGCAGAAAAGGCTTTATCAACTTTAAAAGAAAAACCAATCGTAATTGATGTTCAAGATGATTTTGCTGACCAATCCTTGTTAAAAAAAATTGGAGATAGAGAATATGAGGAATTTTTAAGCACTGGTGATGAAAATTATATTTGGAAAAAACCAAAGGATGAATGGCAAGCAATTTCTTTAAGTTATACGTCTGGAACAACCGGAAATCCAAAAGGTGTTGTTTATCATCATAGAGGTTCTTATTTAATGTCAACAGGTAGTGCTGTTGCTTGGAATATGCCAAATAGATTAAATTTTTTAACAGTTGTACCAATGTTCCACTGTAATGGATGGGGGTACCCGTGGACAATACCAATGTTAAATGGAAAAACAGTTTGTTTAAGAGCTATTGATGTAAAAAAAATATTTGAATTAATTGAAAAGCACGACATTACCCATTTTGGAGGGGCACCTATTGTACTTAATATGATAACAGGTGCATCACAAAATGATATCAAAGAATTAAAAAACAAAGTTTATGTTTTAACTGCTGGAGCACCACCTCCAAGTATTATTTTCAAAAAAATGAAAGCATTAGGATTTGAGGTAATGCATGTCTATGGTTTAACAGAAACATATGGACATGTTTTACAATGTGCTTGGAATGATGAATGGAATGGTTTTGAAGAAGACAAAATTAATGAAATTAAAGCAAGACAAGGTGTGAGATTTCCAAACACAGAAGGAGTGGTTGTTTTAGATCCAGAAACTATGAAACCCGTGCCTATGGATGGAGAAACCATTGGCGAGATAATGATCAAAGGTAATGTTGTTATGAAAGGGTATTTTAAAGACAAAGAGGCCACTGAAAAGGCTATGAAAGATGGATGGTTTCACTCTGGTGATTTGGCAGTTATTTATCCAGATGGATACATCAAGGTTAAAGATAGGTCGAAAGATATTATTATTTCAGGTGGAGAGAATATTTCTTCTATCGAAATCGAAAACACACTTTCTAAGCACCCAGCTGTTTCAATTGTTGCTGTAGTAGCAAAACCAGATGAGAAATGGGGAGAAGTTCCATGCGCATTTATAGAGAAAGTGGCAGATAAAGAGACAAATGAAAAAGAATTAATCGATTTTTGTAGAGAAACTCTAGCAGGGTTCAAAATTCCAAAAAAAATAGACTTCTGTGAACTTCCAAAAACATCAACAGGTAAAATCCAAAAATTTGAATTAAGAAAAAGAGCTAAGGAACTTACTTAGATTTCTTTCAAATAAACAACTTACTTTCTTTACAAATAGATAAAAAGATGACACTAAGCTAAAAAATGAAAAACTTTTCTATTGCAAAATCAAGAAGACTTAGAGGTACGCCTTATACATCAAGAATTGAAAAACAAGGTGTTACAGCTTACACAATATACAATCATATGTTGCTTCCTGCTGCATTTGGTTCTTTAGAAGACTCATATCATCATTTAAAAGAGCATGTTCAAGTTTGGGATGTGGCTGCTGAAAGACAAGTAGAGATTACTGGAAAAGATGCTGCAAAATTGGTTCAACTTATGACTTGTAGAGATCTTTCGAAATCAAAAGATGGAAGATGTTATTATTGTCCAATCATAGATGATAATGCTGGATTAATTAATGATCCAGTTGTTCTAAGATTTAATGAGAATAAATGGTGGGTTTCTATTGCAGATACGGATGTAATCTTATTTGCAAAAGGATTGGCAATTGGAAATAAATTTGATGTAAATATTATCGAACCCGAAGTTGACATTATGGCTGTGCAAGGGCCTAAATCTTTTAAATTGATGGAAAAAGTTTTTGGAGAAAAGATAACAAAATTAAAATTTTTTGGTTTTGATTATTTTGATTTTGCAGGAGCCAAACATTTAATTGCTCAATCAGGATGGTCTAAACAAGGTGGATATGAAATTTATGTAGAGAATAATGAGGCGGGTTTAAAACTATACGATCATTTATTTGAAATTGGAGATGAGTTTAATATTAGAGCAGGATGTCCTAATTTAATTGAACGTATCGAAAGTGGATTACTTTCTCAAGGAAACGATATGGACAATGGAGACAACCCATACGAATGTGGCTTTGATAAATATATTAATATTGATAGTGATGTTGAATTTTTAGGAAAAGAGCAATTAAAAAAAATAAAGTCTGAAGGAATTAAAAGAAAACTAATGGGTGTTAAAATTGATACTGATAAAATAAGCGTAACTGGTTCAATGAATTTAACAGATGAAAAAAATAATATAATCGGAGAATTACGATCAGGTTGTTACAATCCAACTTTTAAACAGGTAATTGGTATAGCTATGATAAAAAAACCATATTTTGAAGCAAAGCAAACATTCAAAATTGATATAAATGGTAATAGTTTTAACGGAACAGTTTGCGATTTACCTTTCATTTAGTATAAATCTTTAAAATGACTAATATAGCTATCATCGGTGCAACCGGTAATGTTGGAAGAAAGACACTAGAAGTTATAGAAAAAAAGGATATTAAATTTAATAACCTTTTTTTAGTAGCTTCTTCTAATAGTGCTGGAAAAAAAATAAGTTTTAAGGGCAAAGATTATGAAGTCCATGATCTTGAAAAATACGATTTTTCAAATGCAAATATAACTTTTTTTGCAGCAGGTGGTAAAATTGCAGAACAATATGCAGAAAGTGCAGCAAAATTAACAACTGTAATTGATAATTCTAGTTTTTTTAGAATGGATCCTGACGTTCCACTTATTGTACCTCAAGTGAATGCAGAAAAAATTAATGAAATGAAAAAAAATATTGTGGCAAATCCTAACTGCTCAACAGCTCAGTTAGTATTAGCTCTTAAACCATTACATGATTTATATAAAATAAAAAGAGTAATAGTTTCCACCTATCAATCTGTTTCTGGAGGCGGAAAAGCACCAATGGATGAATTGATTGAACAAACTAGATCTTATCTTGATGGAAATTCTGTTGAATCTAAAAATTTTACTAAACAAATAGCTTTTAATATAATTCCTCACATTGATGTTTTTTCGGATGATGGATACACAAAAGAAGAATTGAAAATGAGTAATGAAACAAAAAAAATACTGGACAATAATATAGAGCTAACAGCTACGTGCGTTAGAATTCCTGTTCTTGTATCACATTCAGAATCAGTAAATATAGAGTTTGAAAATCCTTATTCTCTAGAACAAATCAGAGAAGCATTAAATAATGCTGATGGTTGTAGCGTTATAGATAAAAGAGAAAATGGAGGATATAGTACACCAATAGAAGCAACTGGTTGTGATGAAACATTTATCTCAAGAATTAGAGATGATAAAACAAAAGAGAATTCAATTAATTTGTGGATCGTTTCAGATAACCTATTAAGAGGCGCCGCATTAAATTCCGTTGAAATTGCAGAAACAATAATGAAAGCAAATCAAAATGGAAAATAATCCTTTATCTCCTCATATTCAAATTTATAGATGGCATGTATCATCTTTAGTTTCAATATCTCATAGAATTACAGGAATAATAAATATATTAGCAATAACTTTAATTTGTATCTTTTTTATTTTTTTTTCATTTAGCGAAGGAAGTCATGAATTCATAAAATTATTCCTCCAATCTTTTATTGGGAAATTTTTCATCTTGGGTATTACATGGTCTTTTAGTTTTCAAATCTTAAGTGAGATAAGACATTTAATCATGGATTTTGGTTATGGATTTGAGTTAAAAACCACAAAAATTACTGGCTTAATTGTAATATTTGGATCTTTTATATTAACCGTTTCAATTTATTTAATAGGACGAAATTTATTTTAATGAGAGCAGTAACAAAAAAATGGGTATTTTTAAAAGTGAGTTCTCTCATATTAGTACCTTTGATGTTATGGTTTGCTTTAAATTTGGTTAGTATTTATGACAAAAGCTACTTAGAGATATTAACTTTTCTAACTTCTCAACCTTCAAAGTTTATATTTAGTCTTTTTCTCATTTTTGCTTACTTTTTCTCGGCATTAAGCATCAGCGAGGTTTTTGAAGACTATATTAAAGATGAAAAAATCAAAAATGCCGCAAACAAAGCTTTAAATTTTTTTGCTATAACAATTCCTTTAATTACAATATTTGCAGTATTTAAAATAACTATATGAAATCTTATAATATTATAGATCATGAATACGATGTCGTTGTCCTTGGCGCTGGAGGTTCTGGCCTAAGAGCTGCGGTTGGCTTAAGTGAAGCTGGATTAAAAACTGCATGCATTTCTAAAGTCTTTCCAACCAGAAGTCATACATCAGCTGCCCAAGGTGGAATTTCAGCAGCCCTTGGAAACATGGGAGAAGACGATTGGCGTTGGCATATGTACGATACTGTAAAAGGAGCAGATTGGTTAGGCGATCAAGATAGTATTGAATATTTGTGTAAGGAAGCTCCAAAAGCAGTACTAGAATTAGAAAAGTATGGTGTTCCTTTTAGTAGAACAGAAGATGGAAAAATTTATCAAAGACCATTTGGTGGAATGACAAAAAATTATGGAAATGGAATTGTACAAAGAACTTGTGCTGCAGCAGACAGAACTGGTCATGCAATTCTCCATACATTATATGGTCAAGCACTTAAACATAATACAGAATTTTTTATTGAATATTTTGCATTAGACTTAATTATGAAAGATGGACAATGCAAAGGTTTAATTGCTTGGAATTTAAATGATGGAACAATTCATCGTTTTAGATCTCACATAACAATTATAGCCACAGGGGGATATGGGAAGGTGTATTACTCAGCAACATCTGCACATACTTGTACTGGTGATGGTAATGCAATGGTATTAAGAGCTGGATTACCTCTTCAAGATATGGAGTTTGTACAATTTCACCCAACAGGAATATATGGACACGGAACACTTATTTCTGAAGGTGTAAGAGGTGAAGGTGGATATTTGGTAAACTCTAAAGGTGAAAGATTTATGGAGAGATATGCTCCCAACGCTAAAGATCTTGCTTCGAGAGATGTAGTTAGCAGATCAATGTCTATTGAAATCAATGAGGGAAGAGGTGTTGGTAAAGATCAAGACCATGTTCATTTATATTTAAGTCATTTAGATAAAAAAGTTATTGAAGATAGATTGCCAGGCATTACTGAGGCAGCAAGATTATTTGCAAATGTAGATGTAACCAAAGAACCGATACCAGTTGTTCCAACAGTTCATTATAATATGGGTGGTATACCAACAAATTATAAAGCTGAAGTTTTAACAGTAAATGGATCTCAAAAAACAGTCCCAGGTTTGATGGCGATTGGTGAGGCTGCGTGCGTATCTGTTCATGGAGCAAATAGATTAGGTTCAAATTCACTTATTGACTTGGTTGTTTTTGGAAGAGCAGCAGCAAAGAGAGCAGCGGAATTGGTAAAACCTGGAACGCCTCACGAAGAAGTTAGTGAAAGCGAAACTGAAAAATGTCTAAATAGATTTGATAAACTAAGGTATGCAGAGGGAGATAATGGAACTGCTGAACTTAGACTGGCGATGCAAAAAACAATGCAGTCTAAATGTGCTGTATTTAGAACTGAAAAGAATCTTAAAGAGGGTGTAGATGAGATCAGAAAAACATATGATGGCATGGAATCGATTTCTGTTAAAGATAAATCGTTGGTATTCAATACTGATTTAGTTGAGACTTTAGAATTTGATAATTTAATTAGACAAGCGATAACAACTGTAGATTCTGCATATCACAGAAAAGAAAGCAGAGGAGCTCATGCTCGTGAAGATTATCCGAAAAGAAATGATGAAAAATTTATGAAACATACATTATCTTGGTGTGATGGAAAAAATACTAAAATTGAATACAGAGATGTACATACTTCAACATTAACAAATGAAGTCCAATATTTTCCTCCACAAGAAAGAGTGTATTAATGGTTCAATTAAATTTACCACAAAACTCAAAAGTTAATAAAGGTAAATATTTTAAAGACAAAACCGGTTCAAAGAATATCAGAAAAGTAAATGTTTACAGATGGGATCCATCAACTGGAGAGAACCCAAGAATAGACACATATGAAGTAGACATGGATAATTGTCCATCTAAAGTTTTAGACATACTAAATAAAATTAAAAATGAAATTGATCCAACACTTGCATATAGAAGATCTTGTGCGCATGGAGTTTGTGGTTCTTGTGCAATGAATATGGGTGGAAAAAATGGTCTTGCATGTACTAAGCCACATGCAGAAATTAAGGGAGATATAGATATATACCCTTTGCCTCACTTAAAAGTAAAAAAAGATTTAATAGGAGACTTAAGTGGATTATATAAACAATACCAATCCATTGAACCTTGGTTAAAAAATAATTCAAAAAGTGAAACAACAGAAATTCATCAATCTCCAGAAGATAGAGCTAAACTTGATGGAGCTTATGAATGTATAATGTGTGCTTGTTGTTCTACTTCATGTCCTAGTTATTGGTGGAATGGCGATAAGTATTTAGGTCCTGCAGTTTTATTACAAGCTTATAGATGGATAATGGATAGCAGAGACGAAGATAGAAAGGAAAGACTTCAAAAGGTTGCAGATGAACTTAAGCTTTATAGATGCCATACGATTTTGAACTGCACTAACGCATGTCCAAAGGGATTAAATCCAGCAAAAGCTATTGCTGAGATAAAGAAAATGCTTGCAACCACATAATTACTTATTTAAATACATCCATGAATTTAATAGAGCATTTTATCGATGGTAAAATTGTTTCAGGTACATCAGATAGAAAAGGAAAAGTATTTAATCCTGCTATAGGCAAACAAGAGTCCGAGGTTAGACTTGGTACAAAACAAGATCTTGATTTAGCAGTACAAAAAGCAAAAAAAGCATTTGAAACATGGTCAAATGTAACTCCAATACAAAGAGCGAGAATAATATTTAAATACAAAGAAATAATTGAAAAAAATTCTGACTTGCTAGCTAAGATGATTGTATCAGAGCATGGAAAAGTTTATGAAGATGCCAAAGGTTCTCTCACAAGAGGTTTAGAGGTAGTTGAATTTGCATGTGGAATTCCACAAATGCTAAAAGGTGACTTTACAGAAAATGTAGGTACAAACATTGATAGCTGGTCAGTGAGACAGCCATTAGGTGTATGTGCAGGTATTACACCATTTAATTTTCCTGCAATGGTTCCAATGTGGATGTTTCCAATGGCAATAGCTTGCGGAAATACATTTGTATTAAAACCTTCTGAAAAAGATCCATCTTGTCCATTAAAACTTGCAGAGCTATTTAGTGAAGCTGGTTTACCAGATGGGGTTTTGAATGTTGTTAATGGAGATAAAGAAGTTGTAGATGCAATTTTGGAACATAAAGATATATCCGCAGTAAGTTTTGTTGGATCAACACCTATTGCTAAATACATTTATGAAAATGCAGCCAAAAATGAAAAACGTGTTCAAGCTCTTGGAGGAGCTAAAAATCATTGTGTTGTCATGCCAGATTGTGATTTAGATCAAGCAGTAAACGGTCTAATGGGTGCAGCATATGGGTCTGCAGGAGAAAGATGTATGGCTCAATCTGTTGCTGTTGCTGTTGGTAATGTAGGTGACAAACTAGTCGATGAATTATCTAAAAAAGTGGAAGCTTTAAAAATTGGACCAGGCATGGATAAGAATTCTGAAATGGGTCCTTTAGTAACAAAAGAGCATCTTGAAAGAGTAAGAGGTTATGTTGATTTAGGTATTAAAGAAGGAGCAGACCTTGTGGTTGATGGAAGAGATATCAAACTTCAAGGTTATGAAGACGGTTATTATATTGGTGGTTGCTTATTCGATAATGTTAAAAAAGATATGAGAATTTATAAAGAGGAGATATTTGGACCTGTATTATCTGTTGTCAGAGCTAAAGATTTTAACGAAGCATTAAATTTAATTAATGACCATGAGTTTGGTAATGGAACAAGTATTTATACAAGAGATGGAGATGCAGGAAGAACGTTTGCAAATCAAATTAAAGTAGGAATGGTTGGAATTAATATCCCTATCCCTGTACCAGTTGCTTTTCATAGTTTTGGTGGATGGAAGAGATCATTATTTGGAGATCAACATATGCACGGGCCTGAAGGAGTTAGATTTTATACTAAATTAAAAACAATTACTTCAAGATGGCCCTCAGGTGTTAGATCAGATCCTGAATTTATAATGCCAACAATGAAATAGTAAAATGTCGAAAATATCATTAATAGGAGCTGGACAAATTGGCGGAACTTTAGCACATTTAATTGGACTAAAGGAGCTTGTTGATGAAGTAGTATTATTTGATGTAGCAAGTGGAATTGCTAAAGGTAAAGCATTAGATATTGCACAGTCTTCATCCGTTGATGGATTTAATGTAAAATTTTCAGGTACTGATAATTATGAAGATATAAAAAATTCAGATGTAATCATTATTACAGCTGGTGTTCCAAGAAAACCAGGAATGAGTAGAGATGATTTATTAGGAATAAATTTAAAAATTATAAAACAGGTTGCTGAAGGTATAAAGCACCATGCACCAAATGCCTTTGTTATATGCATTACAAATCCATTAGATGTAATGGTTATGGCTTTTCAAAAATTTTCTGGACTATCGCCTAACAAAGTTGTTGGAATGGCTGGAATATTAGACACATCGAGATTTAAACTGTTTTTATCTTTAGAGTTAAATGTGCCTGTTAGAGAAATTGAGGCAATGGTAATGGGAGGACATGGAGATACTATGGTTCCTCTACCAAGATTTACAAAAGTTTCAGGAAAACCATTATTAGATTTAGTCAAAGAAGGAAAAATATCAAAAGATAAATTAGAAAGTATAAATCAAAGAACTAGAGATGGAGGTGCTGAAATTGTTAAATATTTAGAAAAAGGTTCAGCATTTTATGCACCAGCAGCGTCAGGTGTTGAAATGGCAGAAGCATACTTAAAAGATAGCAAAAAAATGCTCCCTTGTGCTGCACATTTAAATGGACAATACGGAATAAGCAATATTTATGCTGGAGTGCCAGTAATTGTTGGAAAGAACGGTATAGAAAAAATCGAAGAAATTGAGCTAGATGAAAATGAAAAATCTGAGTTTAATAACTCAGTAGATGCTGTAAAAAAATTATGGGAAGCTGCATCCAAAATTGATCCTAGTTTAAATAACTAGTTAATGAATATTCACGAACACCAAGCAAAGAACATACTTAGAAAATATGGAGCTAAAGTTCCGGATGGAGTTTATGCTCTAGATGTAAATGAATTATTGGAAAAAGCTAAAAATCTTAAAACTGATAAATATGTGTTGAAAGCACAAATTCATGCTGGAGGCAGAGGTAAAGCTGGTGGAGTTAAAATAGTAAATGATTTAAAAAGTCTTGAAACAGAGGCAAAATCCTTGCTTGGAAAAAAATTAATCACTCATCAGACAGGACCTAGTGGAAGAATTGTTAAAAGATTATATGTCGAAGTTTCATCTAACATTGATAAAGAATTTTATTTGTCTTGCGTTGTAGATCGTGCAAGCTCAAAGATAGCTTTTATCTCAAGTGATCAAGGGGGTATGGATATAGAGGAAGTCGCAATCAAATCTCCTGAGAAAATTTTAACAACAAAAGTAGACTTAGATAACGAAATATCTGATGAAAATTGTACTAAAATAATAAGTATTTTTAATCTAGATGAAGAAACAAAAGAGCAAGGAATTAGTCTAATCAAGTCCATATACAAATTATTTATAGAAACGGATGCTAATTTAATTGAAATTAATCCTTTAATTTTAACAAAAGAAAAAGAGTTGATTTGTTTAGATGCAAAAATGAATTTTGATGGAAATGCTTTATTCAGACATCCAGAACTAATTGAGTTGAGAGACCTCAATGAAGAAGAAGAAACAGAGATAGAAGCTAGCAAGCATGATTTAGCATATATTAAACTTGATGGAACAATTGGATGCATGGTTAATGGAGCTGGACTTGCAATGGCAACTATGGACATAATTAAATTATATGGAAAGGAACCAGCAAATTTTTTAGATGTTGGTGGTGGGGCTTCTAAAGAAAAAGTGGCAGCTGCTTTCAAAATAATTTTATCAGATAAAAATGTTAAAGGAATATTGATTAATATTTTTGGCGGAATAATGAGGTGTGATGTTCTTGCCCAAGGTGTTGTAGATGCTGCAAAAGAAATAAAAATGAATGTTCCTTTAGTTGTAAGATTAGCCGGAACAAATTTTGAAGAGGGAAAAAAAATACTTGATAATTCAGGTCTTGAGTTAATTTCTGCATCTGATTTATCAGATGCTGCCAAAAAAATTGTAGAGGCTATTAAATAAATGTCAGTTTTAGTTAATAAAAATACAAAGTTAATTTGCCAAGGTTTTACGGGTAGTCATGGAACCTTTCATTCGGAGCAAGCAATTAAATATGGAACAAATTTAGTCGGTGGGGTTACACCAAAAAAAGGTGGTCAAACTCATCTAGATAGACCAGTATTTAATACAGTAAAGGAAGCAGTCGATAAAACTGGTGCCAACGCAACTATGATTTATGTTCCTGCGAAATTTGCATCCGCAGCAATCATAGAGGCCATTGAAGCTAACTTAGAATTAATTGTTTGTATCACTGAGGGAATACCAGTTCTTGATATGATTAAGGTCAAAAAAAAGTTACTTAATTCAAAATCAAGATTAATCGGTCCCAATTGCCCAGGGATAATTACGCCTGATGAATGCAAGATCGGAATAATGCCAGGAAATATACATAAAAAGGGTTCTGTTGGTATTGTATCAAGATCTGGAACTTTGACCTATGAGGCTGTCGCACAAACTACAGAGAATGATTTGGGACAATCAACATGTATAGGTATAGGTGGTGATCCAATAAATGGTACGAACTTCATTGATTGTTTAGATTTATTTTTAAAGGATGAGGAAACTAAATCAATTTTAATGATTGGTGAAATAGGAGGATCAGCTGAAGAAGAAGCAGCTGAATTTGTAAAAAATCATGAAATAAAAAAACCCATGGTTGGTTTTATTGCAGGAGTTACAGCACCACCAGGTAGAAGAATGGGACATGCGGGGGCCATAATATCAGGTGGTAAAGGTGGGGCTAAAGATAAGATCAAAAAAATGGAAGATTGTGGCATAGAAGTAGCCACATCACCTTCAGAAATTGGAAAAACATTGTTAAATAAATTGTCCAATTGAAAACAAAATTTAGTATTATAATAAAATAAAATGAGTTCTCCTAAAAATCTGGAATATAAAAAAACATCGTTTTTAAATAAGACCAATAGTGCATTTATTGAAGAAATGTATGTAAAATTTATAAACAAAGATCCATCTCTCTCTGAAAGTTGGATTGAATATTTCTCAAGTGTAGATGAGGATATGAAGATATTAGTCGACGAGATAAATGGACCGTCGTGGAAACCTTTTTCAAAAAAAATTAATATTGAGGATGTCGAGAAAACAGCTAAAGAAAACGAAAAAAACAAAGATAACTCTAGCAAGTTTAATTTCCAAGTAATTGCAAATTCAAATAAAAATTCAATAAGTGCTGTAGCCTTGATAAGAGCTTATCGGCTAAGGGGACATCTATTATCAAAATTAGATCCTTTAGAATTGATGAAGTCAGAATATTTAGACGAATTACATCCTGAGTACTATGGTTTTAAAAAAGAAGATTATGACAAAGAAATTTTTCTTAACGGAATAATAAATAAAAAAAGTGCAAATATTAGAGAAATACTCAGGTTTTTAAAAAAAACTTATTGTGGCCCTATAGGTTATGAATATATGCATATTTCAAATCCAACTGAGAGAATGTGGTTTAGAGATAGGGTTGAAAAAGACGAAAATGCACTCAAGTTTACAAAAAATGGAAAGCAAGCGATTTTAAATAAATTAATACAAGCAGAGGGCTTTGAAAAATTTTTAAATACAAAATATGTTGGTACTAAAAGATTTGGTTTAGATGGTGGAGAAAGTCTAATACCTGCTCTTGAGCAAATTATAAAAATTGGAGGACAATCTAAAATAAAAGAAGTTAAAATAGGAATGTCACATAGAGGAAGACTAAATGTTTTAGCAAACGTTTTACAAAAATCTTATAAAAGAATTTTTAATGAATTTGCTGGTGAAATGGATGGATCAGAAGATGGTGCTGGAGATGTAAAATACCATTTAGGAGCCTCATCTGATAGAGAATTTGATGGAAATCCTGTACACGTAAGTTTAACAGATAATCCTTCACACTTAGAGGCGGTTAATCCTGTTGTTCTTGGCCAAACCAGAGCTAAACAATTTTTCCATAAAGACAAACAAAGAAATAAAGTTATACCAATATTAATTCACGGCGATGCTGCATTTGCAGGACAAGGAATAGTAGCAGAGTGTTTTGCGATGTCCGGACTTCCTGGTCATAACACTGGAGGGACAATCCATATTATTGTTAACAACCAAATTGGATTTACAACAAGTCCTAGATTTGCGCGATCTTCCCCTTATCCTTCTGACGTAGGTAAAATGGTTGATGCACCAATCATCCATGTTAATGGAGATGATCCTGAGGCAGTTGTTTACGCAACTAGAATAGCAACTGAGTTTAGATTAAAATTTAATAGAGATGTTGTAATTGATTTAATATGTTACAGAAGATTTGGACATAATGAGGGAGATGAGCCATCTTTCACCCAACCACTTATGTACAAAAAAATTAGATCTCATCCATCTACAATTAAAATTTATGGTGAAAAGCTCGTAAATGAAGGACTTTTTACGAAACAAGATTTAGATCAACAAATTATTGATTTTAAAAATTTATTAGATGATCAATTTAAAAATGCGAAAGATTATAAACCTAAAATTAGGTGGTTTGAGGGAACTTGGTCGAGATATAAACCTGAAAGAGGTAAAGATAAAAGAGGTGTAACTGGATCAGATTTGAAAATTTTAAATAATATTTCTGACAGAATACATGTTTTTCCGACTGATAAAAATATTCACAAAACCATAACAAAAATTATGGAAAATAGAAAAAAAACTATTAATGAAGGCTCAAGAATTGATTGGGCAACAGCTGAGTCTTTAGCATTTGGTTCATTATTAGTTGAAGGTTATCCAGTAAGGTTAGTAGGTCAGGATTCTGGTAGAGGTACCTTTAGTCAAAGACACTCAGTTTTAAGAAATCAAATTGATAATTCAAGGTACATACCTTTAAATAATATATCTAGTAACCAAAAAAATTTTGAAATTGTAGATAGTTTTTTATCTGAACTTGCAGTTTTAGGATTTGAATATGGATACAGTTTAGTAGAACCAAATACATTGACAATTTGGGAAGCTCAATTTGGAGATTTTGCAAATGGTGCACAAGTAATTATTGATCAATTTATATCATCTGGTGAAAGAAAGTGGAAAAGAGCATCAGGACTGGTTATGTTATTACCCCATGGTTATGAAGGACAAGGTCCAGAGCACTCTTCTGCGAGATTAGAGAGATTTTTACAATTATGTGCAAATGATAATTTACAAGTTATGAATTGTACTACACCTGCAAATTATTTTCATGCTTTAAGAAGACAGATGCACCGTGATTTTAGAAAACCTTTAGTCATAATGACGCCTAAGTCACTTTTAAGAAATAAATATTGTGTATCAAATTTGGAAGATTTTAGTAAACAAAATTCTTTCCATAGAGTGCTATGGGATCATGCTAGAGATATTAAGCAAAAAGGGTTTATTAAGTTAAAAGACGACAAAAAAATCAGAAAAGTGATATTATGCTCTGGAAAAATTTACTTTGATCTTCTTGCGGCAAGAGAAAAACTAAAAACCAATGATGTGATTTTGTATAGAATTGAACAACTATATCCCTTCCCTGCAAAAAGTTTGGTTAAAGAGCTAAAACCATTTGCAAAAAATGCAAAATTTTATTGGTGCCAAGAGGAGCCTAAAAATATGGGTGCTTGGTTTGCTGTTAGAGATTATATACAATGGACATTAGAGACTATTAAGGCTAAAAACAATGCAATTTCTTACATTGGAAGAAGTCCAGATGCTACACCTGCTACAGGTTATGCAAGAAGACATAATTCTGAACAACAAGAAATTATAAATAAAGTATTTGAATAAATGAGTGAAAAAATATTAGTTCCAGTTTTGGGAGAAAGTATTACAGAGGCTACGGTCACGAAATGGTTAAAGAAAAAGGGTGATAACGTAGTTGCTGATGAAGCTGTAGTAGAATTAGAAACTGACAAAGTAAACTTAGAAGTTCCTGCACCTGCGAGTGGTGTTATATCAGAGATCAACTCAAAAGATGGTGATACAGTCGAAGTTGGAACTGTATTAGGAATGATTTCAGAAGGTGTTGCTCTTAAAGAAGAAAAGGAAGCTGAGCCGGTTGAAGGAAACGTTGAAAAAAATAATGTAATAAATTTAGAAATCGAAAAGAAAAAAGATACAAAAAAAACTCAAGAACCTTTATTGCTTGACGAAGAACCATTGGTATTAACTGATGAAGTTAAAGAAACCAAGCCTATTAAACAAAATAAAACACTTTCTCCTGCTGTAAGAAAAATGGTTGTTGAAAATAAAATTAATTTAGATGAAGTAAAAGGGACAGGTAAAGATGGTAGAATTTTAAAAGGTGATTTAATAAGTTTAATGGGAGCTAACCCTCAACCTAACGAAAGAAAAATTCAATACGGCGAAGAAGAACGAATTAAAATGTCAAGACTAAGACAAACGATTGCTAAACGTTTAAAAGAGGCTCAAAATAATGCAGCTATGCTTACAACGTTTAATGAGGTTGATATGTCAAATATAATTTCAATGAGAAAAGATAACCAGGAAGATTTCCAAAATAGTTATGGAATTAAACTTGGCTTCATGTCCTTTTTTGTGAAAGCTTGTATAGTAGGATTAAAATTATTTCCTGCAATAAATGCTGAAGTTGAAAATGATGAAATGGTTTACAAAAATTATTACAATGTGAGCTTCGCAGTCGGAACTGAAAAAGGATTAGTAGTTCCAGTATTAAAAAATGCTGATGAAATGTCTTTTGCTGACATTGAAAAAAACATAAAAGATCTGTCAGACAAAGCAAAAAATGGAAGTCTTACTATAGAGGATCTTCAAGGCGGAACATTTACAATTAGCAATGGAGGTGTGTATGGATCAATGTTATCTACTCCTATTTTAAACCCTCCACAATCAGCAGTTCTTGGAATGCATAATATCGTTGAAAGACCTGTTGTTGTTGATGGCGAGATAAAGGCTAGACCTGTAATGTTTTTAGCATTGTCTTATGATCATAGAATAATTGATGGAAAAGAATCTGTAAGTTTTTTAAAAACTGTTAAAGAAAACTTAGAAGATCCAAGAAGGTTATTTTTAAATTTATAATATGTCAGAAAAATTTGATGTTACTGTAATCGGTGGTGGCCCTGGTGGATATGTTTGTGCAATTAGATTGTCTCAACTTGGACTTAAAACAGCATGCATAGAGTCTAGAGGATCTTTAGGGGGGACATGTTTAAATATTGGATGTATCCCATCAAAAAGTTTGCTTAATTTATCTGAAAAATTTCACAGTGCTAAAAATTTTGAAAAGATTGGAATCGAGACTGGAGAAATAAAACTCAACTTAGATAAAATGATGAAAAATAAAGACAAAGCCGTAACAGTTTTGACTAAAGGAGTTGAATTTTTATTCAAAAAAAACAAAGTCACTTATTTTAAAGGCAAAGGTTCATTTGAGAATGAAAAATCAATAAAAATTGAAGGCTCTGAAGGCACTAAAATAATTCAAACTGATAAAACAATAATCAGTACAGGATCTGAGCCAGTATCATTGGCTGGAGTAGATTTTGATGAAGAGAGAATTCTTTCTTCAACTGGAGCCCTATCTATTTCCAAACTCCCCAATAAAATGATTGTTGTTGGTGGTGGATATATAGGATTGGAAATGGGATCAGTTTGGTCAAGACTTGGCACTGAAGTCACAGTCGTTGAATTTTTAGACCATATCACGCCTGGAATGGATCGAGATATTTCAAATGAATTTATGAAAATATTAAAGAAGCAAGGTATAAAATTCAACCTTAATACTAAAGTTGATAAAATAACTAAAAACTCTAATGGTGTGACAGTTGAGACTTCACAAAATGATGGCCAAAAAGTTAAACATGATGTTGATGTAGTTTTAATTTCTGTAGGTAGAAGACCTTATACTAAAAACTTAAATTTAGACAAAGTTGGTGTAAAGTTAGATGAAAAAGGGAGAGTTAAAGTAAATAAAAATTTTGAAACAAATGTTAAAAATATTTATGCAATAGGTGATGTTATTGATGGCCCAATGTTAGCTCACAAAGCTGAAGAGGAAGGAATTGCAGTTGCAGAATTAATTGCAGGCCAATCAGGTCATGTTAATTATGATATTATTCCTGGAGTTGTTTATACGTCTCCCGAGGTTGCTTATGTTGGCAAAAGCGAGGAGCAATTAAAAAAAGAAAACATAGGTTATAAAATTGGTAAATTTCCTTTTATTGCAAATTCAAGAGCTAAAGCAATTGATGAGCCAGAGGGTTTTGTAAAAATTTTGGCAGACCAATCAACTGATAAAGTGCTTGGTGTACATATTATTGGTCCTCATGCAGGAGAAATGATAGCTGAGATGGCTGTCGCAATGGAATTTGGAGCTAGTTCCGAAGATATTGCAAGAACATGTCACGCACACCCAACATTTTCTGAAGCTATAAAAGAAGCAGCATTATCAGTAGATAAAAGACAAATTCACTCTTAATAATTATTTTTCTACATTCAATAAAGCAAATCTTTTAAATTTTTCTTCAAGTTTTATTTTATTATTATTTGCAAAGTCTTTTATTGCTTTTTCAACACTTTCAATTTTTGTAATACCTGCAAAATCATCACAAACAATTCTAGAATTATTTTTCATGTTGTCGTAAAGTTTCTGTAAATCACTTAAAACTGTATCGTAACTATGGCCTCCATCTAAAAATACGAAATCAATTTCACTTAAAGGAACTTTTTCTAAAGTCACCCTTGTGTCTCCTTCTATTAGCTCAATATTTTGCGAAAATTTCTTTAAAAAATTTTGAACAGATATCTTTGAATTTAAATTTTCTTTTTTTATGAAATTATAATAGATAGTTTTAAGTGGATTCGAAAACTTTTGATTTTCAAGAAATTTAGGTTCGATCTCATCTACACTTGATGTTTTAGTAGATCCAAATAAATCTAATCCGTAATATCTAAAATCACTACCAAAATTTGTCTTTAATAATTCACATATATTTCTTGATGTAACACCACAAAAAACACCGATTTCTAATACATTTTTTGGCTTGTATTCCTCAACTAAACTCAAAAAATTATCCCCATAAGGTTTTTTTAAACCTGATTTTCTCCAGTAATAATTATATTTCATTTGATCTATTTATATATTTTTAAGATATAAAAAAACTAAAATTAAATATTTATGAAATATCCAGTTTTGTTGCCAAATATATTTGATTATCCTTTTACCTATGAAAGTAATATTAAATTAAAAGCAGGAGATTATGTAAAAGTTCCATTTGGTAAGAAAAATATTATTGGTGTAATTTGGGATTTTTTTGAAGAAAAGAATAATAAGGAATTTAAATTAAAATCTATAATTGAAAAAATAGAAATTGAACCACTAAGTAAAAAGACAATGAATTTTCTAAAGTGGTTTTCTAATTACAATCTTGTACCCCTAGGAATGTGTTTAAAACTGCATTTGATTAATGACGAAAATTTAAAAATAAAAAATGACAAGGATTTATTAAAATATGATCTATCAAGCAAAAAAGAAAGTTATCAACTTTCTGAAGAGCAAGATAAGGCTTATAAAGAGTTATCTAAAAATGATAGCAGTTTTAGAGTTCATTTACTGCAAGGTACAACCGGTTCAGGAAAAACAATAGTTTATTTTAAAGCTATTGAAAAAATTATAAATATAGGATTGCAAGCTCTAATTTTATTACCAGAAATAGGACTAACAAATGAATTTGAAAAAAAATTTAAATCTTATTTTGGATTTGAAGCTGCAGTTTGGCATTCAAAAGTCAGCCCAAAAAAAAGAAAAATTATATGGAATGGATTATCAGCAGGAAAAATTAAAGTAGTAATCGGAGCAAGATCATCCTTATTTCTGCCATTCAAAAAATTAGGTTTGATAACTGTGGATGAAGAGCACGATCAATCTTATAAACAAGATGAAGGAATTATCTATAATGCTAGAGATATGGCAATATCAAGAGCTAAACACGAGAATATTCCAATAAATTTAGTAACTGCAGTTCCATCAATCGAAACATATGAAAATATTAAAATTAAAAAATATAATTACTCAAGATTGCTTAATCGATATAAAGGTGCAAATTTACCCAAACACCATGTTATCGATCTTTATCAAAATCAACTAGCGACCAAAAGTTCTATATCTCTTAAAACTCTTGAAAAAGTAAAAGAACATTTAAATAAAAAGGATCAAGTTCTCTTTTTCATAAATAGAAGAGGTTTTGCACCCTATGTTTTATGTAAAAAATGTTTAAATGTTTTTACATGCCAAAGGTGTTCTATAAATTTAGTATTTCACAAAAATAAAAAAATTCTTTTGTGTCATTACTGTGGATATAATTCAAAATTAAATAGAGATTGTAAAAAAGGAAATGTTTGTGAGTTTGTATTTAGTGGACCTGGTGTAGAAAAAATTGCAGAGGAAGTTAAAAACCTCTTTCCTAATAAAAAAACAATAATTTTTTCTAGCGACACAATGAATAAAGCATCTGGCAAAGACAAATTGAATAAAATTATATCTGGTGAAATAGATATTCTTGTAGGCACTCAATTAATATCAAAAGGATTTCACTTTCCAAAATTGAATTGTATTGTTGTATTAGATATTGATTTAACTTCTCAAGGACACGATCTTAGAAGCACTGAAAAAAATTTACAACTTTACCACCAATTATCAGGAAGAGCAGGTAGAACTGGCAAACCAGCTAATATTTATTTCCAAACATACAATTTAAAACCAGAAGTTATAAATCAAATTACAAATGAAGATCCTTTTAAATTTTTAGAAAATGAATTAAATTTAAGAAAGAGGAATAATTTACCACCCTACGAAAGATTTATCGCATTAATCTTATCTTCATCAAATGAAAAAAAACTTGATATAAATGCCGAAAAACTTAAAAATATTTTAACAAAGTCTATAGATGCAAAAATTTTAGGACCAGTAAACGCTCCAATATATAGAATTAATCAAAAATTCAGAAATAGACTATTAATAAGGGCAAAAAAAACATCTAGTGTTCAGAAAAAATTGAAAGATGTATTGAAAGATTTTCAACTCTCCAAAGGAATAAAACTTTCAGTTGATGTTGACCCCATCAGCTTCAATTAGTCCATTATATCTTACCATTTTTCACAATCTGAGCCTTGAAGACTGATAATTCGTATGTTATCTAAACGAGATTTTAAACATCTTCACAATTGAGAGTATAAATTGAGCGAAAAAAAAATATCAATAACTTCTAACAACAGTTATGCTCAAGCACTATTTGAGCTGGCTAACGAAAATAAATCTCTAGCAAAAGTAGAGGAACAAGTCGTTGCACTAAGTAGACTCATAAGTAAAAGTGAAGAATTTAGATATTTAATCAAAAACCCCACAACAAGCATTGAGGATTTAACTAAAGTTATTGAAACAATTTCTGAAAAAAACAATTTTGATAATCTTTTAAAAAGATTTCTAGTTTTTTTAATTCAAAAAAGAAGATTTTTTTATTTAGAAAAAATTTTGAGTGACTTTATAGAGGTATGTTCGAAAGCTAGAGGTGAAATAAAAGCAGAGCTTTTTTCAGCTAAAGAGCTTAATGAAACAGATATTTCTAAAATTAAAGAAGAGCTATCTCAAAACTTTGGAGCAAAGATACAGTTAAATTATAAATTTGACCCAAGTTTAATTGGTGGCTTGGTATTAAAAGTGGGAAGTACAATGGTAGATAATTCTATTAAAAATAAACTGCAACAAATTCAAAAACAAATGATAGAGGCATAAATGGAAATAAATCCTTCAGAAGTAACAAAAATATTAAAAGAACAGATAAAAAAACTTGGCGATAGAGCTGAAGTTTCAGAGGTCGGACAAGTATTGTCTGTAGGAGATGGAATTGCAAGAATTTATGGCTTGGATAATGTTCAAGCAGGAGAAATGGTTGAGTTTTCTGATGGCTCTAAAGGGATGGCATTAAACTTAGAAAGTGACAACGTTGGTGTTGTTATATTTGGCGATGATAGAGAAATTAAAGAAGGGGATACTGTAAAAAGAACTGGCGCGATTGTTGATGTACCAGTTGGAAAACAACTTTTAGGAAGAGTTGTTGATGGATTAGGAAATCCAATTGATGGAAAAGGAGCTTTAGATAAAAGTTTAGAAAGAAAAAGAGTTGAAGTTAAAGCTCCCGGTATTATTCCACGACAATCAGTTGGTGAACCAATGCAAACTGGTTTAAAAGCAATTGATAGTTTAATTCCTGTTGGAAGAGGGCAAAGAGAACTTATAATCGGAGATCGTCAAACTGGTAAAACCGCAGTAGCTATCGATACAATTATCAATCAAAAGAAAATTAATGAGTCAGACGATGAAAGTAAAAAACTTTATTGTATATATGTTGCAATTGGACAAAAAAGATCAACGGTTGCTCAGATTGTAAAAACTTTAGAGGACGCTGGTGCAATGGAATATACGACTATAGTTTCCGCAACAGCCTCAGACTCTGCACCTCTTCAGTTTTTAGCTCCTTATACAGGATGTACTATGGGAGAATATTTTAGAGATAATGGAATGCATGCTTTAATTATTTACGATGATTTATCTAAGCAAGCAGTCGCATATAGACAAATGTCATTATTATTAAGAAGACCACCGGGGCGTGAAGCATACCCTGGGGATGTGTTTTATTTACATAGTAGATTATTAGAAAGAGCTGCTAAATTAAGTGATGAAAATGGCGGAGGTTCTTTAACTGCGCTACCAATTATTGAAACACAAGCTGGCGATGTTTCTGCATATATTCCAACAAATGTAATATCTATTACAGATGGTCAAATATTTTTAGAAACTGAGCTATTCAACCAAGGAATAAGACCAGCAGTAAATGTTGGATTATCCGTATCTAGAGTAGGATCAGCTGCACAAACTAAAGCTATGAAATCTGTAGCTGGATCAATTAAATTAGAGTTAGCTCAATACAGAGAAATGGCAGCTTTTGCTCAATTTGGATCTGATTTAGATGCATCTACACAAAAACTTTTAAATAGAGGTTCGAAGTTAACTGAACTTTTAAAACAAGGACAATATTCTCCCATGACAGTTGCAGAACAAGTTATATCAATTTTCTGTGGTGTAAAAGGTTTTTTGGATGATATTGAACTTAAAGATGTAGCTGACTTTGAAAATAAAGTTCTACAAAAGTGTAAATCTGATAAGCCTGAGATTATGGAGTCTATTGCCAAAACTGGGAAGATCGAGGAAGACATTGAAAAACAATTAGTAGAATTAATTAAAGGAATTAAATAATTTCAAATGCCAAGTTTAGACGATCTCAGAAAAAGAATTACGAGTGTTAAATCAACTCAGAAAATAACAAAAGCTATGAAAATGGTGGCTGCAGCTAAGTTGAGAAAAGCACAAGAGAATGCTGAAAAAGGCAGACCTTATTCTGAAAAAATGAATAATGTAATTTTAAATCTTTCAAAAAGTATAACAGATAAAGAAAATGCTCCCAAGTTACTGGTTGGGACAGGTGAAGAGAAAGTTCATTTATGCATTGTGCTTACAGCTGATAGAGGTTTGTGCGGAGGTTTTAATACTAACATAATTAAAAAAGCAAAAAGTTATTTCGAAAAAATAATATCCGAAAATAAAACTTTAAAGATTATTACTGTTGGATCTAAAGGATATGATCAACTTAAAAGACAATATAAAAGTTATATTGTAGAGAACATTTCTTTCAAAGAGTCAAAAAATATAAATTATTTTGATGCAGATAAAGTAGGAAAAATTATAATAGAAAAATTTGAAAAAAATGAATTTGATGTTTGTGCAATATTTTACAACAAATTCAAAAATGTAATTACACAAATTCCACAAGAACAACAAATAGTTCCACTTAATGAAAATAAAGATGATAAAGATGGCTCTGGTAATGATAATGACTATGAGTTTGAACCAGATGAAGATGAGATTTTAAGTAATTTATTGCCGAAAAATATTTCAACGCAAATATTTAAAGCAATGTTAGAGAATTCTGCCAGCGAGCAAGGTTCGAGGATGACAGCAATGGATAATGCAACCAGAAACGCAGGCGAATTGGTTGATAGGCTTACAATCGAGTATAATAGAAGCCGTCAAGCAGCAATAACAAAAGAGTTAATTGAAATTATATCAGGAGCAGAAAGTTTATAATTATGAGCAAAAAAGGAAACATAACACAAGTAATTGGTGCAGTTGTTGACGTAAAATTTGATGGAGAACTGCCAGAAATATTAACAGCCTTAGAGTGTGATAATGGAGGTAATAGATTAGTTTTAGAAGTTGCGCAGCACCTTGGAGAGTCAAGTGTTAGAACCATTGCTATGGATAGTACAGAGGGACTTAAAAGGGGTGATGAAGTAAAAGATACAGGTGCTCCAATTCAAGTTCCAGTAGGTCCAGAAACATTAGGACGAATTGTAAACGTAATAGGTGAACCAATCGACGAGAAAGGACAAATTTCTACTAAAGAAAATTGGCCTATACACCGACAAGCCCCTTCTTTTAATGATCAGTCTACAGAAACAGAAATTCTAGTAACTGGAATAAAGGTAATCGATTTATTAGCACCTTATGCCAAAGGTGGAAAAATTGGATTGTTTGGTGGAGCAGGAGTTGGAAAAACTGTAATTATAATGGAACTTATAAATAATATAGCTAAGGCCCACGGTGGATTTTCAGTATTCGCTGGAGTGGGAGAGAGAACTAGAGAAGGGAACGATTTATATCACGAAATGATCGAGTCAGGAGTGATCAAGCCAGAGGGAACTGGATCTAAAGCAGCATTAGTTTATGGACAAATGAATGAGCCTCCAGGAGCTAGAGCTAGAGTGGCTTTAACTGGTCTTACTGTGGCAGAGTATTTCAGGGATCAAGAGGGTCAAGATGTTTTATTCTTTGTTGATAATATTTTTAGATTTACTCAGGCAGGTTCAGAAGTATCAGCTCTTCTAGGAAGAATCCCTTCAGCGGTTGGTTATCAGCCTACTCTTGCAACAGATATGGGAAACCTGCAAGAAAGAATTACAACAACTAATAAAGGATCAATTACATCTGTTCAGGCAATTTATGTACCTGCAGATGATTTAACAGATCCAGCTCCAGCAACTTCTTTTTCACACTTAGACGCAACGACTGTACTTTCAAGACAAATTGCTGAATTAGGTATTTACCCAGCTGTTGATCCTTTGGATTCTACTTCTAGAATTTTAGATCCAAGAGTTGTTGGTGATGAACACTATCGAGTAGCAAGATCTGTTCAGAAAATTTTACAAACATATAAATCTTTGCAAGATATTATTGCAATTCTAGGAATGGATGAGCTATCAGAGGATGATAAACTTACCGTTGCTAGAGCTAGAAAAATTCAAAGATTTTTATCTCAACCTTTCTTTGTAGCTGAAGTATTTACAGGATCTCCAGGTAAACTAGTAGATTTAGAATCAACAATTAAAGGGTTTGACGCAATATGCAAAGGAGAATACGACCATCTGCCTGAGGCTGCTTTTTATATGGTTGGCACAATAGAAGAGGCAATAGAAAAAGCTGAAAAAATGGCAAAAGATGCAGCTGCTTAATGAGTAATCTCTTTAATATAGATATTGTTAATCCAGAACAGTCATTTCTTTCTAAAGACAATGTATTTGAGGTTGTAATACCTGCTGTAGAGGGAGAGATTGGTATTCTTAAAGACCATATTCCAATTATCTCTTTTTTAAAACCAGGTATAATAAGAGTATTCTCTGAGTCTGAGGAAAAAAGTTTCTATATTGAAGATGGTATTGTCGAATTTAAAGACAATACATTATCTGTATTAACCAGTTCAATTTTTGATTTAAAAGAAGCTGATAAAAATTTTATATCTGAGTCGATAAGCAGTGCTGAAGCAGAATTATCAAAAGATAATATCGATGATCAAAAAAGATTTCTTTTAAACCACAAAGTTGAAGTTCTAAAATCTATAAGTATTAATTAACTACTTTTTCTATTTCTTTTTGAATTTCTTGGTAAACATGAAGTTTAAAATCTACAACTTTAGTTGTTAAATCTTTAATATCTATCCATTTCCAATCTAAAAATTCAGGATGTTTAGTTTTAATATTAATCTCATTTTCCTCTCCATTAAACTTTACAATAAACCACTTTTGCTTTTGGCCTTTATATTTTCCTTTCCAAATAATTCCTAAAAGTCGATCAGGAAGATCGTAAGTTGTGTATTTGCCTATTTCTTTAACTAGTTCTACTGACTTCATGCTTGTTTCTTCTTTAAGTTCCCTCAACGCTGCATCAAAATAATTTTCACCTTCATCAATACCGCCCTGAGGCATCTGCCAAAAATCAGCAGGATTATCAATTCTTTTCGCCACAAATATCTTATTTTCTTTATTTAAGACTGCGATTCCAACACCGTCTCTTAATGGGAGGTTTTGAAATTTTTCTTTCATTCTTAACCATTTAATAATTTAAGAGCAAATTCCAACTGATTATCGGTATCTGTATTTATTCTAAATTCATCTGAACCTTCAGCAATAACTATATCTGGATTTACACCTACTCTTGAAATTGATTTACCTGATGGGAGATAATATTTAGAAACAGTAAGTCTTATGGCACCTTCATTTTCTAAAGGAATAATTGACTGAACTGACCCTTTTCCATATGTACTCTCTCCTACTAATATTGCTCTTTTGTGATCTTGTAGTGCTCCTGCAACAATTTCAGATGCTGATGCAGATCCATAATTAATCAAAATAACCATTGTTTCTCCATCAATAATATCTCCTTTTTTTGCAAACCATTTTCTATTTTCATATTTTCTTTTACTTTTTGTTGAAACTATTTCTCCATTTTCTAAAAAATAATCTGAAATCTTTATTGCTTGAGATAACAATCCGCCAGGATTATTTCTTAGATCCAGTATATAATTTTTAATTTTTTTATTTTTCTTAAATTCTTTGATTTTTTTTTTTATTTGTTTGCTACTATTCTCATTGAATGATGTTAATCTTATATAAGCTGTTTGATCATCTTTTATTTCAGACTTTACAGATGCAACTTGTATAATTTCTCTTGTAATTGTAAATATAAGTGCTTTTCTTTCTCCCCTTCTTCTAACAGTAATTTCGATATCAGATCCAACTGGGCCTCTCATTAATTCAACAGCTTCAGAAAGAGTTTTTCCTTGAACTTGAACATCATCAATTTTAACAATGTAATCTCCAGCTTTAACGCCAACCTCCTCAGCTGGTGAGTTATCAATTGGAGAAATTACTTTTACGACACCAGCCTCCATGCTTACTTCAATGCCCAATCCCCCAAATTCTCCGCTAGTCTCAGTTTGCATGTTTTTATATGAGTCTGGAGACATATATGCTGAATAGGGATCCAAAGATTGCAAAACACCGTTTATAGCAGCATCCATTGCTTCACTCTGGTTTACTTCATCAACATATTCTTTATTAATTTTATCTAAGACTTCGCTGAATAAATCAATTTTTTTGTAAATATCGTTTTCATTACTCAAAATTGGATTTGTAAATATGAAAAAAAATAATGAAGCTATAAAGTATACTTTTTTCATATGATCAGTTTTTCTTTAGGAATTAATTCTGACCACATTTTTTCTAATTCGTAAAATTTTCTTTTTTCAGGATTAAAAATATGAACTATTAAGTCTATTCCATCTACAAGCTTCCAATCATTGCTATCCTTTCCTTCAATTTTACAATTATTCACACCATTAATTTTTAATTTTTCAAAAACTTGTTCAGATAAAGCTTGAATATGTCTTGATGATGTACCACTAGCTATAATCATGAAGTCTGCAACTGATGACTTTCCTTCGAGATCTATTGAAACTATGTCTAAGGCTTTATTAATATCAAGCGTTTTGATTATTTCATCTTTAAGAGCTGATATTTTTTCCATTAATTAAATTAAGAGTATCAAATTTTTCTTAATTGAGAAGATGAAATATTGACTTTATTAAACTTTATAAATTCAACTGCTTTTTTATTATATTTCTTAAATGATTTAGATCTAAAAGCCTTTGATTTGTATCCATTTCGATCAAATACCAATATTTTGCACATTTTAGTTATTGAATTGTACCCTTTCCATTTATGAAAATTTATTAGGTTATCTGCCCCCATTAAAAAAAATATTTCTGAATGTTTAAATTTTTTTTTTAAATATTTGATTAAATCTACTGTACGATTAGATTTTATTATTTTTTCAAAACATTTAACTTTTATAAATTTATTGTTTTTATTAATTTTTTTTGCATAAGCTGTTCTTTTATATAGATCATTTGGATTATTTTTTTTAAATGGATTTTGTTTTGTTATAGCCCATATAACTTGGCTCAAATTATAATTTTTTTTTGCTAATTTAGAAATTCTTACATGACCAACATGCGCTGGATCAAACGATCCACCGAGTACACCAATCTTTTTATTTTCTAATTTGCCCTGAACCATAAACTTCATATTTATAACTTACTAACTGATTTAGACCGACAGGACCTCTTGGTGGTAAGGTGTTTGTTGAAATTCCAACCTCTCCACCAAAACCAAATTCTCCCCCGTCAGCAAATTGTGTTGATGAATTTTGAATAGCAATAGAGCTTTTTACATTTTTAATAAAGAATTTTGCTGTATTTTTGTTTTTGGTTACTATTGCATCTGTATGCATAGTTCCATATTTGTTGATATGGGCAACTGCTTCTTTGACATTATTCACTAATTTAACTGAAATAATCGGTGAAAGATGTTCTTTTGACCAAGTATTATTATTTGCAGGATATGTTTTGCCTTTAAATAATTTACTTATTTTTTTATCAGCTAAAATTTTACAACCGCTTTTAGCTAGTGAATTTAAAATTAAATTTACTGATTTTGATTTACTTTTATGTATTAAGAGAGTTTCAGTTGCACCACATATACTAGTATTTCTCAACTTAGCATTTAATACTATTTTGTTTGCCATATTATCTTCTGCTTCTTTATCAATATATGTATGACAAATTCCTTCCAAATGACCAATAACTGGCACCTTTGAAAGTTGTTTAACTTTTTTTACTAAATTTTTACCGCCTCGTGGTATTACAACATCAATGGAGTTTTCCATTTTTGATAATAAATAATCTACGAGTTTTCTGCTTTTATTGTTTATAAACTGGACGTAATTTTCGTTTACTTTATTTTTTTTTAGAGCTTTCCTAAATAAATTTACTAAAATTTTATTACTATTGTAGGCTTCGGAACCACCTCTTAATATAACAGCATTTCCAGATTTAAAACATAGTGCTGATACATCCGATGTAACATTGGGTCTACTCTCAAATATTACACCTATAACTCCTATTGGTATTGTAACCCTTCTAATTTGAAGTCCATTTGGCCTTTTCCATTTCGAAGTTACTTGATCTATAGGATCTTTAAAAGAAGTAATAGTTTTAACAGAGTCAATTATACTTTTTAATTTATTATTACTAAGAGTGAGTCTTTGAATTAAGTTTTCTTTTAATTTTTTTTCTCTTGCATAAAAAATATCTTTCTTATTTTCGCTAATAATTTTATTCTTATTAATCTCAATTAATTTTACAAAATCTTTTAAAACTTTATTCTTTTTTTTTGGACTAATACTTGAATTCAAAGCTTTTCTAGAATTCAATCCAATTTTTTTAAGTAGTTTACTCATTAAATTTTAACCATATCATCTTTATGTATAACTTCAGACTTTGTAACATAGCCTAAAAGATTACTAATTTTGTTAGAATGTTCTCCTTTTATTTTAGATATCTCATCAGATGTAAAACTGCTCAACCCTCTAGCAAATTCTTTGTTATTTTTATCCAAAATTCTTACATGATCACCTTTAACAAATTTTCCTGAAACTTTTCTAATACCTGCAGCTAATAAACTTTTTCCATTTTTTAAAGCATTTAAAGCACCATCATCTATAATAATTTCTCCTTTTGGAGATATAGAGCTAATTATCCATTTTTTTCTTGCATCTAATTTAGATACTTTTGGCAAAAACCATGTCCCAGAATTATGTTCCAGTATATTTTTAATTGGTCTTTTAATTAAACCATTTGCAATAGCCATATAGCAACCCGAGACTTGACATACTTTTGCAGCATCAATTTTCGTTTTCATTCCACCAGTACCATACTCGCTTGTGCTTTTACTTGAAAAATTTTCAATTTTAGAATCAATATTTTTTATTTCTTTAATCAATTTAGCATTTTTATGAATTTTTGGGTTTTTAGAATACAATCCATCAACATCAGACAATAATATTAAACAATCTGCACCTGATATTTGTGCAACTCTTGATGCTAATCTGTCATTATCTCCGTATTTAATTTCAGAAGTTGCAATACTATCATTTTCATTAACAACAGGTACAAAATTAAGCTCAAATAAGTTTTCGAAAGTTCTTTTAGCATTTATAGCTCTTCTTCTTTGTTCAGTATCTTCTAAAGTAATTAAAATTTGAGAAATATTTATTTTATTTGAGCTAAATGTCTTCTTAAAAAGATTCATTAATTCTATTTGTCCAATTGATGCAACAGCTTGGCTTTTATCAAGCTTTAAAGTTTTTTTATTTAATTGTAATTTTTTACACCCTAAAGCAATTGCTCCAGAACTAACTATAACAATGTTTTTTTTAAGTTTTTGTAACTCTTTAATATCTTTAGCAAATTCCAAAAGCCATTTTTCTCTAATAATTTTATTGTCATTTATTAATAAAGATGAACCTATTTTTATTACTACAGTTTTGGAGTCCTTAAGATACATAATTTACCAACTTTGACTTTATATCTGATACTGATTTTTTATCCATTGTTGACATTAAAAAGATATTTTTTTTTAATTTATTCTTGAGTTTTTTTATCTTGTCTTTTTTTTCCTCTTCATCAATTAAGTCAGTTTTATTTAAAACTACTATTTCTTTTTTTTTAACTAAATCTTTACTGTATTTTGATAATTCTTCTCTGACTTGATTGTAAGAATTAAATAAATCATCTTCAGTTATATCTATTAAATGCAGCAAAGTTTTGCACCTTTCTATATGTTTTAAAAACTTTATTCCAAGACCAGTTCCGGTATGAGCACCCTCAATTAAGCCTGGTATATCTGCTAAAGTAACTTCTTTGTCATCATAACTAGCAACACCAAGATTTGGATTAATTGTAGTAAATTTATAGTTTGCTATTTTTGGATTTGCACTCGTCATTGATGCAAGCAAGCTGGATTTCCCAGCATTGGGCAATCCTATGATACCGATATCAGCAATTGTTTTTAGTTGAAGCCAAATCCAAAATTCCTCTCCTTGACCCCCTTTTGTATATTTCTTTGGGGCTCTATTGGTTGAGGACTTAAATCTTGTATTTCCAAATCCTCCTTTACCTCCGCTTGCTACTAAAAATTCCTCTTTCTGACTTTTAAAATCATAAATAAGTGTTTTATTATCTTCTTCAAATACTTGCGTTCCTAAAGGTACTTTTAAATATAAATCTTCACCACCTTTCCCAGTTTTGTTTTTTCCGCTGCCATCTTTTCCTCTTTTAGCTTTGAAGTGTTGTTGATACCTGTAATCAATCAAAGTATTAAGATTTCTTTCGCTAATAAGAATTACAGATCCTCCTTTCCCTCCATCGCCGCCATCAGGGCCACCAAACTCTACAAATTTTTCCCTACGAAAACTTGGAGATCCCGACCCTCCGTTACCAGCTTTTACATATATCTTAACTTGATCTAGAAATTTCATATAACAACTATGTGAGTGTTGTATCTATTAATTGGGCTTTACAGAAACGTAAGTTCTATCAGATTTTGATTTTTTAAACTCTACTTTACCTTTAACAACTGAAAATATCGAATGGTCTTTACCCATGCCAACATTTTCTCCAGGAAATATTCTAGTTCCCCTTTGTCTTACAATAATGTTGCCTGGCACAACCATCTCGCCACCATATTTTTTAACACCAAGTCTACGACCTGCACTATCTCTTCCGTTTCTTGACGATCCACCTGCTTTTTTCGTTGCCATAAATTACTTTTTATTTAGCTGCTTCCTTAGTTTCAACTGTTTTTTTTGATGGTATTTCTTTTCTTTTTTCTGCTTCAGAAATAACTTTACCATCTTTTGAATAGATTTTACTTATTCTTACCATTGTAAATTTTTGTCTATGACCATTTTTTCTTCTCGAATTTTGCCTTCTCCTTTTTTTAAAAATAAGAACTGTTCTATTTTTTCCATTTTTTATTAATTCAGCTTCAACTTTAGCTCCAATAATTGTCGGCTCTCCTAACTCTAAATTTTTATCATCTCCGTAAGCTAGTATTTCATTAAACTCTATTTTTGAATTTTTTTTTGAATCTTCGAGCTTTTCAACTTTGAGAATCTCTCCAGCTTTCACTTTATACTGTTTACCACCTGTTTGAATTACCGCGAATGACATAGTTAGCCCTAATTTTTATAGTCAGCAATATAGTCCGGGTTGTATTATAGTCAAGGTTAATAACTTAGAAATTATCCTTTAAATCCCTCAATTTTTTGAAATTTTCTAGATCGTTTGACTTAAGAAAAATGTTACAATTAAGTTCCTCACCAATCGTCGATGGCATACTAGTTTTACCTTGTTTAATTTTTTCTTTAATTTCTTTAATTTTGTTTAGTAATTCATTGTTATTGGAATCTTGTGCTAAACAAAATTCAGAATTCTTTAAAGTATATTCATGTCCACAATAAATTTTTGTATCTTTATCTAAATTTTTTAAAACTTGTAGTGAGTTGTACATTTGCTCATAACTCCCTTCAAAAATTCTTCCACATCCCATAGAGAATAAAGTATCTCCTGTAAAAATTAACTTATTTTTAAAAAAATGAAAACAGATATGACCTATTGTATGGCCAGGGACATGATATATTTTTGCTTCAAAAATATCTTCTTTCCAAATTTCACCATCACTTAAGCAAATATCAATTTGAGGTATTCTATTTTTATCTCCAATATAACCTATTACTTCTGCATTAAATTTTTTTTTTAATTCTTCATTCCCGCCAACATGGTCATGATGATGATGTGTATTTAATATATATTTTAAATTTAATTTATTTTTCTGTAAATAATTTATAATTGGATCTGCTTCACCAGGATCAACAACACAACAATTTCTATTGGCTTCATTAATTAAAATGTAAGAAAAATTATCTTCCAGACACTTAATAATTTCTACTTTCATTTAACTTTCTATTAAAAATATACCTAAATGAGAGTCAAGATTTTTATAATTTAAATTTGATTTATTTATTTCTGAAATTCGACTTTTTTTTAAAGCGATAGACTTAAATATTTTAATATTCTTACTACTGCAAAAATTATAAAAATCTTTGATTGTGCACATATGTAAATTTGGTGTATTGTACCATTCATGAGGTAAATTTTCTGTTACAGGCATTGTGCCTTTAAACAATAATTGTAGTCTAACTCTCCAGTAACCAAAATTAGGTATAGTAACAATTACTTTTTTTCCTACTTTTAGTAATTCATTAATTACTAATTCAGGATTAAGAAAAGCTTGTAATGTTTGGCTTAAAATAACGTAATCAAAAGACGATTTAGGAAATTGTTTTAAATCGCTTTCAGCATTCCCCTCAATTACAGTTAATCCTTTTGATAAACAATTTTGAACTTTTTCTTTAGAGATTTCTAGTCCACGAATATCTTTAGTTTTGTTTTCTTGTAAAAATTTCATCAAGTCTCCATTGCCACAACCGACATCTAGAACTCTAGTATTTTTCTCTATCAAATTAGATATAATGTTAAATTCTTCTTTCATTTATAACTTTGTAGGTTGAATTAATATAATCGCCAAGTGTCTTTAGGAAACTTGGAACATCGAGCAAAAATGAGTCATGCCCTTTATCAGACTCTATTTCTACAAATCCGACATCTGCACCAATAGAATTTAGTGCTATAACTATTTCTCTATTCTCCGATGTTGGATACAACCAATCTGATGTAAATGATATTACAAAAAATTTTGTTTTAGTTTCTTTGAATGCATCAGATAAGTTTCCTTTGTACTGTTTGGATAAGTCAAAATAATCCATTGCACGAGTTATATATAAATAACTATTAGCATCAAATCTATCAACAAACACAGATCCTTGGTATCTTAGATAACTCTCAATTTGAAAATCTGCCTCAAATCCATATCTTAGGCTATCTCTATCTTGCAATTTTCTTCCAAATTTTTCCTGCAATCCTTTTTCAGAAAGATAAGTAATATGTGCTGCCATTCTTGCTACCGCTAACCCTTTGTCAGGATTTAATTTGTAATTACTATAAAATCCATTTTCCCACTTACTGTCAGCCATAATTGCCTGTCTTCCTAATTCATTAAACGCTATGTTTTGTGCCGAGTGACTAGATGTGCAAGCAATCGGTATTGCAAGTTTTGCTTTATCTGGAAAATTGGCAACAAATTGAAGTACTTGCATTCCACCCATTGAACCACCTACTACAGCAAAAAGTTTTTCAATTTCTAAATATTTAATTAACTCATATTGAGCGTTAACCATGTCGTTAATAGTTATAATTGGAAAATCAGTTCCTATTTGTTTACCAGTGGACTCATTTATTGTGCTTGGTCCGTAAGATCCCATGCAGCCTCCAATAACGTTTGCACAAATCACAAAAAATTTATTTGTATCAATTGGCTTATTTTCTCCAACAACATAACTCCACCAACCATCTTTATTAGTTATTGGGTTTTTTCCAGAAACATATTGATCTCCAGTCAAAGCATGGAAAACTAATATTGCATTACTTTTTTCACTGTTTAATTCCCCATATGTCTCATATGCTATTGGAAAGTTATTAATTTCCTTACCACAATCCAATTTAAGGGGATTTGATATAATTATTTTTTTTGTATCAATATTCTTATTCATAATAATTGTACTGATTGAATTGTGAGAAAAAAAACATTTTAGCGGTTTTTTTATAGCGCTCGCAATTCAGTATAAATCAGCGCATGCAGCTTTTACTTCAAAGGAATTTATATGTCAAATATTGCTCAATTAATTATTGTTTTATCTAGTTAAAAGACTATTTATAGTGAAATATTTACTATGACATTGCTAAGATTTAAAAACATAAAATTACAGAGTTACAAACCAGGAAAATCCTTATTGGCTGGTAATAAAAATATTATTAAGTTATCTGCAAATGAATCTGCTTTAGGTGTCAGTAAAAATGTCGAAAAAATTATTAAGTCTAAATTTGATATATCAAAATATCCAGACAGTAAATTTTCGGAATTAACACAAAAAATATCAAAGAAGTATAATTGTGATAAATCCAAGATAATTTGTGGCTCTGGTTCTGACGAAGTAATTCAAATGCTTTGTCAATTGTTCCTTAGAGAAAATGATGAAGTTGTTGTTCCTCAGTACAGTTTCCTTATGTATAGGATATACTCCAAAATCGTTGGGGCAAATGTAAAATTAGCTAAAGAAATTAATTTTAAAGTTTCTGTTAAAGAAATTCTTAAAAAGACATCAAAAAAAACAAAAATTGTTTTTATTGCAAATCCAAATAATCCAACAGGCACTTATTTAACAAAAAATGAGCTATTAGACTTAAGGAGAAGATTAAATAAAAATATTTTATTGGTTGTTGATGATGCATATTTTGAATATATGAAGAATAAGGATTACAAATCTGGAATTGAGTTATTTAAAAATTCTAAAAATGTATTTATTTTAAGAACATTTTCAAAAATCTATGGTCTAGCTTCATTAAGGATAGGCTGGGGATACGGTGATAAATCTATAATTAAAGAATTATATAAAATTAAACCACCTTTTAATGTAAATAAATTTGCTCAAATTTGTGCTGTTGAATCACTTAAAGATGATAAATTTGTTAAAAATTCAGTAATACATAATCTTAAATGGTGCAAAAAAATTAAAAATGAGATGTTAAAATATAATATTGGTACAAACAAAATATCTGGAAATTTCTTTTTGTTAGATTTCAAAAAAGCAAAATTTACCGCAGACACAACTTTAAAAAAATTACAGAAATATGGAATTATACTAAGAGAAATGAATTCATATGGTATAAAAAATTGTCTAAGACTTACAATTGGCAACACAAAAGAAAACCAAATATTCCTTAAAAGAATGAATACTATTTTTAAAAATGTTTAATAATATTCTTATTATTGGTTGCGGATTAATAGGCTCATCAATATTAAAGGCTTCAATACAAAAAAAAATTTCTAAAAATTTTTTTGTATTTGAAAAGTCTAAAAAATATAGATCTATTATTAAAAAATTTAACAAAAAAATTAAATTTTTAACAAGGTTAGATAAAAATTTAAATAAAATTGATCTTGTGATTTTAAGCACTCCTATGAGTGAATATCCTAAATTTTTTTCGTCATTAAATAAAAATCTCAATCATAATTCAATTATAACTGACGTTGGTTCAACAAAAAAAAATCTAATTTCTTTAAAAAAAAAAAAATTATCAAAAAATCTTGATTGGGTGATGAGTCATCCTATCTCAGGATCCGAAGTTAGTGGGCCCAAATATGGTAATGCTAATTTGTTCAAAAACAAGTGGTGCATAATAATAAAAGATAAAAATGTTCTAAAACAAAAAAAAGTAGAGAGATTTTGGAAATCTTTAGGATCTAAAATAATTATTATGAACCCCGATCATCACGATAAAATTTTTTCAGTCACTAGCCATCTACCGCATTTGATTGCTTACAATTTAATAAAAACTGCTCAGGATTTTCAGAAAAAAAAGAATAAAAATTTTATTAAATTTAGTGCAGGTGGATTAAGAGATTTCTCAAGAATTGCTGCTTCCAACGAAATAATGTGGAGAGACATATTTTTCGAGAATAAAACTAATATGATTGAAGCAATAAATCTTTTTATGAAAAATTTAAAAGATTTTAAGAAGAATATAAGTAAGAAAGAAAATTCAAAGATAATAAAAAAATTAATCAATTCGAAAGTAGTAAGAAAACAAATAATTTCTCAAAAACAAGATATTTCCAAACCTGATTTTGGTCGAGAGTAATTCAGATCCTTGTTACTTTCTTTACATCTAATTTCGCCGTTTCTTTAATTAGTTTTATCGTTTTTTTAATTGGCATTATGGTCACTCTTTTTTTTGGACCATAAGCGTGAATAAGATCATTTGTATTGATGCATATAGCAACATGTCCTTTCCAAAAAATAATATCACCTTTTTTAAATTTTTTTTTGTATCCCACACCTTTTTTTAATTTAACTTGATCAATCGTGTCTCTTGGAAAAAAATTATTATTAAATTTATAAAATATTTGCAATAGAGCTGAACAATCAATTCCTTCGAATGTTTTTCCACCCCATTTATATTTACAATTTAGAAAACTTTTAAATATCTTTACAAAATCAGAATTTTTTTTTTGGATTGGAAATATGTCTTTTGACCTTAGCCATTTATCTTTCTTATACATAATGAAATTTTGATCCTTTTTTAAAATTTGTATTTTGCTCGTAAATGGTAAAAACTTTTTTGATTTCTTTTTTTTATTACCTAAATAAATTTTAGCTTTTAAAATTCCAACTTTGTGAGTTGGATTGAATTTTTCGTAGCTATGAATTTTTTTTATAAAGCCTGAATATTTGTCATATGAAGTCTTTATTTTAATATAATTATTTTTTTTACTAATTATTTTAAAACTCTCGCCGTAGATAAGTTGAGAGCTAACATTAGAGTTCTTCTTTGGTTCCTCTAATATATCGACAAAAGGCTCTTTTAAAAAAAAACTATTTTGCACCAATTTTAATTTTATTTCTTATAAACCATAAACAAATTAAGGATGGGATGACCATTAAAGTAGTAATTATAAAAAAGGTTCCCCAGTCTCCATTTAGCCAATCAACTAAAGCACCCGATGAAGAAGCAAGTGTCGTTCTTCCTGCAGTTCCAATTGAAGCTAGAAGTGCATACTGTGTAGCGGTATAAGTCCTATCCACTAAAAGAGAGATAAAGGCTACGAAAGCAACAGTTGCAAATGCTGCAGATATATCATCAGCGATAACAGCTAAAGCAAACAACCATTCAGATTTTCCTGACCACGCGAGAGCAGCAAATAATAAATTTGTTGCTGCCATAAATCCACCAGCAACAAACATTGTTTTTATTGTGCCAGCTCTCATAGCAAATATTCCACCTAATAACGTAAATACAACTGTCGTTATCCAGCCTAGAGTTTTAGAGTATATCGCTATTTCACCTTTTGAAAATCCTACCTCTTTATAAAAAACTATGGACATTCTTCCAAGAAAGGCTTCTCCAATTTTAAAGAGAAAGACAAAGCCAAGGATTCCAACTGCAATTGAGAAACCATTTTTTTTGAAGAAACTAATTATTGGACCTCCTATTGTACCAGTAATATAAGCAACAAATTTTGTTATTACATTATTTGATCCAAGTTTTGATTGTATTATTTCGTCTGTTTCTTTTTGTTTATTTTGCCTATCTGTTGTTATAGGCTCGTGTATAAACATTAATCCTATATTCATCAGGATTACTACAACGCCAAGAACTAAAAAAGTAGTTTGCCAGTAATCTTCAATTCCAATGTTTTGAAAAAATTCGGCAGTAAACAATGCTATAACACCACCTAACTTATATCCGGTCCACCATCCAACTACAGCCATAGCAGCTCCTGCTGCCATAGATTTTCCTTCATCAGCATTAATTTGTTCGATTCTCAACGCATCAACTGTAATATCTTGTGTAGCCGAAGCAATTGCTATAACTAATCCAATACTAATTAGTAACGCCAAATTTTCTGTAGGGTTAATAAAACTCCAAACAATTAAACTAAATAAAATTATAATTTGCATAAGGACAATCCAGCCTCGTCGATGCCCTAATCTTTTTGTTAAAAATGGAATTTGTATTCTATCAATTATTGGTGCCCACAAATAATTAAAGGCGTACACCCCAAATATTAAACCTGCCCATCCAATAGTTGATCTACTTAAACCTTCTTCTTTTAGCCAAAGGCTTAAACTGCTGGCAATTAAAACCCAAGGAAATCCACTAATTGCACCAAGAAGCAATATTCTTAGCATTCGAATATCCTTGTAAACTAAAATAGATTCTGACCAGGTTTGTTTTTTTTCAAACATTAATATTTTCTCCAAAAAGATGGAATAAATAATACTAGAATTGCAAATAATTCCAACCTTCCAAGTATCATTGCAGCACTGAGAACCCATTTAGAAAAATCAGACAGGCTTGAAAAACTTCCGTTTGGACCAATAATATCACCTAAACCTGGACCAACATTTGAAATTGACGTGGCAGCTGCTGAAATTGCAGTAATAAAATTTAATCCATCAAGCGATAAAAGCGCAGTCACAACAAAAAATATTAATATATAAAGAAATATAAAAGAAATAATTGAGTCCATAAATTTTTCATCCACATTATTATTTTGATATTTAATTTTGAAAATTCCTCGAGGGTAAATTATTTTTTTCAGCTGGTTTGATATGAATTGATACAAAATTTGAACTCTAAAAATCTTTATTCCGCAAGTTGTAGAGCCTGCACAGCCTCCAATGAACATTAAAATTATGAAGTATACTAGTGGAAATTGACCCCAATTACTAAAATTTTCTGTAGCATACCCTGTTCCAGTTAAAATAGAAATTATATTAAAGCTAACAGACAAAAAACTTATCTCAGTTAAGCTTTTATTTATAACAGATAAATAAAAAAACATTAAAAGAATTGAAATAATAAACAAAATTATAAAAGTTTTTATTTGTGTGTCTTTGAAAAATATTTTCTTATCTCCAGCCAAGTATTTGATGTAACTAATAAAAGGTATACTTCCAAGAATAATAAATATTATTGCATTAATTTCTATTAACGAGCTGTTAAAATAACCTATAGATTCATTATAATTTGCAAAACCTCCAGTCGCTATTGTTGTCATAGCATGCACGATGCTATCAAAAAAACTCATCCCAAATATAAAATAAAAAAAAGCACAAGTTAAAGTTAATAAGGAATATATAGACAATAATCTCAAAGAAACTTCTTTAGTTTTAGGAAAAATTTTTTCAGAAGTATCATTAGATGAAATATTGAAAAGTTGCATACCCCCTATATTCATTAAAGGCATTAAAGTGATTGCCATTACGATAATTCCAATACCACCAAACCACTGTAACATTCCTCTCCAAAGTAATATCGCTTTAGACGTTTCATTTAGATTCGTGATAATTGTAGATCCTGTTGTTGTAATACCAGACATGCTCTCAAAAAACGCATCTGTAAAACTCAAATCCGTACTAGAAAAAATTAAAGGTAAAGAACCAAATATAGCAATACTTAACCACGAAAGTGCTGTGAGCAAAAAAGCTTGAGGTAAACTTATCTTTTTATCGTGATCATAATTAGAAATGAAAAATAAAAATCCAAAAACAATAGTAACAATCATTGATCCGATAAATCCTGCATCAATTTGATCAAATATTAATTGAACCAAAATAGGTACAATCATTGAAAGACCTAAAATAATTTGCAAAACCCCTAATGTAAAAAAGACAGTTTTATAATTGGACATTTTGAATGGACATTATTTTATGGTAAATAAATTTCAACTCTATATGAATTATTAAAAAGGCTGATATTAAGGATATTTAAGTAGTTGTGATAGACAAAACAAATTTTGACAAAACAAACGCCTGGCCATTTGTTGAGGCTAAAAAGCTATTAAGAGAGAGAAAATCGAACATAGAGAAAAAAAATAAAATAGTTTTACAAACTGGTTATGGTCCTAGTGGTCTACCACATATAGGTACATTTGGAGAAGTTGCAAGGACGACTATGATTGTCAACGCTCTTGATCATTTAACAGATATTCCAAAGGAAATTATTACATTTTCTGATGATATGGATGGTCTTAGAAAAGTACCTGAAAATGTTCCAAATCAAGAAAAGCTCAAATATAATCTTCACAAACCTTTAACGGATGTCCCTGATCCATTTGAAAAGTTTAGTAGTTTTGGAGAACATAATAATAATATGTTGAAACAATTTCTTGATAATTTTAAATTTAAATATTCATTTAAAAGTTCTACAGAACTCTACAAGTCTGGTTATTTTAATGACACCCTAAAATTAGTTCTAGAAAATTATGAAAAAATTATGGAAATAATTCTTCCAACTTTAGGCAAAGAAAGACAGAAAACCTATTCCCCCTTTTTACCAATATGCCCAGAAACTGGAAAAGTTCTTGAAATACCTGTTTTAGAAATTGATTCTAAATCTTCTAAAATCATATTTGATAATAATGGATCAAAATTGGAAAAAAGTATTTTAGACGGGAACTGCAAATTGCAATGGAAAGTTGATTGGGCAATGAGATGGTACGCTTTAGATGTTGATTTTGAAATGTATGGAAAGGATTTAATTGAGAGTGCAATTCTTTCAACTAAGATTATTAAAACATTAGGTAAATCTAACCCATCTGGTTTTGCGTATGAACTTTTTTTGGACGAAAAAGGTGAAAAAATATCTAAATCAAAAGGTAATGGAGTAACTATAGATGAATGGCTGAATTATGCATCTCCTCAAAGTCTATCTCTTTACATGTATCAAAATCCAAAAAGAGCAAAAAAATTGTACAGAGAAGTTGTTCCAAAAGCTGTTGATGAATATCTAGATTTTATAGAAAAAGGAAAAACTCAAAATGATTTACAGAAGTTAATGAATCCAGTTTGGCATGTACATAATGGATCAATGCCAGAGGAAAATACAATTATGACTTTTTCAATGCTTTTAAATTTAGTTGAAACAAGTAATGCGGACAGCAAACAATTACTTTGGAAATTTGTAAAAAAATACAAGTCAGAAATTAATGAAAATGATCATCCAATTTTTGATAATTTAATTGAATATGCAATAAAATATTTCAATGATGTTATAAAAACAAAAAAAATTTACAAAACTCCAAATGAAAAAGAGAAAGTTGCACTGAAAGCATTAATTAAGTCTTTAGATAATTGTAATGATAAAATGGCTCCTGAAGATATTCAGACAAATATTTTTACCGTAGGAAAAGAAAATGGTTATAAAGAAAATTTAAGAGAATGGTTTAAGCTTATCTATGAGGTTGTATTTGGTGACGAAAATGGACCCAGAATGGGCTTCTTCATTAGTTTTTTTGGAGTAAATGAAACCAAAGAATTGATAAGAAAAAAGGTTGAAAATGTTTAATCTTATAAGACCTTTTATATTTAAATTTAGCCCTGAAGTTGCTCACTCACTAGCAATAAAGGCTTTAAAGTTAAATCAGATACCAGCTATAGATAAAACAACCAGAGTTACTATCCAAACTAAATTTTTAAACAAAACCTTAAATTCTCCTCTAGGTGTAGCTGCTGGATTTGATAAAAATGCAGAAGTTTACAATCCTCTATACAAACTAGGATTTGGTTTTGTTGAGGTAGGTACAATTACACCTAAACCACAAATAGGAAATCCGAAGCCAAGAGTGTTCAGATTGGAGGAAGATGAGGCTTTAATTAATAGACTTGGATTTAACAATATTGGATCAGAAGAAAGTAAAAAAAATATTGAAAATAATTCACCTAATGGATTACTTGGTATTAATATAGGACCTAATAAAGATACTGAAAACAGAGTTGAAGATTATTTAATTTGTTTCAGAAAATTTCATAATTTAGCAGACTATATTACAATTAATATCTCTTCTCCTAACACAGAAAATTTAAGAAACTTTCACAAAAATGAAGAGTTAGATAATCTTTTAAAATGCATAAATGAAGAAAAGAAAAATTTAAATTCAAATGTGCCAATAGCAGTCAAAGTATCTCCTGATATTGATGAAAAAAGTATTGATGAAATCTCAGAACTTTTTTTAAAATATAATGTTAAAATAGTTATAGTTTCAAATACGACAGATAGAAATAGAGAAAATATATCTAATATAAATAAATTAGAGAAAGGCGGTTTGTCTGGAAAACCACTTGAAAATATCTCTAATGAATTAATTAATAAATTTTTTAAATTAGTTGGAAAAAAAATCTTAATAATTGGAGTTGGAGGAGTTGACTCTGCCGATGGCGTTTTTAATAAAATTGTAAGCGGTGCAACTCTTGTGCAATTGTATACAGGTATGGTTTATAAAGGACCAACTATTGCTTCAAAGATTAATAAAGATCTTGACGAAATTGTAAAAAGAGAAGGTTTTAAAAATATTTCTGAAGCTATTGGAACAAAAAATTAATCTTGACTGGTATTCTTTAAGACCATATACATCTTGAAAATTTATGTCTAAAAAATGCGAACTTACTGGTAAAATCCCTCTAAAAGGCCATAATGTTAGTCACGCTAACAATAAAACTAAGAGAAGATTTCTTCCAAATTTAAAGAAAGTAAAATTTAAAAGTGAACTTTTAAAAAAATCTATGAGATTAACAGTTTCAAATGCAGGTGTTAGATCTGTAGATAAAAAAGGTAGCTTTGATAATTTCTTGAAATCTGCAAAATCAAGAGATTTATCGTTAAGATTAAAAAAGCTTAAAAAATCAATAATCGCAAAAACAGCATAATGAATAAAGTTTTCCTTACTCTCTCATTTTTAATGGGATTGGTTGTGCTGGCATCTAATTATTTAGTTCAATTTCCTATAAAATATTACGGTTTAGAGGAAATTTTAACTTACGGTGCTTTTAGTTATCCAATTGCATTTTTAATTACAGATTTAGCCAACAGATCCTTTGGAAAATTAGTAGCTAGAAAAATTGTCTATATAGGCTTCACAATTGGAATTTTGTTTACTTTAATATTTTCAACTAATTTTACTGATCTTATTTCTATAAGAATAGCAATTGGTTCAGGAACAGCTTTTATAATTGCTCAACTTTTAGATGTTCAGATATTTGATCAATTAAGACAAAAAAAGTGGTTTATAGCACCTTTAACATCTTCTTTGATAGGTTCAACTGTTGATACTTTTTTATTTTTCTCAATATCATTCTATGGAACGGGAATTCCTTGGGTAACTTTATCGTTAGGAGATCTTGCGGTAAAAATATTTGTAGCACTTGTAATGTTGATACCTTTTAGATTATTGCTCGGCACACTAAAAGCAGCATAACTAAATTTTAGGTTCTTGTTGGGTCATGCAATGTATTGCACCAAATCCCCATATCAATTTGCTACAGTCAACTGTTTCGATTTTTCTATTTCTAAAGTAATTTTTGAAAATTTTAATTGCAATATTGTCTTCTTTTACTTTGAATATTGGAAGAATTATTTTTTTATTACAAATATAAAAATTCATATAACTTGCAGGAACTCTAGTATTCTCAATATAAATTGGTGAAGGCATAGGAACTTTTATAATTTTGAATTTCTTTCCTTTCTCACATTTACTTTCTTTCAATATATTTAAATTCTTATTTAAGTTTTTGTAATTTATATCTTTTTTATTATTTTCAACCGCAGTCATAATCGTATTTCTTGAAACAAATCTTGATATGTCATCAACATGTCCATGCGTATCATCGCCAGCAATTCCTTTTTTAAGCCATATAAAGTTTTTTATATTTAAGTATTTATTAAACATTTTTTCGTAGTCTTTTTTTTTAAAATTTTTATTTCTTTCTTGAATTTTGCTTAACAAACATTCTTCAGTTAATAAAATTGTACCTGAGCCATTTACATCAAATGCCCCTCCCTCCATGATTATTTTTCTAATTCTGCCTTTTTTTTTGATTATTGGATCAATCTTTTTAAAATTAGCAATTTTACTAATACTATTATTGATTTTATTGTCATTTTTATAATTTTTATACTTTGACCATCCGTTAAAACCAAAATTTAGTATTACTTTTTTCTTTTCGACCTTGTTTGTTATAAATATGGGTCCAGAATCTCTTAACCATATTCTATCAGTTTTAATATAGTGGAAGTTGATATTTTTGATTTTATTAAGTTTTATTAATTTTTTTATATTATTTATATTTTTGCTAACGATTAAGTTAATTTTTTGATTTTTTGAAATTTTTTTTATAATCTTTAAAATTACTTTAGGAATAAATTGATATAATCCAGGCCAATCATTTTTATTATAAGGCCAAGCAATCCAAACTGAATTTTGAGGCTCCCATTCAGCCGGCATTCTAAATCCATTAAAGTTTTCATTCATCTGCAGGATTTTTTAGTATGCCTTTATAAAAATCGATTCTTCTATCTCTTAAAAAAGGCCAATGCTCTCTGGCTGAATCAATTTTTTTATAGTTTATTTCACGAATTAAAATTTCTTCTTTTTTATTCCCAAGTTTTCCAATTATTTGCCCACTAGGATCTATGATCATTGAGTTTCCCCAGAATTCTATTTTCTTATTACCTTTTTTTTCTGTTCCAACTCTATTTATAGCAACCACATAAGTACCATTTGCGATTGCATGAGATTTTTGCATTGTTATCCAAGAATCTAGTTGAGATTTTCCAAATTTTTTTTTCTCTTTAGGATGCCATCCAATAGCAGTAGGGTAAAAAATTATTTGTGCACCTTTAAGTGCAGTCAATCTTGCAGCTTCCGGAAACCATTGATCCCAACAAATTAAAGGTCCAATTTTACCAAATTTTGTTCTAACAGATTTAAAACCTAGATCTCCAGGAGTAAAATAAAATTTTTCATAATAACCAGGATCATCTGGTATATGCATTTTTCTATATTTCGATAAAATTTTACCTTTCTCGCTAATAACGATACTAGTATTATGATAGAAACCATGTGTTTTTTTTTCAAATAATGAAATCATTAATACTATTTGTAAATCTTTGGCTAATTCACAAAATATTTTTGTAGTTCTGCCAGGTATTTTTTCCGCTAGCTTAAAGTTGGAATGACTTTCTGTTTGACAAAAATAATTTGATAAAAATAGTTCTGGTACACAAATTATTTTAGCTTTTTTTGATGCTGCTTTTTTTATATTTTTAATAGCAGAATTTATATTTTTTTGAATATTATCTGAAACTTTACTTTGAATAATTCCAATTTTTACTTTTTTGATCATCTATCAAAATATTTTGGAAAAGTTTTTTCTCTCTCTATTTTTCCATTCTCCATTATGATAGGCGTCACTTGCTATTAATGGTAAAACACTGGTAGCTTCAGCAAATACCATTTGTTCTTTGGTAGTATCAACCTTACCCCATGAACTTGCTTCTTTTAATGTCGAACTACTGCAAGCTCCATCTCTTGAGTCAGCAACAGTAATTTGTATTGCATATTTGTGCATATCTACATTTTTTCCCAAAAGTTCAGCACAAATTACCGTGTCTTGTATAAAGTTTTTAGGAACTCCACCACCAATCATGAATAATCCCGACCCTTTAGATTTAATTTTAATCTCTGTTAATTCTCTAAATTCTCTAATTGAATCTATTGTAATATGATTTTTTGGATTTCTGTCTTGATGCATGACTAATCCAAAACCTGCACTTGAGTCTGTAAATGCAGGACAGAATATAGGTACATCTTTATCAAAAGCTGTTTCAATTAAAGAACCTTTCTTTTTAGAATTAGTTTTTAGATATTTGCCAATCTCTTTAATAAATTCTCTCGATGTGTAAGACTTCGGCTCAAGTTTGTCTGCTATTTCTCCTATTGTTTTATCACAAACCTGGAGCTCCTCTTCATCGATGTAAGTATCATAAATCCTATCTATATAATTGTCTCTAAGTTCATTATCATTTTGATATTGTGATCCTTGGTAATGTTTAAATCCAAGCGCTTCAAAAAAATCCATATCTATTATAGATGCTCCAGTTGCTACAATTGCATCCACCATGTTGTATTTAACCATATCTCTATAAATATGCATACATCCAGCAGCAGAAGTAGACCCTGCAAGAGTTAAGAATATTGTACAATCTTTATCTTTAAGCATTTCATTATATATCTTGGATGCATTAGCAGTTTCTCTTGAAACAAAAGACATTTTTTCCATAGAAGATATAATTTTTCTAGAGTCAAAAGATGTAATATCAATATGCTCAACCTCTTTACTTAAAAAGTTTTTTTTTCTGTTATGATTAAGATTTTTTGTATCTGACATTATGCAACAAGAAACTCTTTATTTGTTTCTTTGTCATACATCGTCATTATTGGATCATCACATACTTCGTAAATACTATCAGAATAATATCCATTAAATTGAGTTCTAAATGTCAATCCGTATGCTCCTAATTGACCTAATTCAATGTAATCACCTTCTTTAATATTATTAGGTAGAATAAAAGGTCCCTTCATATAATCCATGCTATCACATGTTGGTCCATAAAAATCAAATGAAGTCAATTTTTTTGATATAATTCTTCCACTTGTAATTATCCTTGATGGATAAACTATATTAGGCACACCTGCATCAAATAAAGTTCCGTATGTTCCATCATTGATATATAGCTTTTGTTTTTTTCTTAAGTTTACTCTCACAATTGTCGAACCACTTTCTGCAACAATTGCTCGACCTGGCTCACATATAATTTCTGGTTTTTTTTCTAATTTTAATTTATTTAATGAATTTTTTATTTCCTCAAAATAAGAGTCTAATGATTGAGGAACTAAGTCAGGATAGATTGTTGGAAATCCTCCACCTATATTTATAACATCTGGAACTATTTTTGTTTTTTTTATTATATATTTAATTTCATTAATCCCTTTTGAATAGGATATTGGATGCATACATTGCGAACCCACATGAAAACTTAATCCTATTTTTTTTGCATACTGTTTTGTTAATCTATAAAGCCCTATTGCTTCAGAAGTTTGTGCGCCAAATTTTTTTAGATAAATCTATTTCTGCGTGTTCATTAGAAACTGCAACTCTCACAAATAACTCTAAATCCTTAGCTTGATTAGTACTATTAAGAATTTTTATTAATTCATCTTTTGTATCTATTGAAAAAGTCTTAATATTATATTTGAAATATGCTTCGTTTATACTTTCCTTGCTTTTTACAGTATGCATGTAGGAGCATTTTGCATCTGGGCTAACACTTCTAATTGCCTCAACTTCTTTAATTGAAGCGATATCAAAATCATTAATTCCACTTTCCACGATAGTTTTTAATACTAATGGATGCGGGTTAGTTTTAACTGCATATAGGATTTTACCAGGAAATTTATTCTGAAAAAATTTAGAAGCTATGTTTATAGAATCTCTTCTAATACAATAAACAGGTTCTGTTGGTTTCAGTTGATTTACCAATTTATCAACTGATTTAAATTTTTGCATTTAAAGCTCCAAAAAAAATTTAACAAAAAAAACCGGCATAACTGCTATGCAAGTTTATATAAAACGAGCATTTATGCTGAAAATGAGCCAATGTAAAGTAAAAATGTACCCTTGAAATAATTTAGAATGTTTCCATATAAGGGCCATGCCAGAATCAGAAGTATTAAAAAAAATAACAGAATTTGAGGATAAATCTCTACTTATAGTAGATGATGATAACCCTTTTAGAGAAAGACTAGCTCGAGCAATGGAAAAAAAGGGCTTTTCTGTTTCACAAGCAGAGGGTGTAAAAATTGGAATTGAGTCTGTGAAATCAAAAAAACCTGCTTTCGCAGTTGTTGACTTGAGACTAAATGATGGAAACGGACTAGAAGTTGTAAAAGAAATCCAGAAAAATAACTCAGAGAGCAGAATAGTGATGCTTACTGGTTATGGAAATATACCAACTGCAGTAGCAGCCATTAAAGAAGGTGCAATAGATTATTTAGCTAAACCAGCAGATGCAGATGACGTAGAAAAAGCACTTTTAGCTGATCCAAATAAAAAAGCTGCTCCACCAGAAAATCCAATGTCCGCTGATAGAGTTAAATGGGAACATATTCACAGAGTTTTTGAATTATGTAACAGAAATGTATCTGAGACTGCAAGAAGACTTAAAATGCATCGAAGAACACTTCAAAGAATTTTATCAAAAAGATCTCCAAGGTAATTCTAAATATATTTTCTAAGTTTAATAATTTTATTAACTAAAGCCGTTAGTAATAATATCTTAAATAATTCAGCATAAAGAAATGGGTAAACACCAAATTCTAATATTGGTTTATCCCAACCGATTAAATTTCCAAGCCACAAAATACCCAAAATATATATTACTGATGTTGCAATTATAATTTTTAAAAAATTTAATATATGGTTTTTATCGTATCTAAATATGCCTGCTATCAGACATGCAAATATAAAACCTATTAAATATCCCATTGTGGGACCAACAAAATAAGCTAATCCTATTCCTTTCTCTGGTGAGTTAGAAAATACCGGTAATCCTATAATTCCTTCTATCAAATAAAAAACTACTGAAAGTACCCCGACTTTATATCCAAAAGAAATTCCTAAAAACAAAACTATAAATGTTTGCATAGTCATTGGAACTGGATAAAAAGGTATTTTAATTTTTGCAGATATTGTCAATAAAATAGAACCTATTAATGCAAATATTATGATTTTAATTATTTTATTATTAGAAATTGAATTTACTAATTCCATTAGCTTTAAATTACTATTTTAATAAAGTTTAATCCACTAATATTTATTAACAGGATGTTTTATTCTTACTATAATACGTCAATATATTATAAATTAAATTATGGTTAAAATTAAAAAAACAGATCATTTCTATCTCATTGATGGGTCTGGATACATATTTAGAGCCTATTATGCATTGCCACCATTAACACGGAAAAGTGATGGTTTGCCAGTAGGAGCAGTAAGTGGATTTTGTAACATGCTGTTTAAATTATTAGAGGACTCTAAATCTAGCGAAAATTTAGAAAAACCAACTCATTTTGCAGTAATCTTTGACTCTGCAAGAAAGAATTTTCGAAACGAAATATATTCAGATTATAAAGGAAACAGGTCTGATGCTCCCGATGATCTAATTCCACAATTCGATTATATTAGAAAGTCAGTATTAGCATTCAATTTACCCTCTATAGAAATGTTAAATTACGAGGCTGATGATTTGATAGCCACCTATGTAGAGCAAATATTAGACGAAGGTGCAAAGGTTACAATTGTATCATCTGACAAAGATTTAATGCAACTTTTCAAAAAAAGAGTTCGTATATACGATCCAATGAAGAATAAATTTATATCTAATGACGATGTAATCAATAAATTTGGGGTTGGTCCGGATAAAGTAATTGATGTTCAATCACTAGCAGGGGATAGTACAGACAATGTACCTGGCGTTCCAGGTATTGGTGTAAAAACAGCAGCAGAATTAATTAAGGAATATGGAAATTTAGAAAACCTTCTCAAAAACGCAAATAAAATAAAACAGAATAAAAGAAGAGAAACACTTTTAGAAAATAAAGATAAGGCTCTTGTAAGTAAAAAACTGGTCACATTAAAAAATGATGTTCCGGTGAAAGACAAATTAACTGACTTTGCTCTAAAAAAGGTAGACGTAGACAAGTTATACAATTTTTTGAGAGAAATGGAATTTAATAGGTTATTGAGTTCGGCAATTTCGACTTATGGTCAATCCAAATTTAGTGATGAAATAGAAGTCAAAAAAGAAACATCTAAAATATCAAAAGATAAATATGTTTTGATAAAAAATTTATCTGAAATAAAAGATTGGATGCAAGAAGCCGAAGAAGCTGGTGAATTTTCTATTGATACTGAAACAGATTCTCTTGACCCACATCAGGCAAATTTAGTTGGTATCTCAATTTCAAGCAAAATAGGTAAAGCTTGTTACATTCCAACAGGTCATATTGATAAAAATAATCTAAATGAAAAAGATGTTTTGAGAATTTTAAAACCATATTTAGAGGATAAAAGTTTAAAAAAAATTGGGCAAAATATAAAATTCGATTACATAATATTTCGTAAAAGGGATATAGATATTCAAAGCATGGAAGATACAATGTTGATGTCATACGTTTTAGATGCTGGGAAAAATAGACATAATATGGATACCCTTTCAGATATTCATCTTGGTCACAAAACAATTAAATATAAAGATCTTGTTGGATCTGGAAAAAAAGAAATTAAATTCAGTCAAGTGGAGTTAAATATTGCTAAAGATTATGCGGCAGAAGATGCTGATATAACTTACCGTTTATATAAAATATTTTTGAAATCGCTTAAATCAGAAAAATTACTAAATATTTATGAAATTTTTGAAAAACCTTTAATTAAAATTTTAGCATCAATGGAAATCAATGGCATAAAATTGGATAATAATTTTCTTAAAAAATTATCTGTTAAGTTTGAAAAAAAACTTCAAGATTTAGAAAAACAAATTTTTAGAATTTCAAAAAAAAAATTTAATATTGCATCGACTAAACAGTTGGGTGAAATAATGTATAATGAGCTTAAAATTGCATCGCTAAAAAAGACTAAAAAAGGGAGTTTTGCAACTGGTGCAGCCGTTCTAGAGGATTTAGCTTACAAAGGAAATGAATTTCCTAAATTGGTTTTAGAATGGAGGCAATCTAGTAAATTGAAAAATACATATTCAGATTCTTTGCCAGAGCATTTAAATCCCACTACAAAAAGAGTGCATACATCTTTTCTGTTAGCAGCAACTACAACAGGTAGACTTGCATCTAGTGATCCAAATTTACAAAATATTCCTATTAAAACTGAGGAGGGCAAAGATATTCGTAAAGCCTTCATATCAGAAAAAAATAAAAAACTTATATCGGCAGACTATAATCAGATCGAAATGAGAATTTTGGCTGATCTAGCTGATGTAAAAGAACTAAAAAAAGCTTTTAAAAATAATGAGGATATTCACTCATTAACCGCTAGCCAGGTTTTTGGTGCAGATATAAAAAAAATTGATGCTGATATGAGGAGAAAAGCGAAAGCTATTAATTTCGGAATAATTTATGGAATATCTCAATACGGTTTGGCCAAACAAATTGGTGTATCAAACAATGAAGCCGAAGAATTTCTAACTTCATATTTTATTAAATTTCCAGAAATTAAAGAGTACATGAATAACACTATTAAATTCTGTAGAAAAAGTGGATATGTAAGAAATATTTTTGGTCGAAAAACTCATATTCCAGGAATCAATGACAAAAATTTTAATGTTAGAAATTTTCAAGAAAGGGCAGCTATAAATGCACCTATCCAAGGATCTGCATCAGAAATAATGCGACTTGCTATGATTAGAATCAACGATGAGCTTGATACTAAAAAAACAAATGAATTTAATATGTTGCTTCAAATTCACGATGAATTGATTTTTGAGGTAATTGACAATGGTACTAAATCTGCTTCTAAAAAGATTAAAGATATTATGACAAGTGTGAAAGATAGTGATTTGCATTCATTTTCAATACCATTATCGGTAGATGTAAACATAGGTGATAACTGGGGAGAGCTTCATTAATAAACATTTAATTGCCCAATTTTAAACATTTTAGTATTTTTATAGTTAAACATGAAACAAACAATTGCTCTTGTTGATGATGATAGAAATATATTAACTAGTTTAAGTATTGCTCTAGAGAAAGAGGGTTTTAATATTCAAACTTATTTGGATGGAGAAAGTGCCTTAATAGGTTTGTCAAGAAATCCCCCAGACCTTGCAGTTATAGATATTAAAATGCCAAGAATGGATGGAGAAGAATTGTTAAAAAAATTGAGAAAAAAAACATCTATGCCTGTTATCTTTTTAACTTCAAAAGATGAAGAGGTGGATGAGCTTTTAGGACTAAAACTAGGGGCTGATGATTTTGTAAAAAAATCAGGTGGCTTTTCAACTAAAGTTCTTATTGAAAGAATTCGTGTCCAACTTAGAAAAAAAGATAATAATTTAGAGGATAATAAAAATATAATTTCACATGGAAAATTAAAACTTGACCCTTCACAGCTAGAGTGTGAATGGGATGGCAAGCAATTACCAGATAAATTAACAACAACAGAATTCTTAATTGTAAAGGAATTAGCAAAAAGACCTGGAATTATTAAAGAAAGATCTCAATTAATGGATGTAGCTTACAGAGAAGACACAGATATTGAAGATAGAACAATAGATAGTCACGTAAAAAGGATTAGAAAAAAGTTTAAAAAAGTAGATAATAACTTTTCAGCGATAGAAACCAGATATGGTAGTGGTTATCGTTGGAATGTTAAATAATGGCTACTTCAAAATCTAATAATCAATCTATTTTAAAAAAATTCTTAGTTATCAACTTTATTGTTTTTTTAGTGATAGGTGTATTAACATTATTTTACCTTAACACAGTAAAACCTACGCTCATTAAAAATAAAACTGCCTCGCACATAAAAATTATTGATAATACAACAGAAAATATTGATCGTTTAAAAATAAAGTTCTCATCTGGAGAAATTAGAGAGTTTCTGTTTTCCACTAAATTTTTATTTCAAAGTATAGATAGAGTACAGATATTTGATAGTGAATTTAATCTCTTAGGAGATACCGACACATTAGACTTAGATCCAAATGCTTTCTCAAGAAGTCTAAACATAATTGAAATGAGCGACTTAAATAATCAAAGTATTCAAAATAAGAATTTGGAAGAGAGTAATAAAAGCTTTGAAAGTATAGAAATATTTGAAGATTTAAAAAAGTACTCATATTCATCAGATTATGGAAAACCGTTAACTTACTCTAAAGAAAACTATGATCAATTTTTATTAGTAACTGTTAAAAATGTAGTCAGTGAAAACAAAACAATAGGCTATTTAGCTATTACTGAAAATGCCAATGAAATAAAGGTTGCAATAGATGAAAGAAGAAATTTTATAATCAGAACTGCTTTGCTTGTCGCATTAGTAATTTTAATTTTTTCATATGTATTAAATAGATACTTCTTAAAACCAATTAAAAATTTGGTTCAATATACAAATATTATAAAAAACAAAAGTAAGGAAAAGACCAATATTGGAAATATAAAAAAAAGAAATGACGAATTGGGAAAATTATCAAATTCTCTTGATGAAATGACTAATGAATTAAACAAAAGAATTACTACAGCAGAAAATTATTCAACAGATCTTTTGCATGAAATCAGAAATCCTTTAGCATCTCTAAAAAGTGCCTCTGAGATAATTTCTGAAACAAATGATAAATCTCAAAGAAACAAATTAATTAATATAGTATCACATGACGTAGAGAGAATTGAAAGATTAATAACTGATTACTCTCAAATGCTAAGAGATGAGGCTGCAATTTCCTCTGAGAAAATGCAAAAATTAAATTTAAAAGAGATTGCTCAATCTGTTGTTGACGATTTTAACAGTATCTATGAAACAAAAAAATCGATTGGAATTAAATTGAAATCTAATGGAATTAAAAATTATAGTATCTTAGGGATAGAAAATAGAATTGAACAAATTATTGCAAACTTATTAGAAAACTCAATTTCTTTTAGTGAAAATAATCAAGAAATTACCGTTGAAATATCAAAAGATAAAAATGACAAAATTAAATTAGTTGTCGTTGATCAGGGATCTGGATTTAGTGAAAAGGATACAAATAAGATATTTAATAGATTTTATAGTAATAGACCTGAAAACTTTGGAGAACATTCGGGTTTGGGATTAAATATTGTCAAAAATTTAGTTGAAATTCATGGTGGTGAAATCAACGCATCTAATAATAAAGATAAAGGGGCAAGAATTGAAATAATTTTCCCGGAAGCATAAATCTTTATTGATATATTAAGTGAAATTGTTAAAAACCTCTTTCTATGGAAGATTTTAAAGTAAAAGATATATCCCAAGCGGAATATGGAAGAAAAGAAATTTCACTGGCTGAAACTGAAATGCCAGGATTAATGGCTCTTAGAGAAGAATACAAGGGTAAAAAACCTTTAAATGGAGCTCGGATTGTTGGTTGTTTACACATGACAATACAAACAGCTGTCTTAATAGAAACTTTAGTTGAGTTAGGTGCCGAAGTAAGATGGTCTTCATGTAATATTTTTTCGACACAAGACCATGCAGCAGCAGCAATTGCAAAAGCTGGCATTCCTGTATTTGCTTGGAAAGGCGAAACAGAAGAAGAATATTGGTGGTGTGTAAAGCAAACTATTGAAGGAAAAGATGGCTGGAAACCAAATATGATACTTGATGATGGTGGCGATCTTACAGCATTGATGCACAAAGATTATAAAGAATTATTAAATGATGTTAAAGGTTTATCAGAAGAGACAACTACAGGAGTTTTGGCATTAAAAAAAATGGAAAGTGAAGGAAATTTACTTGTCCCAGCAATAAATGTTAATGACTCAGTAACAAAATCTAAGTTCGACAATTTATATGGTTGCAGAGAAAGTTTAGTTGATGGAATTAAAAGAGCTACTGACGTCATGATGTCAGGTAAGGTAGCTATTGTAGCTGGATTTGGAGACGTTGGAAAGGGAAGCGCTGCTTCTCTTCGTCAAAGCGGTGCAAGAGTTATGGTTACAGAAACAGACCCAATTTGTGCTCTCCAAGCTGCAATGGAAGGTTATGAAGTAGTTTTAATGGATGAGATGATAAAAGAAGCCGACATTGTTGTTACGGCAACAGGAAATAAAGATATTGTGACAGCTGACCATATGAGAGAAATGAAAGATAGAGCAATTCTATGCAATATTGGTCACTTTGATAATGAGATCCAAGTAGATGCTCTTAAAAATTATAAATGGGATGAAATAAAACCACAAGTTCACGAGATTACATTACCGGATGGAAAAAGAATTATTTTATTAGCAGAAGGTAGATTGGTTAATCTTGGATGTGCAACAGGACACCCAAGTTTTGTAATGAGTGCTTCTTTTACAAATCAAGTAACAGCTCAGATAGAATTATGGAATAACTCAGATAAATATGAAAAAAAAGTATATGTTTTACCTAAACATTTAGATGAGAAAGTAGCCAGACTTCATTTAGAAAAAGTTGGAGCTAAATTAACCAAATTATCAGATGATCAAGCAAAATATATAAGTGTAACACCAGAAGGACCTTATAAACCAGATGCCTATCGCTACTAAAAGTAGCAAAATAGATATTTCAAAAGAAATTATCACACAAAAAATTGCTGAAAAAATTGCAAGTAAAGTTAGTAAAAACACAACTTTACTTTTTTATGGAAATATCGGAGTAGGTAAGACTACATTTATTAGATATCTAATTAATTATCTTCAAATAAAAAATGGTTTAGAAACAACAGAAATACCTAGTCCAACTTTTAATATTATAAATGAATACGAGATTAATTCCTTGATTATTAGACATTTTGATCTTTACAGAATTAAAGATAAGAAAGATTTATATAATTTAGGAATTAATGAAAATTTAGAAGATTACGCTAGATTAATTGAATGGCCTGAAATCTTGGGTCAAAATATAGAAAGTACTTTTACATTAAAATTTGAATACGATGAAAAGCTTGAAAATAGGTACTTAATTATATCTAATAATATTGATTTTGATTTTAATGAATTTGAAAAAATTTAAAAAGTTATCAGGAGATGCATCATTTAGACAATTTTATAGAACAAATAATTCAGTATTAGTTTATAGCAAAATTCAAAAGCAATCAAACTTGTTAAATTATGATGCAGTTAATAAAATATTGATTAAAAATAAAATATTAGCGCCAGGTTTAATTAGTCAAAATTATAAAAAAAACTTTATAGAAATTGAGGATTTCGGCAATAAAAACATGTTGGATAAAATTCAATCATCAAAAAATAAATTAAATGAATACAAAAAAATACTAAAAATTTTATATCAAATTCAAAAAATTAAAAATTTTAAAACTCAAAATTTTCTAAAAAAAAAATTTAATTTATCAAACTATTCAAAAGCTAAAATGCTCAAAGAGTCTTACCTTTTTTTGGATTGGTATTTACCAGCAAATAAATTAATTATTCAAAAAAGATATTTAAAAAAAAATCTCAAAAAAATAATAGATAATTTGTATTTAAATTTAAAAATCAAACACAAAGTATTTGTACATAGAGATTTTCACGTTTCAAACATGATGTTTTATAAAAATAAAATCGCTTTAATAGATAGTCAAGATGCTGTCTTAGGCAATCCAGCATATGATTTAGCCTCTCTTATAGATGATGTAAGAATAAAAACTTCAAATAGTTTTAAGTCAAATATTTTAAAAGTATTTCTCAGTAAATTTAAATATAAAAATGAGTCACAATTTATTAATGATTTTGAAATTTTATCTGTTTTAAGAAATCTAAAAATAATTGGTATATTCACAAGACTTGCAAAAAGAGATAAAAAAAGAAAATATCTAAAATTAATACCTTATGCGTGGAAATTAATCGATAATCGTATCAAGAGTAATACAAATTTCCATGATTTAAAAAATTTTCTACAAAAAAACCCAAGAATAAAAAAATATGAAAATTAAAACAGCAATAATTTTATGTGCAGGATTTGGAAAAAGATTAATGCCATTAACCGAGAAAACTCCAAAACCACTCTTAAAAATTAATGAGATTAGCTTATTAGAAAATACTATAAACTTGATAAAAATATTAGAAATAAAATCTTTAAAAATTAATACTTTCTATTTAAGTGATAAAATAAAAGAATTCATTTTTTCAAATAATTTTGGTTTAGAAATTCAAATTATAGAAGATGGTAAAGAAATATTAGATACAGGGGGCGGTCTTTTAAATGTAGTAAATAATTCAGTTGAAACAGATTTTATAGTTTTTAATCCTGATACAATTTGGAACGCTGAATATGCAAATGAAATTAAGAAGATGGAAAATATATATTTTAAAAATAACTTAGAAAATATTTTAATGGTTGTAAAAAAAGATTTAAGTTTTGATAAAAGATTTAAAGGTGATTTTTCTATGGATGGCAATAATTTAAAAAAGAACAATGATAAAAATTATATTTATACAGGGTGTCAAATTATAAATAAAAAAATATTTAAAAATTTATCAAAAAAAATATTTTCAATGAATGAGATTTGGAATAATTACATTAAAAAAGAAAATTTGTTTGGTTTCGAGAGTGGTATTGAGTTTCTTCATTTAACAGACAAAGATATTTACGAAAAACTTCTTCAAAAAGGTTAGAATTTAATTAAATCCCTAGATCTACTTTGATCTAGGTATTTAGCTTCTTTTATATTCTTTTTTTCAAATTTTAAAAGTAGAGGATTTCCTGTTGGTATTTCAAGTTTAGAAATTTCATTGTCATCAATTTTAAATAAATATTTTAAAAGTGATCTAATAGAATTACCATGAGCAGATATAATTATATTATCCTGCAAATTTTTCTCTATGTTTTCAACAAAATAGGGCACAACTCTTTCATAAGTATCTTTAAGAGACTCTGTGTCTGGAATTAGGTTACGGGGTATATCATTATAAATACTTATATTTTTTGGATGGTACGGACTATTTATATTTAAAGGTTTTGGTGGGTTATCCCATGATCTTCTGAATTTGTGAACTTCATCTTCTCCTAGTTTTTTTTTCATTTCATCTTTATTTAATCCTGTAAGTGATCCGTAGTGCCTTTCATTTAATTGCCAAGCCTTAATTATATGATTTGGTTTTACTCTAATTGTATTTAAAATAAGTTTTAAAGTATCAATGGATCTTAGTTGATAAGAAGTATAAAAATGTTTTATTTCTAAATTTAATTTTTTTATGAATTCGCCAGCTTTACAAGCTTCTAATTTACCTTGTGGTGCGAGTTCAACATCGACCCATCCTGTAAATTTATTTTCTAAATTCCATTCGCTTTGACCATGTCTAACAAGTATTAAGTGACTCATTTGTGAAAATTTAATATAGATTAACTATGAATTACTTAAAGCAGTTTTTTTATCTGTCTAACGTAGTTTTATTTATTTTTTACTTATATCCTGGAAGTATTTTAGGATATTTTTTTTATGGAAACTCCAATATCCAACCACAATTAACAAGAGATTTTTTAGTATCTTCAAATCACGTTTATGTTTTCTTTGTTGTATCAATTCTAGGATTAATTGCTTTTAGACATAAATTAAAAAATATATTTATTTATCTTATTTGTATTTCTATTGTTTTAGAAATTCTGCACTTAATTATTCCAGAAAGAGGATTTGAATTAGGTGATTTGTTTGGTAATATAATAGGTGTATTTATATCATTTTTAATATTTAAAATAATTTATAAAGGTAGATTGCAATGAGTTCATTTGATGAAAGAAAAAAAGGTTTTGAAAAAAAATTTGCTCATGATGAAGAAAAACAATTTAAAATTAATGCAAGAAAAAACAAATATTTAGGAGAGTGGGCCTCAGAAATTCTGGGATACGATGAGGAAAAAAAAAATCAATATATTCAAGATGTAATTAAAGCAGATTTTGCTGAGGCAGGTGATGAAGATGTTTATAGAAAACTTTATGGAGATTTAAAAGATAAAAATATATCTGAAGATCAAATTAGAAAAAAAATGCAAGAATGTAATGAAAAAGCAACTACTGAAGTTAGTTAGTTTTCTATTTTTATTTACATTTGTAGCAACAAATTACTTACTATCAGAAACAATCATAATTTCAGATAACATTAAAATAATTGATGGTGATACAATTTTATTAGATAATAAAAAAATTCGTTTTTCAGGAATAGATGCTCCAGAAACCAAATTTAAAGGAAAGCAACAGTTTTGCTTAAAAAATAAAAAAAAAATTAATTGTGGAAAAATTTCAAAAAATTCTCTTACAGAAAAAATTTTAAATAAAAAATTAAAATGTCTAATCGAGCCCCAAAAAGACTATTTTGGTAGGTATTTAGGAGAGTGTTTTATCAATAATGTGAGTGTTTCAGCTTATATGGTAAGAAATGGATTGGCCTTTGATTATCCAAAATATTCTAAAAAAAAATATTCTAAAGATCAAATTTATGCAAAAAATAATAAGTTAGGTTTATGGAGTATGGAATTTGATTATCCATGGATATGGAGAAAAAATAATAGATAATTTATATTAAACTGTGATTCTTTTTAGAAAGTATTTTTTATTTTTTGGTCTATTATTTTTTACTGCTTGCTCATCGATACCTCAAAATACATCAGATGGCTGTTCAATATTTTCTGAGAGATATCTTTGGTATAAACACGCAAAAAAAACTGAAAAAAAGTGGGGGACACCAATTAACTTACAATTAGCAATAATAAAAATGGAATCTGATTTTGACTGGCTCGCTAAACCTGCTCGTCAAAAGTTATTTAAAGTTATACCTTATAAAAGACCCTCTAGTTCATTCGGATACTCACAAGCTATCAAAGGTACGTGGAAACAATATAAAGATGAGACCGGAAATAAATATGCTTTGAGAACTAGATTTAAAGATAGTGTTGATTTTATTGGCTGGTATACAAATAAAACAGAAAAAATTTTAAAAGTTTCAAAAAAAGATGCTTTCAGACAATATATTGCTTATCATGAAGGTTGGGGAAATTATAAAAATTATAAAAGTAATCAGAAAGTTATAGTATTGGCAAAAAAAGTAGAGGGATATTCAAATAAATTCAAGAAACAGCTTAATAAATGTAGTAAATCTTTAACTACTAGAAAATATATTATTTTTTAATCAATTGCTTTTCTAGTTCCAGATCTACTGCATCTATCCTCTTGGTATTTTTTGCTAGTGTTAAATACATAGTTGGCGTTACATATAATGTAAAGAATGTAGAAATAATCATTCCACCAAAAATTGTTGATCCAACTGCTAATCTAGATGCCTCACCTGCACCTGGACCTATGTTACCTACTATAAGAGGTAACATTGCAATCATGGTGCTTAAAGAAGTCATTATGATTGGTCTTATTCTTAATTTACAAGCTTCCATAAGTGCTTCCTCAATTTTTGCACCAGTTGTTCGAATTTGATTAGTATAGTCAACGATAAGAATGCTATTTTTAGTGGATATACCGATTAATATAATCAAGGCAATTTGTGAAAATATATTTATCGAACTATTTAGAAATAAAATGAATACAAGACCTCCAAAAACTGCAAGAGGAACAGTCAATATAATAATAAAGGGATGGACAAACGAATTAAAAGTAGCAGCCATTACTAAATATGCAGTTATTAATGCTAAAGCGAAAATAAGAAAAATTTCGTTACTTGTCTCTTTTAGTTCTTCGGACTTACCTTTCCAAGTAATTTGATTTTGAGGAGCAACTCGCAACATTACATCTTCTAAATATTTTATAGCTTCAGACAATGTATATTCTTCAGATAAAGCTGCTGATATAGTAACTGCTCGTTGTCTATTATATCTAGGTAATGATTCAGCAGTTCCTTTTTCTTCAAATTCTACCAAACTTGCAACAGACACTAATTTTCCCGTAGTTTCAGATCTTACAAAAATTTTTGATAAGCCATCTTTATCTCTTCTATCTGCTAAATACTGCTGAAGAATAATGGGGTATTCTCTTCCTTCTTTATTATATGTTGTGACCCTCTTTCCACCGTATAATGTTTCGAGTGTTCTACCTATATTTTCTATTGAAACTCCTAAATCATTTGCTCTATTTTTGTTAGTTATTAATTTTACTTCAGGTTTATTTTTTGTGTAATCACTTTCAATTCTAAACATATTTCTATTTCTTCTTAGCTCCCTTAAAACTTGGCTTTGAATTTGTTCTAACTCTTCATAACTTGTCCCATAAATCACCATTTGGACTGGTTTATTATAGCTAGAAACTCTTATAGATTGAGGTGATATAGGAAACGCAAACGTCTCTGGTACACTAACAACTTGTCCAATAGCTTCTCTTAAAACAACTTGTGTACTCTTTTCTCTATTTTTCCATTCATCTAAAAGTGCAATTATAATAAAAGTATTATATGAAGTTGCGGACCTACCGAAACCAGGCACCCTCATAATTAATCTTTGGTAAGGGCTGTCTTCTGCTTGTAACAATTTTAATATTCTTCCCTCAATTATTTGAGCTTTTTCTTGTGTGTACTCGAATGAGCTTCCTTCATCTGTAGAGCCAATTATTAAATAAGCTCCTCTATCTTCTAGTGGTATCAATTCTTTTTTTGTGAAGTTAAATAAATATACTGAGGCTGCAATTAACAGAATTATAAATATCGAAATTGTTTTTTGTTTATTAATCCAAAATTTTAATGTGTCGGTATAAAATTCTGTAAAAGATTTAAATCCATTATTGAATTTTTTTACAAAAAAATTAATTTTTTCTTTTTTATTTAAAAACTTACTTCCTAACATTGGTGAAAGGGTTAAAGCCACAAATGAAGAAACAACAATTGAGAAAGATAGTGCTATTGCAGTTTCCTTAAACAAGGTACCAGCTATACCCTCAATAAAAATTAAAGGTAAAAAAACTGCAACTAAGATTAAAGTTGTAGCTATTATTGCAAATGTTATTTGTCTTGAGCCTTTATAAGCAGCTACAAGTGGTGTTTCTCCTTTTTCAATTCTTGTATAAATTGCATCTGTCATTATTACAGAATCATCAGTAATTATTCCGATTGCTAAAATAAAACTTAGGAGAACAAATATATTTATTGAAAGATCAAATATATATAAACCTAAAAATGAACCTATTAAACTTACTGGCAAAGCTACAGCTGGTACAATTACAGCTTTTAGGTTTCCTAAAAACAAGTAAATTATTACCACGACCAAAATAAAAGCAATAATTAAACTTTTATAAACTTCCTGTATTGCAGTTCCTACGTAAGTTGCTCTATTAAATGCTATCTCTAACTTTAAACCATCTGGTAAAGACTGATTTAAAACATTTATTTTCTCTTTAATTTGATTTGAAAGTTCAACAGTTGATGCTCCACTTTTTGCGTATATTCCAATCCCAACTGTTTTTAAATTAGCCGCATTTTTTCTTTGAGCTTTAAATAAAGTTTTCTCAGAAACTGGACCAAGCTCAACATTTGCAACATCAGAAAGGGTTGTGACTTTATCTTTGTTTTTCTTAAGAGGAAGCTGTTTGATTGTTTCAATATTAGAGTAAGATTTATCAATATTAAGAGTTAAATCTTTGTTGCTAGCCTCTAAAGTTCCGGCGGGGATGTTTATATTTTCATTTCTTAATGCTCTCTCCACTTCCTGAATAGTAAGATTATTTGCTGCTAATTTGATAGGATCTACCCAAACTCTTACACTTAGTTCTCTTAACCCACCGACTAAAATTCTACCAACATTTGGTACACTCGAAAAGGCATCTATAAGATATCTTTCTGCATAATCACCTAAATCTAAATCATTCCAAGTTGGTGAGGATAGTGCAACCCACATTGTAGTTGTAAAACCTGCTGCTTGTTTCAAAATTTGAGGTGGGTTTGCTTGATCTGGTAAATTATCTGCAACTCTTGATACTCTCTCTCTTATGTCATTTGCTGCATCATCTAAATCTATATCTGTATTAAAATAAATATTTATTCTACTTCTTCCATTAAGCGAACTAGAGTCAATGTTCTTAATTCCTTCCGCTCCTCCTATAACATCTTCTATTTTTTGTGTTATCTCTTCATCAACAATTTCAGCTGAAGCAGATTTATAATCGGTTTGTACCTGTACCACTGGAGGCTGAATGCCATCTGGTAATTCTCTAACAGGTAATTCCCAAAATACAAAAATTCCAAAAATAATTAGTATCATTGACATTACCCATGCAACGACAGGTCTTTTAATACTAACTTCAGTTATATACATGTATTAATTATTTTTTATTTTCTTGTTTTTCAGAGTCAGACTTTTTAAATATATTTAATTTTTGTAACCACGCAAACATACCATTCTTGTTTTCTTTAGTATCTTTTTTCTTTTTTCCACCCCAACTAGATTTGTTTTGATTAGCTACTTTAGCACCCTTTTCTATAGGTCTTATTGTTAGATTTGGTCTGACTTTTTTTGTACCTTCAGCAACAACTTTGTCACCAACTTTTAGACCATTTAAAACTTCAACAAAACCCAGGTATCTATCGCCGGTATCAATATTTGTTTTTAATACTTTATTTTTTTCGTCAACTTTATAGATAAATATATTATCACCTTCCACTATTGTGCTGGTATCTGGGATACTTAAGCTTTCTCTTGTATCATATTTTATTGAAATTTCTAAAAATGAGCCAGGCAAAATTTCACCAGATGTATTATCCATTTTTATCCTTGTTGGTAATGATCTAGTATCCTCACTAATTCGACTAGCTAACGAGTCAACTTCACCTTTATATGTTTTATCTTTATATCCAGAAAATTTTATATCAACAGGTAAACCAACTTTAATAAATGGTACAAACATTTCAGGTATATCTACATCACAATAGATAATACTGGTATTTTCGAGATTAACTAAGATTGAAGATTTTGAAACTTCGATGTCTTCTGAAAATTCTCTTTTTCCAATTGTTCCATCAAACTGAGCAGTAATTTTTCTATTTTTAAGTTCTGCAATTACATCACCTTTTTTTACTTTTTGATTGAAGTTGATAGGTTTAAGTATTTCATACTTCTCAATTTTATAGGATTGTGTTTTAAATGGTCTTGCTGTTCCGTATGTGCTTATTAAATTTTCAAAAACTCTATTTTCAGCTGCAGTAACAATTATTCCTGGAGGTGGTCTTTTACTAAATTTCTTCTTAAAATGATTTCCAATCATTGTTCTACCAACAATCACTGTAGCTATAATTAAAAAGAAAATTATTATTATGCTTGTAATTTTTGTTGATCTTTTCATATTCTATATTTTACCATATTCAGCCCATGAGCCATCATAAATGACTGGAACATACTTATTATTTACTTGAGAATATGCAAGTGCCAAAACACATGCTGTGATCCCAGAACCGCATGAAAACACAACATTTACTGGGTCATTTAAAGATAAATCGTTAAAATAAGAAGAAATTTCAGATTTACTTTTAAAAGTAAAATCGTCATTAATAAGGGTTTTAAACGGTAAGCAAATTGAATTAGGTATTGAACCACTTCTTACATTTTTTCTTGGGTCTGGAGTTAAACCAGTAAAACGATCTTTGCTTCTCGCATCAACTAAATCAAATTTTTTTTTAATTATATTTTGATCAATCTGATCTTTACTCTTAACCATTTCATTATTTTCTTTTGCTTTGTAGCTGGTTATTTGAATAATTTCATTGTTATCAGAAGTTATTCTTTTTTCTTTTTTCCATTTATTAAAACCTCCATCTAAAACATGTACTTTCTTTTTATCATGGCCAAAGTAAATTAAATTAAACCATACTCTACAAGCACTTAAAACATCAGAATTATCATAAATCACAATTTCGTCTTCGTTAGATATGCCCATAGATGATAGTATATTTTCCCACGAACTAATGTCCGTTAACATATGCGGTAAGTCGGTTGATTTATTACAATTTTCATCAATATCAAAAAAAATTGAATTTGGTATATGCTCTTTATTAAATTCTTCTTTACCACTTCTTTTTGTTGCAGGCATATGCCAAGAGCCATCAATTATTTTTACATTTGAGAGATTTTTTTCTAGCCGCTCAGTTGATATAAGTGACATTAAAAACTTTTTTCCAAATATTTCTGATGATAATCTTCGGCTTTGTTATAATTTTTTGATTTTGATATTTTGGTAACGATTTTACCCTTAAATTTTTCATTAATTTCTTTCAATACTTTGTTAGCGATTTTATTTTGATTTTCATCATGAACAAATATTTCACTTCTATACTGAGTACCTACATCTGGACCTTGCCGGTTTAAAGTAGTCGGGTCATGAAATTCAAAAAAATTTCTTATTATTTCCTCATAAGAAATTTTAGTATTGTCAAATTCAACTTTAACTACTTCAGCGTGATTGGTATCACCATAACATACTTCTTTATAAGATGTTTTCTCAGTATTACCTCCACAATATCCAACCTCTGTATTTATTACTCCATCTAACTTGCTAAATTTTATTTCAGGTCCCCAAAAACATCCAAGTGCTAAAGTTGCTATTTCCATTGCTAAAAATTTTAATTAATTTAAAGTTATTATCATGCTTTCCAAAAATCAATTAGGCTTTTTTTACATGTTTTTATCAGTATGTGCCTTTTCATTTATGGATGTTATAGTCAAGTGGTCATCAGATTATCCAATTGGACAGGTAATGTTCTTTAGAGGTCTATTTGGTATTTTGCCAATTATTTTTTTAATTCCCAAGACAAGATTTAGAGATTTTTATAAAACAAATAGACCAGGTTTACATTTAATTAGATGTTGTTCAGGACTGATAGCTTTAGCTGCAATATTTTTGGCACTAAGAAACCTACCACTTGCAACAGTGACAAGTATTTCATTTGCTGCACCTATATTTACAACTTTGCTATCAATATTTTTACTAAGTGAGAAAGTAGGAGTATATAGATGGGCTGCAGTATTTGTTGGATTTATTGGTGTTTTAGTAATTACCCAACCAGGATTTTCTAGCTTAAATATTTATTATTTATTTCCAATAATCTTTTGTATTGGAATGTCTTACGTTGCAATTACAATTAGAAAACTTTCATCCACAGAACCAGTCTGGTTGATCTCATTCTTTTTTTCTTTTGCAATTACAATTGTTGGAGTTTTATCAATACCATTTGGGTGGATCATGCCAACTTTCAATGATTTCTTACTATTATGTACAATTGGCTTGTTGGGAGGAACAGCTAATTTATTATTAAGTCAATCATATAAATTATCCGAGGTTTCTCTGGTTACACCTCTTAAATATTTAGGATTAATATTTGCAATATCTTTTGGATATTTTATTTGGGATGAAATTCCCACAATTAAAACATTGATGGGTGCTTCACTGGTAATAATATCATCAATCATTATATTTCGAAGAGAAATATATTTAAATAAACAAGTAACGGTAAGTAGAAATGAGTAAGGCACCGACATATTGGAAAAAAGCTAGAATATATCTTTCAAAAAAAGATAGTATTATGAGATCATTGATTAAAAAATATAAAGATAATAATTTAACTACTAGAAAAGATGTCTTTTATTCTTTATGCAAAAGTATAATAGGACAACAAATAAGTGTTGCTGCTGCAGACTCTGTCTTCAAAAAATTTGAATTGGCATGTAAAAAAAAAATTAATCCAAAAATTGTTTCAAAGCTTAAAACATCACAACTTAAAAAATGCGGTCTTAGTCGTCAAAAAATAAGGGGTATCTTGGAAATGTCTCAAAAATTTAAAGATAAAAGTTTTAACCCAAGATTAATTTCGAAAATGAGCGATGAAGAAGCAATTATATACCTATCAACTTTAAGACAAATTGGAAGATGGTCAGCAGAGATGATTTTGTTATTTACTTATAATAGGTCTAATATCTGGCCAGTTCAGGATATTGGGTTATTAAGAGCAATATCAAACAACTATAAAAAAAAATATTTTCCACCTGAAATTTTTGTAAAAAAGCTTCAAAAAAGATTTTCTCCATACTGCTCTGTTGCCACTTGGTATTTGTGGCGTTCAATTGATGACGATACTATTCAGTATTAGTGCCCTCCACAATAAACATATGTCTTTTTGTAGTTTGTTCTGCATAAGACCAAGCTTTTAAATAATCTTCTGAGTCATGACAAGATATGGCCATGTCATAACTGGGAAATTCCCAAATGACAGTCCTTAATATTTTGTCACCACTATAATATTTTAGTTTGCCTCCTCTAACTACAGGAGTACCACCAAATTTTTTTATAACTGGTATTGCATTTTCACCATATTTTTTTAGGTTATCTTGGTTTGAAATCTCTGTATACAAACTCACCCAATATGCCTTCATATTTGCCTCATTTCTAAGTTATTCCATTCCTTCAAATATCATATGTTCTCTAATTACATTATCTTTAAGATATGTTCTTGCCTCAACATATTCTTCAGAATTGTAGCATTGTTTAGCAGTTTCCACGTCTGGGAACTCTGCAAGTGCTATTCTAACCATTTCTCTACCCTCAAGTGCAATGTTATTAGCACTTCGAGCTAAAATTTTTCCAGAATGTTTTAATACAGCTTCCTTTGCTTTATCTGCATATTTTTTCATTCTTTCAGGGTCTTTAATTTCACTGTAAGTTGCAATCCAGTAACCTTTCATAATTCTCCTTTTTAATTTTTTTTTTTTATGTTACCAAATTTTATGGCAGAAAAATTAATAATCAATTATGAAGATTATAAATTAGCAGTTGAAAAGTTAGCTCTTACAATTGAAAAAAATTACAAACCATCTGTTTTAGTCGGAATAATGAGGGGTGCAGCACCTATAATTGATATGCTATCAAGAATATTTAAATTGCCCACTGCTTATGTTGTTATTCAAAGTTATTCTGGAGAAACTGTAGAAAATAAACAGGGCGAACTTATTTTTGCAAGAGATATAAGCTCAATAGCTAAAAATGAAGACTTTAAAAATGTTTTATTAGTTGATGATTTATCCGATACTGGACTTACATTAAATGAAAGTATTAAATGGTTAAAAAATTATGCTCCAGTGAAAAACCATATTCAAGAAATAAAAACAGCTTGTCTTTGGAAAAAAAAATCCTCTTCTTTTACTCCAGATTTTTGTCCAATTTTACTAGATGGAGATCCTTGGATAGTTCAACCTTCAGAATATTATGATGAAATAGATATTAATGGTTTAAAGAAAAAACATTCATAAAAAAAGGCCAACTATATAAGTTGGCCCTTTTTAATTTTTTTTTAAAAATTATTTTGGAATATCTCCTTCAACACCTTTTACATAAACACTCATTCCAGCTAACATTCCATCATCAGCAACTTTCCCTTCTGCAACTAATATATTACCTTTTTGGTCATATATAGGACCTGTGAACGAATGAACTTTTCCTGATGCTAGATCTTTTTGAAGCTGCTCTACTTCTTTAACTAAGTCAGCACCCATTGCAGAATTATATGGTCCCATAGCCACCATACCTTCTTTTAATCCATGCCATGTGTCTTGTTGATTCCATGTGCCGTCTCTTGCAGCAATAGCTCTTTCAACATAATATGGTGCCCAATCATCAATAATAGAAGTCAAAATTGATTTAGGAGCAAATCTTTGCATGTCACTTGCTTGACCAAATGACCATACACCTGCTTTCTCCGCTGTTTGAACTGGTGCTGTACTATCTGTATGTTGCATAATTACATCTGCACCTTGATCGATTAAAGCTTGCGCTGCTTCAGCTTCTTTACCTGGATCGTACCAAGTAAACACCCATACAATCTTAGTTTTAATATTTGGATTGACCTTTTGTGCAGCAAGAGTCATTGCATTAATTCCTCTTATTACTTCAGGAATTGGAAAAGATGCAATATAGCCAATCGTGTTAGTTTTGGTCATTTTTCCAGCAATATGGCCTAAAAGAGTTCTTCCTTCGTAAAATCTTGCAGAATAAGTAGAAACATTTGAGTGCTCTCTTTTATAACCTGTTGCGTGTTCAAATTTTACGTTTGGAAAGTCTTTTGCAACTTTGTTAGTTGGATCCATATATCCAAAACTAGTTGTAAAAATTAAGTCGTGGCCAGATTGAGCCAGTTGTCTTATTACTCTTTCTGCATCAGCACCTTCTGGAACACTTTCAACAAATGTTGTTTTTATTCCAGCTGCCTCTACAGCGTTTCTACCTTCGTGATGTTGAAATGTCCATCCATGGTCACCAGTTGGGCCAACATAGACAAAACCAACTTTAAAATCCGCATTTGAGTTTACACTAAACCCAAGTAGAAAAATTGCAGAAATTAAATATCTAAAAAAGTTTTTATACATTTTGAATTTCCCCTCTAAATTTTTTTTGTGAAGCTTTAAGTTAATCAAAATTCAAAAAAAAAAAAATAATTATTTTCGAATAGCTAACATTACTTTTCCTTATAGAATATTCTTCCTAAGGAGGTTGGGGTATTCAGTTTTATTTTTCTACTGTCACGAGAGATTACAACTAAAACTATTATTGTCATCAGATAAGGTAATGCACTTAAAAATTGAACTGGTATTCTAAACCCAATTGCTTGCATATGTAATTGTAGAATTGTAATCCCACCAAAAATTAAAGCACCAATTAAAACTTTTATAGGACTCCAGGTTGCAAATACAACTAAAGCTAAAGCTATCCATCCTCTACCAGCTGTCATATTTTCAATCCACTGTGGAGTGTATATTAAAGATAGATATGCACCTGCTAAGCCACACATAGCTCCTCCATAAAGAATACAACAGTATCTAACTAGAATAACATTTATACCTTGATTAGATGCGGAAACAGGCGAATCACCAACAGCTCTAACAATTAAACCTAATTTAGTTTTTTTCAAAAAATAATTAGTTAAAAATGGTAAAGCAAAAGCAAAATATAAAACTATAGAGTGTCCAAATAATATTGGACCAAAAAACGGAATACTTTCTCTTAAACTTGAAAATAAAATTGGAAATTCTTTTCCAGGGATACCAACAAAATTTTTTCCTAACATTGCGGATAAACCAATGCCAAAAATAGTTAATGCCAAACCTGTTGCAACATGGTTTGTAAGAAGAGATTGTGTTAAAAATCCAAATATTAATGAAATTATAACTCCTGATAACATAGAGCCTACGATTGCTATAAATAGGTTGTCTGTTATTACCATTAAAGCAAAACCAGATATTGCTCCGATTATCATCATTCCTTCGACACCTAAATTTAAAACGCCCGATCTTTCAGTAATCAATTCACCTGAAGCAGCAAGTATTAATGGCACTGATGACGCCATTATCGATCCTATCAGAATTCCTATAAAACTAATGTCTAAGCTCATTTTTTTTTAAACTTAAAATTTTAACTTTGAAAAAAAGCAAATAATCAGATGCGAGTAAAAAAAATAAGATCATACCCTGAAATACTTGGCCGGTATATTTTGGTATTTGTAAAAAAATTTGAGCCGTTTCAGCACCTAAGTATGTCAATGCAACAACCAAAGATGCAAAAATTATGCCAAAAGGATTAAGACGACCTAAAAAAGCAACAATAATTGCTGTAAAACCGTAATCGGGGGATATCATTCTATGCAGCTGTCCAATAGGTCCAGTAATTTCACCAACTCCAGCTAATCCCGCACAAGCACCACTAATCATAAAAACAACCAAAATCATAGTTTTTCCTTTAAACCCAGCATACTTAGCAGTTTTTAAACTTAGACCAGATACTTTAATCTGAAAGCCTAAATAGGTTTTATAAAGAATAAACCAACTCAGCATAACTGCTGCGAGAGCTAAAAAAATACCAGCATGAATTCTCAAACCCTCAAATAATAATGGCATTCTAGATGAGTCACTAAATTGTCTTGTTTCAGGAAAATTAAAACCTTCAGGATTACTCCATGGCCCAACTACTAAGTAATCTAAGATTAGCTTTGAAACGTAAACCAACATAAGACTAACTAAAATCTCGTTTGTATTAAAATATGTTTTAAGGATTGCTGGGATAAGTGCAAAGATCATTCCCCCAATTGCTCCAGCAAGTATAACTAAAGGCAGTATATAAAAACCTTCTTGATTATAAAATAAAAGAGCAACTCCTCCTCCTACAATCGCACCAAACGTTAATTGTCCTTCTGCACCAATATTCCAATTATTACTTTTAAAACAAAATGATAAACCAATAGCAATTAAGCAAAGAGGGGTTGCTTTGAGTAGCAATTCACTGAATCCATATAAATTTGAAATTGGAGTTATAAAGTAAAATTTAAGTGCTTCTATTGGATTAAAACCTAAAATATAAAAAATTATACCACCACCTAAAATTGTAAGTATGATTGCAATAAAAGGTGTAAAAAAATATAATGCCATTGGCACGTCATTTCTTTTTTCAATTTTAATCAATGGAACCTCCTCCCATTAGAACTCCTAATTTTTCTGGAGTGACTTCCTCTGAAGACATTATTTTTGAAAGCTTGCCTTTGTAAATAACTGCAATTCTATCACTGAGTTTTAATAACTCCTCCGTATCTGTAGAAATTAAAATCGTTGATTTTTCTTGATCATTAATTTTTATAAGTGTTTCATGAATATAATTGATTGCACCCACATCGAGCCCCCATGTTGGATTGTAACAAATTAATAATTCTGGAGCTGTAATTAATTCTCTCCCTAAAATAAGTTTTTGTAAATTTCCACCCGATAGAAATTGACTTTTTAATTCAACATTGTCTGTATTTACCGAGAAGTCAGATAATATTTTCTTTGAATGATCCTTAATTTTTCTTTCATTTACCAAACCTTTTTCAAAAAAATTAGATGCCTTGAAATTATTTAAAGCTACATTTTCATATATTTTTAATTCAGGTACAGCTGCTTGAGATATTCTATCTTCAGGAGAAAAAGCCATTAAATACTCTCGTCGTTGCTTTGGATTTAGTTTAGCAATTTCTTTATTTCGAAAAATGATTGATGTATTAGGTGTAATTATTTCTCCACTCAAAATTTGAAAGAGTTCGTTTTGACCATTGCCAGAAATACCTGCTATACCTAAACATTCTCCTTTCTTCACAGAAAAATTAAGATTAACTAAATTTGTTTCAAAAGGATCATCGCTATAAAAATTTAAATGTTTTACTTTAAATATCTCATCTTTATTTTTGGAAATATTAATTTTTTTCTTAATTTTCGCTAGTTTTTGACCAACCATCTTATTTGCGAGAGTTTCAACTTTTTCATTTTGTGTTTGGCTAACAGATACGACCTTACCTTTTCGCATTACTGCAACTTCATCGCATAAAGACAAAACTTCTTTTAGTTTGTGAGTAATGTAAATAATTAATATTCCTTCATCACAGAATTTTTTTAAAGATATAAATAATTCCTCTGTTTCTTGCTCAGTCAAAACAGATGTAGGCTCGTCCATGATTAGAACTTTTGGGCTTCTTAAAAGACATCTTATAATCTCAACTTTTTGCTTTTGTCCTGCTGATAAATTTAATACAGGAACATCAAGGTCAATACTAAAGTTATATTTTTTAAATATTTCGTTTATTCTTAACCTTAAACTTTTGTTATCTTCAGTTGCATCTATACTTAAGTTTTCAAATACTGATAAAGTTTCAAATAAATTGAAATGCTGAAAAACCATTCCAATTTTATTTTTTTTGGCGTCGAGTGGAGAGCTTAATTTTAAATTTTTTTCATTTAAAAAAACCTCACCATTATCAGGGCTTATTACACCAGACAAAATTTTTACTAATGTAGATTTTCCAGCTCCGTTCTCTCCTAATAGCGCATATATTTTTCCACTTTTAAATTGAAGAGATACATTATCATTAGCTATACACCCTGGATATATTTTTGATATATTTGATATTCTTAAGTCTGTTGCCATAACATTTCTTTAATATAATAAATCAATAACTTAATAATCTTTAAAATTTCCTATCTTTTCAAATTTGTATTAAATTCAAACAATTTAATGAAAGTTTTGAACAAATTGTTAACATAATTCAACTTTAGGTATGTATTAATGATTATTGCTTTTAAAAATAATACTTTATCAAAAAAATTTATTGCTCTGTTTATCACATTAACAATAATTTTTTTAACTGGATGCCAGACAATTAAAAAGAAATCTGATGAAGTGGCTGAAAAAGAGAATGAAAAATTTGGTCAATTCGTTGGAAAAGAAGTTAATGAGATGAGATTAGAATTAGGCTCACCTTCAGAAGATTTTGTCAATGAACTCGGAAATGAAATGCTTATCTACAAAACAAAAAAATATGGAATTCCTTGCGAAAGAAAATTTGAGGTGAATGCATCAGGGGTTATTATCGGATTTAGTTCTAGCGGATGCATTTAGTCTTGTGGGGACTAGCCCCACAAGCAAGGCACTTATTTAATTTCAATAAGTTTCTTTTTTTTATGGTCTGGAATAATCCTTTCACATGCAATTGTTAAAAGACCATCTTTTAACTCTGCACCATTCACTTTTACATCATCAGCAATTGTAAATGATCTCGCAAATTGTCTTTGCGATATACCTTTGTGGATTATCTCTCCATCTTGGTTTTTATTTTCACTTCTATCAACTTGTTTAGTTCTTACAGTTAATAGATTATCTTCAAACTCTACCTCAACATCTTTTTTGCTAAAACCAGCTAAAGCAACTTCAATTGAGTAGTTATCTTTGCCAGTCCTTCTTATGTTGTACGGCGGGTAGTTTGATTGCATACTTAAACCACCATTGCCCAACATGCTTTCGAATTGGTCAAACATATCGTCAAAACCAATTGAGAAAGGCCGAAGTGAGTTGAAAATTGATAGATCCTTACTTGTCATATTATCCTCCTTTAATTAAGCAAGTTTATTTATTGCTAGCCCCATTAGGCGACTAACTTGGTATATATGGTAATTAATTTTGATATTTCAAGATCAAGTTTTTAATTTTCCAGCTATTTTCAAAGCGAATGCGTAGTCAACTGCAATCTCCTCAATTGCTCCATCTCTTCCAGATTTTCCTCCATGACCTGCATTCATTTCTGTTTTTAATAAAAGTAAATTGTTATCCGTTTTGTAATCCCTTAATTTTGCAGTAAATTTTGCTGGTTCATCAAATAATACCCTGTTATCACTTAGACTTGTTGTTATCAAAATGTTCGGGTAATCCATCTTTTTAATATTGTTATAAGGTGCATATGAAAATATGTAATCAAAGTGTTCTTTTTTATCTTTAGCATTTCCAAATTCATCAAATTCGCCGACTGTTAATGGTAACGAATGGTCTAAGTTCGTGGTCAACGAGTCAACGAAAGGAACAGCCATAACAATACCCAAAAATAAATCAGGCGCTTGGTTAACAACGGCTCCCATTAAAAGACCTCCAGCAGATCCACCCATTCCAATAATATTACCTTTAGACGTAAACTTTTTTTCAATTAAAAATTTTGCAGAAGCAATGTAATCTTCAAATGTATTTTTCTTGTTTAATAATTTTCCCTCTTTCCACCATTTCATTCCTTTTTCCATACCACCTCTAATATGAGAAGTTACCCATATAATATCTCGCTCAATTAAACTTATTCTGGTTGAGGAAAAACTTGGTGACATAGAACTTCCGTATGATCCGTATCCATATAATAATAACTTTGCAGATCCATCTAATTTAGTTTTTTTATGTCTTGTTATGGTAATAGGAACCATTCTTCCATCATGAGAGGCACACTCTAATCTTTCAACTATGTAGTCATCAGAATTGTGGCCACTAGGAATCTCTTGTTCTTTAACTAATTTTTTCTCCTTTGTTTTAAGATTGTATAGGTAAGTCTTTCCAGGAGTTTTTGGTGATGAATATGATAAATAAACGGTATCAGTATTTCTATTTCTTTGGGTTAACGAAACACCAGGTACTATAACTTTTTCATCTGAAAAAAATATTTCTTCTTCTTCATTATTTTTTGGATTTCTTAATATTAATTTCGATAATGCATTAGAAGTTTCAGATCTTATAATCCAATTATTTAAGAAAATTAATCCACCAATTAAAACCTCTTCTCGTGCAGGTATAAATGTTTCCCATTCCTTTCTTTCTAAATCATTTGTTTTTTCAATCTTAAAATCTTCCGCATCTTCATTTGTATGCTTGTAAAAATTACCATTCCATGAATTAACAGAATATATTATCCCTCTTTTTCTTTTATCAATTATTTTTGGTTTGGGAATTATTTCATCTGCTTTAAAATAATACTGTTCCGAGGTATTATGATCAGATGAAGTAATAAAAAAATATTTTTCATCAGAGCTAAGACCTATTCCTACAGTAAATGCTTCACTTTCTTCTTTAAAAATAAGAATATCTTTAATAGTAGGAGTTCCAATTTCATGCCTGTAAATTTCTCTCGGTCTGTGATTGTCATCAAGTTTTGAGTAAAAAATATATTTGTCATCTAAGCTAAATGTTATTCCACCACTAGTATTTTCAATTTTTTCGCCAACTTGCTCTCGACTTTTAATATCTCTTATATGTATGGTATAATATTCAGATCCTTTTAAATCTAATGAATAAGCTAGTAATTTATCATTATAGCTAACTTCTAAGTCTCCAAGCCCAAAATATTCTGTTTTAAGCTTTTCTTTTTCTAAATCGCCATTCCAAATTTCTTCTATTTCTTCTGAATCAATTTTTTTTCTTAACTTTATAGAATAATTTCCTTTTGTTGTTGTTTTTGTCCAGTAACTGTATCTTACATCCTTAAACGGAAGAGACTCATCATCAAGTTTAATTCTTCCTTTAATCTCATCGAATAAAACTTTTTGAATTTCTTTTGTATCTGACATTTGATGACTAAAATAATCATTTTCATCTTCAAGATATTTTCTCACCTCTGGTAACAATTTTGAACTATCTTTCAATACTTCGAGTATATTTTCTTGATGTATCCAACTATAATTGTCTTCCCAGGTTACGTTGTGACAAGATTTTAATTCTGGTTTTTTTTTAAGCTGTGGTATTTTCATTTAAATTTAATTAATTTATGAATATTTTTTTTGCAATACTAATAATCTTTATAATTCTTTATATTTTACTCAATTGGTTTGCCAAAACCTCAACAAAAAAAATATCAAAATTTGTAAGAACATTTATTATAATTTCTTCAATATTGTTAGCGGTAATAATGGCATATGCAGGAAGATATATATTTTCCTTACCATTTATGTTGGCTATTTTGCCTTTAATTAAAACGAAAGCAGGTATTTCTTTATTTCAGCTATTTAGATTATGGGGACTTTTTAGAGTTTTAAAAAATTCTGGCAGATTTAATTTTAATCAATTTAATCAAAATATGTCATCTCAGAATATGAGTTTAGATGAAGCATATAGAATTTTAAATTTAGATCCCAAAAAAAAATATACAAAAGATGAAGTGATGAATTCTTATAAAAAAATTATGAAAAAAATTCATCCAGATAGAAGTCCAGAATTAAATAATATTGCTACTTTAGTGAACCAAGCCAAAGACACAGTCTTAAAATCGGTTGTTTAAGTATAACTTAGTATTGATTTGTACACTTGTTCGACCTTTATTAAATTTGGATCAATTTCACTTCCGTGTGTAATATTATTAACATCATATCCTTCAGGAATAATTCTAATATGATTAGGAGTATAATCCGTATATGCTTTTGGTGAGTCCAATAAAATCACAAGGCTTGGTTTGCCAGATTGTGATGAAATATGTGAACCAAATGAATCATTCCCCACATACATATCTGCAGAAGCTATAAAAGGTATTACTTCTGAGATATTTTTGTTACTTAGATCTGTAATATTATCTCCTTCAACCTTATCCATTATTTCTTGAGCAATTAATTTTTCATTAGGACCACACAAAATAAAAAAATTAAATTTATTTAGTTTATTTAACTCATTTATTAGATTTGAGTAATTATCAGTGCCCCATTTTGTTGTTGGACCTGAAGATCCAGCTCCTATTACAATGTTAAATTTTGATTTATCAAAATAAGTTGAGACACTTTTAAGTTTTTTTTCATTTATGTGAATTTTTGTGTATGTTTGACATTTCTCTATGTTTAATACACTCGCAGTAAACTTTTGTGCTGCGTTGATTAAATGAAGATTTTTCTTTTTAAATAAAGGATAGTGATAAATATCTTTTATTCCAGCCAACTTACACGCGATGAATATTCTAGGACTTGGATAATAAATAAATATTTTATCAAAATTGTATTTTTTTAATTCCGATGAAAAACTAAATATATTCTTAAATTTATTATATTTTTTATCTATTACTATGACTTCTTTAATTTTAGGATCATCCTCTAATGCATCCGACAAATTCTTGCATAACGTAGAAACTGTTATAGGTCCAAACTTTTCAGATAACTGATGCACATAACTTAGATGTAACAAATTTGCTCCAAGACCTATATAGCTAAGATAAACACAAACTTTCATAAGTATTTAGAATATATTTTTTTATTATTTTTTTCTTAAATCTATTCTATAATTATAGTCATATAATTAAGTTATGATTAATGGAATATATGCAGCTACATTGTCAGTATTAGATAAAAATCTGGCGTTAAATAGTGAAAAAACGATTAAATATGCTGAAAATCTAATCGACAAAGGTTGCCATGGAGTAGTTTTTTTTGGAAGTACTGGACAATCACAACTCATATCTCTTTCGGAAAAAATTCAATTAATCAATTTGTTACCAAAAAGTAATTATAGGGATAAATTTATAATTGGAACTGGTCTTAATTCGCTAGTTGACAATATTAATTTGATAAAAATAGCCAAATCAAATGGGTTTAATAAATTTTTAATTATGCCCCCTGCCTATTATAAGTATAGTGATCACGATGTGATTAATTTTTACTCAAGAATAATAGATGAAATTAATGAATGTAAAATAATTTTATATAATTTCGAAAAACTCTCAGGATATAAATTTAGTATTGATTGTGTTGAAGAGCTAGTAAAAAAATTTCCAAGTCAAATAGTTGGAGTAAAAGACAGTTCTTATAACTTGTATGAAAATTTGAAAATAGATAATTTTTCAGTAATGCCAGGTTCAGAGTCAAAATTATTGAAAGGACTTGAATTAGGTTGCTCTGGAATAATTACAGCAACAACAAATGTTACTTCAGTTTTAGCAAGAGATGTTTACGATAAATTTCAAAATGGATCAGATCAATCTTCAAACGAAAAGTTGTGTTTAGTAAGAAGCATTTTCGATAAATTTAATTTAATCTCTGGATTACATACTTTTATGGCGCAAATTGATCAGGACTACCAGAATTTAATTCCACCATTGAAGTTATTAAATGAAAACGAAAAAAAAATATTTTTTGATGAATTTCAAAAGCTTGATTTTGACTTTAAGCACTTAAAAGCAGCATAATGAAACTTATAAATTTTTTAAATGATTTATTCAAAGAAGATGGCTTTATCTTAATAGATTATAATTCTAACAGATATGTTATAGGAAAGCCTTTGAAAGAAATTCCTATAGAATTACAATTGTTAGACAAAAGTTTGCATAAAAAATTACTTTTCCATCCTGATTTATATTTTGGTGAAGCATATACCAATGGCTCTTTAAGATTAAAAAATGGAACCTTGACGGAATTTCTTGATATAGCTTTTAAAAATATTGGAAGAGCAGATATTAATATTTATGGAAAGATATTAAATAAAATAAAGGGAACTTTAAAATATTTAACAAGTTTTAATAAAATTGTTAAATCTAAACAAAATGTTGCACACCATTATGATATTTCAGAAAAATTATATGATTTGTTTCTTGATAAAAAAAGACAATATTCATGTGCATACTTCAAAAATGAGAATGATACCTTGGAAACTGCTCAAGAAAATAAAATTGATCACATAATAAAAAAACTTCACATACAGCCTAACCAAAAAGTTTTAGATATTGGATCTGGTTGGGGAACACTTGCAATTGACATTGCAAAAAAAACAAAAGCTTCGGTTACTGGAATTACACTTTCAGAAAATCAATTAAAATACAGTCAAGAAAAAGCTAAAGAATTAAATTTAGATAATCAAGTTGAATTTAAATTAATAGATTACAGACAATTGAATGAAAAATTTGATAGGATAGTCAGTGTTGGAATGTTTGAACATGTTGGCAAAAAATTCTATCAAACCTATTTTAATAGAGTATCTCAAATGTTAAAAAAGGATGGAGTAGCTTTGATACATACAATTGGATCAAATCTTCCACCTAGAGACCCACAGCCTTGGATAACAAAATATATATTTCCCGGCGGATATACCCCTAGTTTGAGCGAAATAGCGAGGCCAATAGAGGATTCTGGACTGATAGCGACAGATATAGAGATTTTAAGGATGCACTATGCCCACACTTTAAGAAACTGGAAAGAAAGATTTTTATCAAAAAAAGAAGAAGTTTTAGAAATGTTTGATGAAAAATTTTTAAGGATGTGGGAATTTTATCTTACAAGTTGTGAAATGGCTTTTAAATGGGGAGATCAAGTTGTATTTCAACTTCAGCTAACTAAAGATATAAGATCTGTTCCTAATACTAGAGACTATATTTATTAAAAATTAGCTGATAAAGCTGTATTTCTTAAATGAAAAAAAAGAAAAAAAAAACTAAAAAAAAAACTAAAAAAAAAAGTCTAAAAATAAAAGCTAAAAAATCAAAAAAAAAAATCAAATCAAAATTAAAAAAAAAAAGATCTAAATTAAAGAAAACAATAACAAGAAGATCAAATCAGCAAAAAAAAATAAAAAAAGTTAAGTTAAAGACAAGTTCTGAAAAGGGTATTATTTCAAGAACGGTCAGACTTGAGGAAGATTTAAAAAATAAGTTTTCTTTCAAATTTAGTTTTAATTTACTAGTGATTGATAAAATAATACAAAAATTTTTTCAAACTATAGAATTAAGATTAATTCGTTTTAAAGAGATAAGAGCTGAGGAAAAAAGACAAATTAAACTAGAGAAAATTGAGCAAGCAGAAAAAGAAAAAATTGAAATTGAAAAACAGAAGAAAGCAGATGAAGCTGCCTTCCTAAAAGAAAAAGAAATTCAGCTAAAACAAGAACAAAAATTAGAAAGAGAAAGAGCAAAAGATATAAAATTATTTTTAAGAAAAGAGCAGGCCATACTAAGAAAAGAGCAGGCGGAGAGACAAAAGAAATTTTTGCAAGAATTAAAATTAGAAAAACAAATAGAAAAGTTTAGAATAAGAGAGGTAAAAGAATTAGAACAACTAGAAAAATTAGCTTTAAGAGAAAAGAGAGAGGATTATTCAGGATTACAAGAGCGTATCGAAAAATTAAAATTAAAATATCAACAAATAAGAGATCAGAAAATAAGAGAACGAGTTGAAGCGTTAGGCGTAGAAACACAAGAAGGAGACGATAGAGCAAAATTACTTCAAAGAGAAAGGGAGTATACTTTAGCTAGGCAAAAAATTGAGTTTGCACTTGAAAGCTTTTACAGAAGTGCGAATAGTTTAGTTTTTCAACTTAACAAAAGATATATAACTAAACATATGTCTATCTTAAGATGCATAGACAGAAGATTCGAAACCGGAGAGATATTTATAAAATGGGATGAGACAATTGATGATGAGTGGTTAATACTAATTTATATTAAAAATAATTCTCCAAATGAAGGTATAGTCATTGAAGATAAAACAAATGAAGAAAAAAATATTTCACATGAATTTAAACCCAGTGAAATTTTTAAAGCCTCAGATTTAATGGTAGATTCATTAACCCAGCTGATTGCAAAAAAAAGATCAAAGAACAATTAAATTTGTTGGTCTTTGATAATTTTTTCGATTAACTTAATATTTTCCCCACTTTTGATTAATGGATAAATAGATTTTGCTTTTCTCAAGTCATCAACTGCTTTTTCATATTCCTTTAAGCTTAAGTATATTTGCGCTCGTCCTGATAATGCTCCAAAATGTCTTGGCTCTAGATCTAAAACTTTTTCAATATCATCTAACGATTTCTCATAATCCCCCAATATAAATAGTAATGTTGCTCTCTTATTCCAACCCTCCGCCCATTTTGGGTCTTCATTAATCACATCTGTAAATAGTTTTAATGCCATTCTATACTGCTGATGGTACATGGAATAAGTTCCGTTCTCTAATTTGTTCGTCAGATAATCATTGTTTGGGTGTCTTGTCCATTTATTCCAAATTTGATCCTCTAGCTTTTCTGCTTGTTGTAAATTTTTTGCATTAAGCAATTCTTTAAACAATATATTTAAATTGTCTGAATACACATTATTTGTACTTACAAATAAAAATATAATTATAAAACTTACATATTTTTTAATCACTGACATATACAGATACTCCTCTAGAATTAATGTCTACATCAAATTTTTTATGCAATGGTGGAAAAGCTCTTTGAGAACAATCCAGTCTATCACAAGTTCTACATGAAACCCCTACAGGTATCTCTGATTTTTTATCATTCAAATCTAAGTTTTCCGTATAAACAAAATCTCTTGCATATTTGGCTTCACATCCAAGTCCAATAGATAACATACTTTTTTTTTGTCCATATCTTCCTATACCTTTTTCAACAGTTCTTGCTATACATACATACTTTTCACCATTAGTCATTTTACTTACTGCAGCCTGTATAACACCAGGTCTAGAAAAAGCAGAATATACATTCCATCGAGGACAAGCACCGCCATAACGTGGTATTTCTATACCTGACAATGAAAATCTTTTTGAAATATTACCAGCTACATCAACTCTCAAAAAATGAAATGGAACCCCAGGTAATTTTGGATCATTCAAACATGTTACTCTATGTGTGACTTGTTCGAACGAAGTTGCAAAAGTATTTTGCAATAACTCTAAATCATATTTAAGTTTTTTACATTCATAATGAAATAATTTGTAGGGCATTAAAATTGCTGCACCACAATAATTTAATAAAGCAACTTTTGTTAATTTTTTCGATTCTTCATTTGGATAATTAAAAGTATCAAGATAAGAATTTATTATGTCACTAGCCCCCTCTTGTGCAATTTGAGCTGCAGCATGTAATTTCTTTGTTTCCAAAGACAAATAATCAGACAATAGCAACTTTCTATTTTTGTTATCATAAATTTTTGAAAAGGGTTTTCCTTCCTCAGGAATTATATCTTGTACTTCAATTTTATACTCTGATTTTAAATAATCACATAAAGCAATATATCTTGTTCTATTATTTTGTTTTATTTGTTCAAAGATTTGATTTGCAAATTCCTCTAGTTTTGGAAAAAAATTTCTATTTTCTTGTAAAAAATCTGAAATTACTTCTCCAGGAAAGGAGTTTTTTCTATTATCAACAATTTTTCCTGAAAGTTTTTCAATTTTGTTAACCAATTCATGATCTTTTTTTTTCAAAATGTCTCCTAATCTTATTAGAGCTTTACCAATTTTTGGATTACTATTTGCTAGATCTTTAACTTCTGGACCAACTATATCCAAATCTTCAAAAAGTTGATCATCAAGCAATTCTGAAATTGTGTTGACCATATTGATATCTGATTTATTTGTTAGATCGCTAATGTTGATGCTTAACTCCTCACAAATTTTTAAAAGTAATTCCCCGTCAATTTTTCTTTTACCACCCTCGATTAAAGCTAAATAACTTGGTGAAATGTTAAGTTGTGAGGCTAGTTTGTTTGCCTGCATACCCAGCTGTCTTCTAAAAGCTTTTATTTTTGGACCAATGTTTAATTCTACTTGACTCATTTACTATTTGTAAACTTTGTAAATTATTATTTACAAAAAATTTATTGTATTTACTAGAATTTTAACATTTTTAATGGATTTTGTAAATATTGTAAATTATAAAGTTTACATGGACAAAAATACTATAAAAAACATTGAAACTAGTTCTCAAACTACAAATCACCAAGAGCACCAAGAGCATAGAAGCAGAGGGGTTTATTTAAGAGATGACCACTGCGATTGGGGATCAAGTGGAATGAATGAGTTTACAGAAGAATATAACGAAAAGTAAAAAGAATTAGTTTTTTTAAAGGGGGAATAATGTCAGCCGAGAAAATCTCGTACGAGTTGAAAAGATTTGCAGGAATACAAAGGGATTATAAGCCAGATGAAGTAGAAAGGCTAAGAGGATCTATTAGAATTGAGTATTCAATGTGTAAACAGCAATCTCAAAAACTCTGGAGATTGTTGAATACAGAGCCATATGTAAACACACTTGGGTCTTTGTCTGGAAACCAAGCTGTTCAACATGCAAAAGCAGGTTTAAAAGCGATCTATTTAAGTGGTTGGCAAGTTGCAGCAGATGCAAATAGTGCTGGTGAAATGTACCCTGATCAATCTCTATATCCTTATGATAGCGCGCCTAAATTAGTTGAGTCTATGAATAATTCCTTAATTAGAGCAGATCAAATTCAACATATGGAAATTGCAGATGGAGATATGAAAAGCAGCGAAAAAACTGATTACATGTTGCCAATTATTGCAGATGGCGAAGCAGGATTTGGTGGGCCGTTAAATGTATTTGAGCTAACAAAAAAATTTATAAAAGCTGGCGCAGCCGGAGTTCATTTTGAAGACCAACTAGCTAGTGAAAAAAAATGTGGACATATGGGTGGTAAGGTACTTGTTCCTACTGGAACCATGGTCCGAAATCTAAAAGCAGCAAGATTGGCAGCTGATATTGCCGACGTTCCTCTCATTATTCTTGCAAGAACAGATGCCAACGCTGCGAAACTAATAACAAACGATTTTGATGAAAATGACAAACCGTTTTTAACAGGAGAAAGATCACCTGAAGGCTTTTATTATGTAAAAGATGGTATTGATCAAGCAATCTCAAGGGGGTTAGCTTATGCACCTTATGCGGATTTAATATGGTGTGAAACTGCAACACCTAATTTAGAAGAAGCAAAAAAGTTTGCAGATGCAATACATGCAAAATTTCCTGGAAAGATGTTGGCTTATAATTGCTCTCCATCATTTAATTGGAAGAAACATTTATCTGATGATGAGATTGCAACATTTCAAACTAAAATTGGAATGATGGGATATAAATTTCAATTTATAACTTTAGCAGGTTTCCATACGCAAAATATTGCTATTTTCGAGCTTGCAGAAAAGTATAAAAAGGAAGGTATGACTGCTTACTCTAGAATACAACAAAATGAATTTGCTAGAGAAAAAGACGGATATACCAGTGTTAAACATCAACGAGAAGTTGGCACTTCTTATTTTGATGCAGTTTCCAATACAATAAGTTCTGGAAAGAGCTCCACAACAGCAATGGAAGGATCAACAGAATCTGAGCAATTTTAATTACTCTTTAGCTTTTGGATTTGATCCCAGGCTGAATTAATAGCTCTCATTTTCTTTTTACTTTCCTCAATAACTTCCTGAGGAACTCCTTTACTTAGAAGTAAGTCAGGATGATGTTCTTTGCTTAATTTTAAATATCTTTTTCTAATATCTGTAAGATTATCATCAGGTTTGCTCTCTAATACCACATATGGATTGAGTTTATCTGATGATTTTCTACCCTCAACTATTCCATTGAACTGGGCATTACTAAGACCAAATAATTGAGAAACATGTTGTATCATTCTAAATTCTTGATCACTTATATTTCCATCAGCTTCTGCAATATAAAATAATATATTTATGACTTCTTCCAATACATTTATATTTCCTTGATAAATCTGAGCTATTTGTTTTGCATATGGCTCGTAACCAGTGCTTTCTTCTTTAGCTTTATTAAAAATTTTTCCAACTTGATCTAATTCATGTTCTGGAATTTTGAGTTTATCTTTTACTGCTATTAGTTCCTCTCTACTAACCTGACCGTCTGCTTTACTCAGTTTCGCTGATAAAACTATAAGAGCTAATGCAAAAACTTGTTGAGGTTGTGCAAAAGATTTAAATGATGATCTTGATCTTGATACTTTTCCACCAATTAAGGAACCTAATAGCATTCCAAACGGCCCTCCTAAAGAAAAACCGATCATCCCACCAATTAAACTTCCCCAGATAGACATATAAAAAAAATTTAATATAATTTAATATATTTATGTTCTCAACTTTTTTAGTTTTAACATTTTTATTTTTAATGTTTATGTGGTCTTTGGCTTGGGTAAATTATTACAATAAACTAGATAAAAGATTTGGTTCGTCTTTATGGAGATGGAGTTATGATTATCCAGTGCCAGGTGATAGAGATATTTCTTTTCTCGATGATAAAAAATTTGTTATTTTAAGAAGAAAGAGGAATAGAGTGGTTACAGTTATGTATTTTATTTTATTTTTCTCTTTTTTTATATTTTTATCTTTTGTAACCCAGATTTTATACGCTATTCAACATTAGTTTAATTGGTGTCTATTTTTTAAATACAAAAAAAACGCTACAATTTCATATCCGACATAAAATAATTGGTAAATGACCGGGAGTTTAAAAAATTTATAAAGAAACTTGTATTTTGGAATACTTTTCCAAATAAGTAAAAAAGCATCAATACCTACATAGATTTTTCCATCTTGTTCTACATGAAGTCTTCTTAGAAGCTCTTTATCAGTTTTTTTTGTTTCTAATTCAGCATTTTTATTTTTAGTTATGTCTATCCAATTCAAATTTTCTATGTTTTCTTTCTTATAAATATTAATTTCTGCTCTGCAGATTTTGCATGAATTGTTAAAAAAAACCTTCATAATTAAACTATATTTGAATATTTTATTTTTACAAATGTGCCAAATAAGCAGTTGATATATTATTAATCACTACTACATTCTTAAAATGTCAAATTTCTTCAAAGAAACAGATATAGATACATCGCAAGCTGAAGCAATTGTTACTGAAACCTTAAAAAATTGTGATGACGGAGAATTATATTTAGAAAATCATAAATCTGAGTCTATTATTTTAGACGATAATAAAATAAAGAGTTCAACTTATAATTCTGATCAAGGATATGGTTTCAGAGCTGTGACAGGAGAGGTTGTTGCCTACTCTCATTCTAATGATATTTCAAAGGAGTCATTAAGAAAATCAAGCGATAATTTAAAAGATACATTAAAGTCAAAAAAAGGGACCTATAATCATGAAATTCCTAAAACTAACAACAAATATTACGAAAATATTAATCCTATTGAAAGCAAGACTTTCGACTCAAAGATAGATTTGCTGAACAGTGTTAATAACTATTTAAGATCAAAAGGCTCAATTGTAAATCAAGTAACTGCAAATTTTTTAGGTGAACATAAATCAATAGAAATTATTAGGTCTGATAATCAAGTCTTGAAAGATGATAGACCATTAGTCAGATTCAACGTTTCTGTCGTACTAGAAAAAAATGGAAAAAAAGAGACAGGTGTTTATGGAGTTGGAGGAAGACAAAGTTATGATGATTATCTAAAAGATGGAAGCTGGAAAGATGTTTGTGATGAAGCTTTTAGAATCGCAAATGTGAATTTAGAAAGCAAACCAGCGCCAGCAGGAGAAATGAAAGTTGTTTTAGGTCCTGGATGGCCGGCTATTTTAATTCACGAAGCAATCGGCCATGGTCTTGAGGGAGATTTCAATAGAAAAAAAACTTCAGCTTTTCATAATTTAATGGGGCAGCAAGTAGCCAGTGAAGGAGTTACGATTGTAGATGACGGCACCTTACATCAAAGAAGAGGAAGTTTAACGATAGATGATGAAGGAACGCCTACTGAAAATACAGTTTTAATTGAAAATGGAATTTTAAAAAACTATATGCAAGACCGTTTAAACGCTCGTTTGATGGGAACTAAGTCAACAGGTAGTGGAAGAAGAGAAAGTTATAAACATGTGGTTTTACCAAGAATGAGAAACACAATGATGCTGTCAGGTAAATATTCACAAGATGAAATGATAAGTTCAGTTGACAAAGGTATTTTTGCTGTAAGTTTCGGAGGAGGGCAAGTAGACATAACTTCAGGAAAATTTGTCTTTAACTGCACAGAAGCATACGAAATTAATAATGGTAAAATTGGATCACCAATCAAAGGTGCTACATTAATTGGAGATGGACCATCAATTTTAAAAGAAGTTTCATTAGTGGGTAATGATATGAAATTAGATCCAGGTATTGGAACATGTGGGAAAGCTGGACAGGGTGTTCCAGTAGGAGTAGCTCAGCCATCAATTCTTATAAATAAGATGACTGTTGGTGGAACAAAACTTTAATCTAAATGATAAGGGATCAGGAATTTTTAAGAGATATAGCGTCTTATTGTATTGAAAACTCTAAAAAACTAGGAGCTACGGATGTGGGTGTAAAAGTAATTCACTCTGTTTCAGAAAATGTTAGTTTTAGAAATAAAAAATTAGACGAGTCAAATAGAGCAGATAGTTTTGCTGTCAATTTAACTACTTATATAGAGAAAAAAAAATCAAGCATTAATTCATCAGATTTATCTAAATCAAACTTAGAAAAACTAATAGAACGTTGTATTGATGCTACAAAAATTACTCCATCAGATGAAAATAATTCGTTACCAGATAAAGATTTAATGTCTAAAGAGATAAGAGACCTTAATCTCTATGATGAAACGCATTATCCAAATGATAAAAAGATTGAATTTTTAAAAAATGTTGAAGAAACAGCATCAACGGACGAAAAAATAGTTAATACTGAAGCTGGTTTTACCGAAAATAAAAATAATTTTATACTCGCAAACAGTAATGGTTTTTTAGGTGGATACAAAACCTCATATTTTTCATCTTCATGCGTAGCTGTATCAAGAATTAATGGTGCAATGGAAAGAGATTATGAGTTTGGTAGCACAAGATTCTTGGAAGATATGATGGAACCAGAAGAAATTGGAAAAATAGCTGCCGACAAAGCAATAAAAAAGTTAGGACCAAAAAAAATTAAAAGTGAAAAAATTGGCGTTATATTCGATAAAAGAATTTCCAAAGGAATATTAAGCACACTAGCAAGTGCAATTAGTGCGAGTGCTATTGCAAGAGGAACTTCTTTTTTAAAAGATCAAATCAATTCTGAAGTTTTTCCAAATTCAATTAATATCATCGATGATCCAAAAATTGAAAAAGGATTAGGCTCCCAAAACTTTGATAGCGAAGGTGTTGAAACCAATTCTTTGAAACTAGTTGAGAATGGTATTTTAAAAAATTATTTAATTGATACTTATTATGGTAAAAAATTAAATTTAAAATCTAATGGTAGATCTGGAGGAACAACAAACTTATACTTTGAAAACGGTACCTTAAGTTTTAAGGATTTGTTAAATTCAGAAAAAAAATTTTTATACATAACAGAGACTATAGGCCATGGAGGAAATATCATTACTGGAGATTACTCAGTTGGAGCTTCGGGATTTATGGTTGAGGATGGAGAATTGACTTACCCAGTAAGTGAAATAACTATAGCTGGGAATTTTAAGGAAATGTTTAAGAATATTACTTTGGCAAATGATTTAGAGATGAAGTACTCAACAAATGCTCCTACTTTGTTGATTAATCAAATGACAGTAGCAGGAAAATAATTATTGAATTTTTTTTAGTCTATATTCCCATAGACCCATTCTCTTATAAGCCACTTTTATAATCAATGCTTTTTTTTTATCGTACCATATTTCAAAATTTAATTTTTTATCATCAGGTAGATTTGAGTTGGTAGAAAAAAGTCTAAAATGTTCTACATCATATTCTTTATTATAAAGTTTAATTTTTTCTTTTCCTAAAAATTCTATGTTTTGTTTTTTTACACTTCCAGATAATGGACTTATTTGTGTCTCAGTTTGTAAAATTCTATGATTCCACCAATGACCGATTATATTTTCTCTATCCGCCTCACCCTTATATGATGATCCATCAATTATAAACTTCTCTTTTTTTTCATCAAAAATTAAATTTACATATTTTCTCTTATTGTTTTGAAATGTTTCTGAGTTAAATGAAATTAATTGGTCTCCAATATATTCTTCAGTACCTCTACTATTTATAGAGAATACTGTAACACCCAATAATTTCACTTCAAAATTAGTTGTATTTTTTACAATAAATTTATTTTCTTCTTTTTTAAATGTGAAAATACTTTCTCCAATTTTTTCATCATCTTTAAATATCTCCATTTCTATATTTGAATAATTTTTATAGTGATCAGTATGTGCTTGCAAAAAAAGAGGAGATAAAACTAACAATATTACTAAGAATTTTCTCATTACTTCACGTTATTTTAATTAACTTGTTTGAACTTTATATAGAATTTTTACGTTTAAAAGATAAATAGTCTAAAGAATTATGTTTTTAACCATAAAAAATATACCCTCAAAATCTTGGAGCTCAGAAAAACCTTTAAATTTTAAACCTAAATTTAGAACTTTTTTACTTTTATGTGTTGGTTTATCTTTATTTGGGTTGGGAGAGGGTCTCTTATTAGTTTCTACTACTGGTAATTCTCCATGGTCTGTTCTTGCAGAAGGTTTATCAAACAAATTAAATATTTCGATCGGATTATCTACATTCATAATAAGTATTATTGTTTTAGGGTTTTGGTTTCCACTAAAACAAAAACCAGGAATAGGTACAATTCTAAATATTTTAATTATAGCAGCGATAATCGATTTGACACTTTTTCTTTTTGATCCTCCTTTAGCTATTTCTTCAAAATATATTCTTGCTGTATTTTCTGTTTTACTTGTCGGTCTAGGAAGTGGGATATACTTAATTGCAAATTTAGGCCCTGGTCCTAGAGATGGATTGATGACAGGTCTAACAAAAAAAACTCAACTTCCTATTGCTTTAATTCGAGCTACTTTGGAAATTTCAGCTGTTATATCTGGTTGGTATTTGGGAGGAACTGTTGGTTTGGGCACTATAATATTTGCATTTGGGATAGGTCCTGCTGTAGCTTTAGGAATTTATATTGTGGATAAAGTTACGAAGTAAATGTTTTTAGTGGACAATTAGTCGATTGTTAATACTGAATAAAAATTGTAAATATAAATCATGTCTATAAAAAATTGGATGAAAGAATCAGCGAATATACTATTTGACGATAGTAAAAATGATTTAAGAGCACTTCCCAAAACTGTGAGACTACAAATATTATTAGTTTTAAGTTTTATATGGACAACAGTATTTAGTTTATACGTATTTTCATATGCCACTTTTGCATTTGGTTGGGCAGGGACATATGTTGCTCATATAGGTTTAATATTTGCTGTTTATTATACGTTTAAACAATTTCATAGAGCTGAAGCAAAAGCTGTTAGTGTTTTTAAAACAAAAAATTTTGATCCATTTAAAATCATGACAATTGTTTTTGTTATAGTTTTTATTTTTGTTTTTTCTAAAGGTATTGAAGTATTGACGAGAACAAACTCTTACTCAATTCCATATGACGGACCTACTAAATCAGCATTTGAAAAGTGGCTGCCATTTACCAAAAATAAATCTGAATAATAATTTTTTTAAGAAGCTTCTGATAATTTAGAGAGCTTTTTTCTCTCGTGAGGATCAAGCACAGCTTTTCTTAATCTGCATGAATTTGGTGTAATTTCTAATGCTTCATCAGAATTTAACATGCTCAATTGTTCAGCAATAGACATCTTTCTAACTGGAGTTAAAACAACATTTTCGTCTGTTCCTTGTGTCCTCATATTTGTAAGTTTTTTACCTTTCATGACATTTATAATCATATCACCAGGTTTAGGTGACAATCCCACAATCATACCCGAATAAACCGGATCGTTATGAGTAACAAACATTTCTCCTCTGGCCTGTAGATTATAAATTGCAAATGCTACTGCTTTTCCTTGTTCCATAGAAATTAATGCACCATTTCTTCTGCCTTCCATATCTCCCTCAAATTTTCCATAAGAATGGAATATTCTGTTTATTACTCCTGTTCCTTTAGTTAGAGTAAGAAATCTACTGGTGTACCCCATCAAACCTCTAGTTGGTGCATGAAAGATTAATCGTTTTTTATTTTTTCCAGTATCTTTAAGATCTATTAATTTTCCTTTTCTTTTATTCATGGAATCTATAACTTTAGAAGAGAACTCTTCGTCAAGATCCATAGTAATTTCTTCAATAGGTTCTAATTTTTCACCATTATCATTCTTTTGAAATAAAACTTTAGGAGGGCTTACTGTCATTTCAAATCCTTCACGTCTCATTTGTGTTAATAATATTTCTAACATTAATTCGCCTCTTCCACTTATTTCAAATGAGTCTTTGTTTTCATTTTCTGAAAAAGAAATTCCGACATTATTCTGAGCTTCTTGAACTAACCTCTCTCTAATTTGAGTACTTGTAAGTTTTTTACCTTCAGTGCCAGCTAATGGAGAACTATTTACTGTTATTTTGATAGACATCGTTGGTGGATCAATTGGGGTTGCTTGTATTGGTGTATCTACCTCAGTATCGCATATGGTATCAGCAACATTTGCTTTTTCTAATCCAGCGATAACTACAATATCTCCAGCTTCGCCAACTTCTATTGGTACTTTTTTTGTCCCCTCGTATCTAAATATTTTAGTCAACCTTCCTTCATCAACTTTTTCTCCATCAAGATTAATTGCTTTGATTTGTTGGTTTGCTTTTGCAGTACCTTGAGAAATTCTACCAACTAAACTTCTACCCAAAAAACTATCTGCATATAAAAGAGTTGAAAGCATTGCAAAAGGCTTGGTCTTGTCAAATTCTGCTGGCTTAACATGATCTATTACTAAATCTAATAATGGATTTAAATTCTCTCTTGGGCCATCTATTTCTTTAGATGCCCAACCAGATCTTCCACTTGCGTAAATAACTGGAAAGTCTAATTGTTCCTCGTTGGCATCTAAGCTGACAAACAAGTCAAAAGTCTCATTTAAAACTTCATCGGCTCTTTGGTCAGCTTTGTCTAATTTATTTATAACTACTATTGGTTTAAGGCCTTGTTTAAGTGCTTTAGCTAATACAAATTTAGTTTGAGGCATTACCCCTTCGGCTGAATCTATTAACAATAATGCACCATCAGCCATACTAAGAACTCTTTCAACTTCTGCAGCAAAATCTCTATGTCCAGGTGTATCAATAATATTAATTCTAGAATCTTTCCAATTTATGGAAGCTGGTTTGGCAAGAATTGTAATACCTCTCTCCTTTTCAAGTTCTCCAGAGTCCATTAGTCTTTCATCAACAACTTCATTTTCTCTAAAAGATCCACTCTGTTTCATTAAGTTATCAATCAAAGTAGTCTTGCCATGGTCAACATGAGCAATTATGGTGATGTTACGTATTGATGTTGTCATTTGCGCGTTCTTATATATTCAAAATATTTTTTTTCAATTCAAAAAAAAAGGGCAGTAAAAACTGCCCTTTTTGAATTTTTGTTTGAGATTAATGGGGATTACATTCCCATTCCACCCATGCCGCCCATACCACCCATTCCTCCAGGAGGCATACCAGCTCCACCAGCATCTTTTTCATCCGGTTTATCTGCTATCATAGCTTCAGTTGTTACTAATAATCCAGATATAGAAGCAGCATCTTGAAGTGCTGTTCTTACAACTTTAACTGGATCAATAATACCTTCTTTAAACATATCAACATATTGCTCTGATTGTGCATCGTAACCATTGCTAGACTTGTTGGTTTCTAATAATTTACCAACAACTACTGATCCATCAACACCTGCGTTTGTTGTGATTTGTCTAATAGGTGCTTGTAAAGCACTTTTGACAATTTCTACACCAGCTTTTTGATCATCGCCTTTTACTTTTAAACTATCAAGTTCTTTTGAAGCATAAAGCAATGCACATCCACCACCTACAACAATACCTTCTTCAACTGCTGCTCTTGTAGCGTTTAATGCATCCTCAACTCTATCTTTTCTTTCTTTAACTTCTACTTCAGTAGCTCCACCAACTTTTATCACAGCTACACCACCTGCTAGTTTAGCTAGTCTCTCTTGTAGTTTTTCTCTGTCATAGTCTGATGTTGTTTCTTCGACTTGAGCTTTGATTTGAGCACATCTTGCTTCAATATCGGATTTTTTACCTGCTCCACTTACTATTGTACTATTTTCTTTATCAACTTTTACACGTTTTGCAGAACCAAGATCATTAAGTTTAACATTTTCAAGTTTAATACCCAAATCCTCAGAGATAACTTGTCCGCCTGTAAGAATTGCAATATCTTCTAACATTGCTTTTCTTCTATCTCCAAAACCAGGAGCTTTAACAGCAACAACTTTTAAACCACCTCTAAGTTTATTAACAACAAGTGTTGCTAGTGCCTCTCCTTCGACATCTTCTGAAATTATCATTAATGGTCTACCCGCTTGTACAACAGCCTCTAGCAACGGAACCATTGGTTGAAGATTTGTTAATTTTTTCTCGTGAAGAAGAATTAGTGGATTTTCTAACTCTGTAGTCATCTTATCTCCATTTGTAATAAAATAAGGAGAAAGATAACCTCTATCAAATTGCATACCTTCTACTACATCAAGTTCTGTTTCAATTCCTTTTGCTTCTTCAACAGTAATTACTCCTTCATTACCAACTTTTTGCATAGCTTTTGAAATCATTGCACCAATTTCTTTATCACCGTTTGCTGAAATTGTTCCAACTTGTGCAATTTCATCGCTATCTTTTACTTTTTTAGCTGATGAAATTAATTTATTTTTTACATGATCTACAGCAGCATCAATCCCTCTTTTAACATCCATTGG
>CACGOO010000001.1 GCA_902574685.1 uncultured Pelagibacteraceae bacterium | reverse complement strand
TCCTAAAACAATACCTAATAAAATATAATACATTATTGTTTAATAATTTTTTCCGGAATAATTCCTTGTGGTCTATAACGCATTATTAAAAGTAAACCAATTCCAATAACTAAGAATCTAAAATATGGTGCACTTTCAATTAAGTGAACTCTAACTGCATTAGTTTCTGGGAGATGGGATGTAAACAAATTAATTAAAAATAATGCAATTGGAGCAGCTTCGACCCATAAAAACCAAACTACAAATCCCCCCAATATTGCCCCGAAATTATTTCCTGTTCCACCTACTATAACCATGACCCAAATTACAAAAGTATATCTCATAGGTCTGTAGCTACCTGGTGTAAACAAACCGTCATTTGTAACCATCATAGCTCCTGCTAAGCCAACAATTGCAGATCCCAAAATAAAAATAAGAAGATGCTCTTTAACAATATTTTTACCCATTGCACTTGCCGCCTCTTCATTGTCTCTTATAGCTCTCATTTTTCTTCCCCAAGGTGAATAAAGGGCTTTCTGAGTCACAATTAACAATATAATGACAACAGTAAGAAATAAACCTGTAAAACATAATTTTACATAAACTGAGGATGCATCAATAACCATTTGATTTAGAGCTTCTTGCTTATCAGAGATTGAATTAATCAAATTTAATTTTGATGAATTAAATTTTGTAACTAAATTTATAAACCATTCTGAAGTTTGTAGATCTATTTCGTATGGTGCTGGTCTTTTTAATCCTATTACATTTTTTACACCTCTTGCCAACCATTCCTCATGTTTAATAATTGAAACGATAATTTCTGCTATTAATAATGTTGCAATAGCTAAATAATCTGCACGAAGACCTAATGCAATCTTTCCTATGACAAATGCTAAACTGCCAGCCAAAAGCGCACCGACAATCCAAGAAAATAAAACGGGTAATCCCATGCCACCGAGAAATCCTGTCCTTGCTGGATCAACTGACTCTATCGCCTCTATTCCTGGTGCAGCAGTAACTCTTAATAAGATTATTCCACCTAAAATTACAGAGGCTACTGAGTAATTTCTTAATTTAGATTTATCAAATCTGTTAAGTATAAATTTAACTACAAAGATAATTGCAACAATTATCCATATACAAGCTAAAATATTTAAACCTCCAACTTGCCAAGCTTTTTTGACTGGTTCAACCGAAACTAAGACTACAGCTAGTCCTCCTAATGCTGTATATCCCATTATCCCAAAATTAATTAATCCAGCATAACCCCATTGTATATTTGCTCCAATTGTCATAACTGCAGAAATTAAACAATAATTTAAAATAGTTAATGCAATAGACCAGGATTGAAATATCCCAACTAAAATTATTAAAAATATCATGATTGAATATGCGGCGATGACATTTTTATAATTTCTCATATTACTTTTCCTTTAAAGATACCTGACGGCCTTATTAATAAAACAATTACTAAAATTGAGAATGAAACTGCAAACTTGTAATCTGTCGATAATAACTGGAGTAAAGAGTCTGGCTCAAGATGTTCAGGTAATAGATACGAAATAAATCTTTTGTATGCGTAAGTTACAAATATTTCTGCAAAAGCTATAACGTATCCACCTAGGAAGGCTCCAAATGGATTTCCGATTCCTCCAACAATTGCTGCGGCGAATATTGGAAGCATATTATTAAAATAAACAAAAGGTCTATAACTTTTATCTAAACCGTATAATACTCCACCAATAGTTGCCAAAATTCCTGCGATTACCCATGTTATCAAAACAACTCTCTTAGGATCTATACCAGACAATAATGCTAAATCTTCATTATCTGAATAGGCTCTCATACTTGTTCCAGTTTTAGTTCTATTTAAAAACCAAAACATTATTGAAACAACAATTAAGGTTATGATTATTGTTATTGCTTGTGTTGATTTTAAAGTTATACCTTCTGCAAGACCAGTCATCTCTTTAAATTCTGTTGCTTTAATTATAAATTTTTCACCATCTAAAAATCTTCTGTCAGATGGTCCAATGATTATTCTAATTAAGGCTTGAGTGACAAACATTACCCCTACACTAACCATTGCAAACTGAACTGGAGGACTTTTTTTTATCCTGTAATAACTGAAAACAAATTTGTCTATGATTAACATATATAAAATCATCATAAGGATGGCGAAAGGAATTGTTAAAAGTGCTGTTGGTAGAACACCTAATCCAAAACCTAAGGACTGAAAATAATATGTTAGAATAACTGCAAACATTGTTCCAAAAGACATCATGTCTCCGGTTGCAAAATTAGCAAATCTTAAAACTGCATAAATTAAAGTAACAAAAATAGCACCTAAAGCTAATTGTGAACCATAAGCTAAAGCTGGTATTACTGTGAAATTAAAAAGTACAATTATTGCATTTAAGAAATCCATTATGCTCCCAAAAATGATCTACGAACTTCGGGATCTTCAAGTAAATCATTACCAGATCCCTCAAATTTATTTTGACCTGTTACCAATACATAGCCTCGATCTGAAATACTTAATGCTTGCTTTGCATTTTGCTCAACCATAATAACAGCAACATTTGTTTTTTTAACTTTTATAATATGTTCAAACAATTCATCCATTACAATTGGAGAAACTCCAGCTGTGGGCTCATCTAACATAAGAACTGATGGATCACTCATTAAAGCTCTTCCAAGCGCGACTTGCTGACGTTGTCCACCAGATAATTGTCCGACGACTTGGGATTTTTTTTCACTCAAGATTGGAAATAAACTATAAATACTCTCAATTTTGTTTTCTAAACTCCCTTCTGTCAAAAAGCCACCAATCTCTAAATTTTCTCTAACAGTTAATTCTGCAAATACATTTCTTGTTTGTGGAACAAATGAAATACCCTTTTTTACTCGATCTTGAGGATTAATTTTTGAAATATCTTCACCATTCAAAGTTACAGAGCCTGATTTTAATTTTAATAATCCGAGCATCGCTTTCATGGCTGTTGATTTGCCAGCACCATTGGGACCTAGAATAGCTACTATCTCTCCCCTATTGGCAGTTATGGAACATGAACTAATAATATCAGGACCATCCCCGTAACCTGCAGTCATTTTTGTTCCTTCAAAGTATGCCATTAATTTTCTTTTTTTGTTAAGTTTGACTTTCCAAGATAACTCTCAATTACTTTTTCATTTTTTTTGACTTCTTCTGATGTTCCTTCAAATAAAACTGAACCATCTGCCATTACTATTACTGGATCACACATTCTGCTTATAAAATCCATATCATGCTCTATCATACAAAAAGTGTAATTTTTTTCTTTATTCAATTTTAATATTGCAGTTCCTAGATCTTTTAAAAGTGTTCGATTAACTCCAGCTCCCACTTCATCAAGTAAAACCAATTTTGCATCAACCATCATAGTCCGTCCTAATTCTAATAATTTTTTTTGACCTCCTGATAGGTTTCCAGCTCTTTCATTAGCTAAATGTGTTAAATTAAGAAAATCTACAACCTCATAGGCTTTTTCTCTAATAACTTTTTCCTCTTTTTTAACTAGTCCAGGTTTAATAAGTGCATTTAATAAATTTTCTCCACTTTGATTTGATGGCACCATCATTAAGTTTTCTAAAACTGTTAAGTTTGAAAATTCATGTGCAATCTGAAAGGTTCTTAATAATCCTCTGCCAAACAACTCATGTGATGGTACATCAGTTATATTTTCATCATTAAATATTACCTCTCCATCATTAGATTTTAAATTTCCAGCTATTAAATTAAATAATGTTGTTTTTCCTGAACCGTTTGGGCCAATTATTCCAGTTATTGAGCCTGATCTAATATTTAATGAGCAATTTGATACTGCGGCCAGTCCTCCAAATAACTTTGTAAGATTATTTACCTGTAGGATATTATCAGACATTTTACTTACTTTTTTTTAATCTATTCAAGATGCTGTTTGCTGTTTTATTGAGAGATTTATAAAATCCAAGTTTTCTTAATTCTTTAACAGCTTGTTCATTTAAACCTTTTGGGGTTTGTGAATTTTTAACAAGTACTTTTAAATCTTTATTTGAATTAATTTTTGCATCCTCAGATAAAGCAATAAATAAAGAGGTTATATACTTTTGAGAGTCACTTCTATTAATTCCTTTTTTTACTAACCATTCACTAAGGGTTTGTAGTAACTCATAAAATGGTGCCATCATTGATGAAGTTGACCAAAAATTTAGTGATAGGTTTTCATTTTTTATTTCAACAGATGTGCCAAGCTTATTAAAAAAATTTCTAACTTGTTTATCTGGTGGAAAAATTGGTACTGGTCCTTTTCTAAGAGAAATTGGAGGCAAAGGAATTGCTCTAATAATCTTAGTTTTAACTTTAATATATTTTTTTAATTCAGTCATTTTTATAGTTGATATAAAACTTATTATCGTTTGACCTTTTTTAAATTTTAGTTTTGGAAGAATACTTTTTCCAATCGTTGGTGTTACTGCTAAAAAAATCCAATTTGATTGATTTATAATATCCTGATTATCATTAGATATTTTTATCTTTTTGCTTTTTCTTTTAAGTTCACTTGAAATTTTTGAATTTCTCTTTGAAACAATTATTTTTTTAATTTTTAATTTTGATCCCAGTATTCCGTTGATTACTGATTTTGAGATATGTCCTGTACCAATAAATCCGATTTTCATGATAAACTAAGTGATTATTATCACTAAAATTAATTAATTAGTAAAAAAAGAACCTCTTATTCTTAGTAATTCTCTTGATAATTTTTTATTTTCTACAAATGGTTTTCTACCATGAAGCCAGAAATAGTTATTTGCAACTACTGAAAAGCCAACTGGTAAAGGCATTACAATCTTTTTTTGACTTCCCTCTAAAGAGTCTGACAATTTTTGTAGAAATAGTCCTTGTTCCATATTTTTGGGCTCAGGAAATTGGTCTATGTAAGAAATTTGTGGTTTTCCATTTTTGTCTTCTGAAAAAACAGGATGTTCCACCTTGTAATCAACATTTTTACTTTTTGGGGAACCCCATATAAAGTTTTGTTTTCCAACTTTATCATTAGTTAGGGCATCTAAATGTTCCCAATCATCAAGGTGTAACATTGCAGTTTCACCTCCTTGAACATTTTCTTCTTCCATTTTTAACATTAACAACCAATCAGTTTTTTCTTTGACGTAAGTTCCATCAGTATGGAGATCCATATTAGTATATGCTTTTCTAAGATATGAGTCGCTATTGTCCTCATGTTTAACATGAAATCTCGCATAATATTTTCCAGCCATTGAATCAAAATTTGGATTACCAAGTAAGTGTGTTACAGCTGTTGATAATTTAATAAGAAAATTATTATCAATTTTTTTGGATTTATTTTTAGGCCCTATAATAAAACAACCAGTATCTCTATCTCTTAAAACTGAGTTTATAAATTTTCCTAGCTTTCCACCTGTTGAATCGTCTAAAGATTTTGCAAGTGTAAATCTAGTAAAAGGTTTATATTCAAGAGCTGTAATATCAAATTTTTTAAAAGGAAATATTAATTTATCTATAATTTCATCTTCAATTTTAATATTTATTATTCTTTTGGAATAGTCACTAAATGAAATATCAAACCCTTGAATAGTATCTAAGCTATCCATTTAATTATTTGTTACAAACCCCAATTGAATTTGGTCCACATGTTTCACCATTGGTCCATGTAGCTCCAATTAAATTTGCTCCATCAAAATTAGCATTGGTCATATTTGATGAGGTAAAATTAGCTTCCATTAAATTTGCGTTTTGAAAATTTGCTTCAATTAATGTTGAACCCATAAAATCAACTCTTGTCATATTTGCTCCTGTAAAATTAGCTTTTTCAAAATTTCCACCAACTAGAGTTGACTCATATAAGTTAGCTCTTACAAATGTTGACTCTGGAAAAGTTCCAAATGACAAATTTGATGTCATCATAATACTTTTATCAAAATTTACTTGTATAAAACTTGCAAATGATAAATTTGAGTTAGGCAAATAACTGCCTTGTAAATCTTGTCCATCTGAAAATCTACAATTGGTATAATCGACACCATCAGTTAAAGGATCATCACATGCTGCTTCTGAAATACCTGGTATTAAAACCAAGAACAATAGTAAAATAATTTTTTTCATTTATATCGTAAAGCTACTTAATAAAAACATAATGATAGCAGAGAATAAAGTTGGGTAAACTAAATTATTTCTAGTTAATTTAAAAATTATTATTGCTAAAAGCACAACAATAAATCTAGACAAATAATTACTGTCAGAAAGTGCACCAGCTGGAAATATTATCATTCTAGAAATTAAAGCAGCCAATGTCGAATAGGCTAAATAATTAAACCACCTATATATTTTAGTATTTTCATCTATTATTTCAGATGTAAAAGCTCCTAAAAACCTAGAGATATAAGTAGCTAAAGATGTAATAACTATTATTAAAACAATATTAGCTGACATTTTTCTCTCCAATTACAAAAGCAACAGTTCCAGCTACAAACCCGCCAATCAAAACACACCAATCAGGACTAATAAAATAAAATAAAGGTCCTAAGATAGCCCCTAAAATTATTGAAACATTTAATTGTATAGACTTCATCACTCCTATCATTGTGCAAGTAAAATAAATTGGATTAATTATAGCTAATCCAATCATCATTTCTCTATTTAAGAAATCGGCAGAGTAATAACCTAAGATAGTTGAAAAAATTGCTATCAACCAAGTTGCAGTTCCAATTCCTATCCAAAAATCGACTCTATATTTTTTTTCAATATCTTTATAATTATTTTTAAGAATTAACCACGAAGATACTGCAACAAAATGACATGAAAGATAATACTTCCATCTTGGTTGACTTTGGTGCTTTAACAATGGCATTAAAGATACAGTCATCGGATACAATCTTGCATTAACTAACCAAACTGCAAAAAATAAATTAAGTAATGAAACGCCAATCAAAATCGATTCTGCCATCACAAGTGAGCCAGGTAATGCATAAGTTAAAAAGGTAGAAAAAATACTTTCTTGGATTGTAAAACCTAAATTTTTTAATAAAGCACCAATTGCTAAAAAGCTTAAACCAAGAGCAATTGCAGGGCTATCGAATTCTTTTGCACAAAGAATTCCTTTGAAAAAATATTTTGAATTAATCATCCGCCTAGAAATAGACGTCCAACATCATCATTTTTAAGTAAATCATCACCTCTTCCTGCTATAGCAGTTTGGCCAGATACTAATACATATCCAATATCAGAAAACTCTAAACCTTTTTTGGCGTTTTGCTCAACTAGAATAATTGTTTTTTTTTCATTTTTTTGTAAGTCTCCCAAAATTTCAAATACCATATCAATGTATCTTGGTTCTAATCCAATAGAAGGTTCATCAACTAAAAGAACTGAAGGTTTCATTACTAAAGCTCTAGATATTTCTAGCAATCTTCTTTCTCCACCTGATAAAACTTTTGCTGGTTGATTTCTTCTGTTCCTTAATCTTTCATATTTATCTAAAATCTTTTCTGCCTCTAGATATGATTCTTCCGTTTTATCTTTGATAAAACCACCCATTAACAAATTTTCCTCAACAGTCATATCTGGAAAAACTGAATTATCTTGCAGAATATAAGCTATACCAACCGACTTTAATTTTTCAGCTGGAGTTAAATTTGTTATTTCTTTTCCATCAATTTCTATTTTACCAGAAAAAATATTTGTAAATCCATATATTGAGTGAAGTATTGTTGATTTACCTGCTCCATTAGGGCCAATTAAACATAATGATTGTGCTTTGCTTACAAATAAATCAAAATTATGTAAAATTTCCATTTTACCATATCCAGCATTCAAATTTTTTATTGTTAAATGAGTATCTTCAGAAGATAAGTTTTTTAGATCTTCTGCACCAGGTGCCTTTCCTAAAACTTCATATTGATTAGACATTATTGAGCTCCCAAATATGCATCAACTACTCTTTTATCATTTTTAATCTCTTCTGGAGTACCATTTGCAAGCATTTTGCCATGAGCAAGACAAAAAATGTCTTCAGCTAATTGCATAATTACTCTCATATTGTGCTCGATAACAAGTAATGTTATTCCAAAATCTTGATTAACTTTAATTAGTCTATCAATAATTCCATTAATTAAAGTTGGATTTATACCTGCTGTTGGCTCATCTAATAATAGCATTTCTGGCTCATTCATTAGTGCCATTGCAAGTTCTAATAACTTTTGTTGTCCAAAAGATAGGTCACCTGCCCTGAGTTTTCTTTTTTGATACAATCCAACAAAATTAAGTAAGTTTTCTGCTTTTTCTGTGAGCTCTTTTGGAATTTTAGAGAAAATTTTAAACAAACTTTCATCACTACCTTTGTGACTGATAAGCATATTGTCTACACAATTTAATTTTCCATAAATTCTAGTTTGTTGAAATGTTCTTAATAATCCCAGTTTTGCAATTACTGGAACAGGTAATTCTGATACTTCTTTTCCATTAAACTTAATTGAACCATTATCTATTGGATAGGTGCCAACTATTGAATTAAATAAAGTAGTTTTTCCTGATCCATTGGGTCCTATAAGTCCAACTATTTTTCCTTTATCAACTGACATAGAAATATCAACATTGGCTTTAACACCACCAAATGATTTACTTACATTGTTAACTTCTAGAATACTCATTTTAACTCTACCTGTGCTTTTCGATCAGCTTCATCGACAACTTCACCAAATCTTTCTGGATATTTTTCTCTTAACCAGCCCATTAATCCCTCTGGGAAATAAATTACTATAACTACAATTAAAACTCCTAATGCAACATATTGCCAACCAAGGAAGAATGTCCAAAAACCTTCTTTAAAAAAATGAAATAAAGTTGCACCGATAATTGGTCCCCATAAAGTTCCTTTACCTCCTAGGATTGCCATTAAAACCATAAATACACCCATTTCTCTTCCATCAAATGCAACATCCGTTGAATCGATATAACCAACTAAACCTCCCATTATCCCACCAGCAAGACCACAAAAGAAAGCTGAGATCATCCATCCAGTTATTTTGTATTTCATAGTCTCAATTCCCATTGCTTCAGCTTTATCTTCATTATCTCTGATTGCATTCAGAATTAATCTAAACCTTGTTGTGTAAATTGCTCGTACAGCAATGAAAGTTAGTACGAGTGCTCCAAAACTTAAAAAATAAAAAAATTCACCTCTTGCCTCAAGACCTCCTATGTTTGGAAAAGGAGGAGTGGTAAAGCCCTGTCCAGCTCCAATAATTTCAATACCTCCAGAAATTTCTCCTGCTGCAACTCCTAAACCTAATGTACAAATTGCAAAATAATGACCTCTTAATCCTAAAATTGCATAACCAATTAGTCCTGCAACAATTGTAGGAACAACGGCTGCAACTACCAGACCAGCTGCCATGCCTTGAAAGAATTGTGAAGGTGTGTGAACGAAAGTTTTTTCACCACCACTTTCTGTCCATTCTGCCAATGGAAAAAACATACCGACTTGAACAGATGCGCAAAGATACATTCCCAAACCATAAAAAAGAATATTTCCAAATGTGTTGTAGCCCATTTCACCGCCTTGGATATTCCAAGTAGTTGCTAGAACAATCAATACACACAGAATTGATAATTGAACTTTAAAAGCCGGAAAAATAAATGGTGCAACTAAACCAAATACCAAAATTCCTATATACAAAATCCAACTATTTTTGTTCATATAAATTCTCTATTTTATCTCTAAAATCTTTATCAACTGTAAAATAATGTCCATTTTCTTCATGAAGACTAGATCCTGTTGAATGATATTCATCTAAATGTTTTTTAAATTTCTCAATATCTATTTCTATCAGTTTGCCATTATCGTCTTTAATTTTAACTTTTCTCACTTCAAGTACTCTCTTTTTCTTGAAAGTTTAAATCTTCTGTAAACTAAAATTAAAACTAATAATAAGAAGACTGAACCTATTCTAAATTCTGTACCAAGAATATAATCTGCAAATTCTTCAAATATTCCTAATCCCATACCTGACATTGCTACTCCAGGTAAATTTCCTAATCCTGCAACTATAACAATCATAAATGATCTTATAGTGTAAGGTAATCCCATATAAGGGTGGATCGTAAATGTTATTGAAATTAATGCTCCAGCTACACCGCATAATGCAGCATTTATTCCAAATGTTGCTGCGTAAACCTTTTCAGTATCAACACCTAATATCTTTGCAGCTCTAGCATTTTGAGCTGTTGCTCTAATTGCACGTCCAAGCTTCGATCTTTTCATATAAACTACTAAACAAATTGCAAAGATAATACTGATAAAAGCAGAAAATATTTTAGAGTTTGGTAAAACAACATTATTATCAAATAACATTGTGGTTCCATATCCTGAGTTAGCCAATACAACATCTGCACCAAATGCAAAGTTCATTAACTGCATAAAAAGAATGCTAATTCCAAAGGTTGCTAATATTGAGATGAAGAGATCTCTATCGACAACTTTATTTATAACTAGTTTGTAAATCGCAATTCCAACAAAATACATAATTATAGGAGAGACAATTACTCCCCAGGCTGGATGAATACCATAGAGATACATAAAATATGCAATGTAACCACCCAATATAACAAGGTCTCCTTGTGCAATGTTTATTATATTCATCACACCCCATTGCAGTGCCATTCCATAAGCAATTAACGCAAATAATATTCCGAGTAAAAGTCCATCAAGACATGCTTGAATGGTTATCATTGGATATTGGAATACTAAAAAATCCATAATTTAATTTTGATTTCTATAAAAAAAAGCCCCCTATTTCTAGGGGGCTTAATTATTTTTTTTTATCTTTCAGACCACTTTGGTACTGGGTGTATTAACTCAGCTGAAGCCCATTTTAATGGAGCAACAACTTTATTTTCACACTTACCAGCATCATCACACATTACTTGGAAAAGTACCATTGGTTTGTCAACATTTTGACCACCAGGTGCAAATTTAATATTTCCATAGAATGTTTGCATGTTAGTTGCAGCAAGAGCATCTCTTACTTTTTTCTGATCAAAAGTATTTGCTCTTTCAAAAGCATCTTTAAATACTAACAGTGCAGCTGAAGACTCTGCAGATTGATATGGTGGATCATAGCCAAATTCTTTTTCAAAATCTGCTGCATATGTCATACCATCTTTAAAGAAATCATCTTTGTAAGTTAATGTTTTATGCCATTGTGAAGCGCATAATGCATATTGTGAGTTTTTACCATGTTGCTTTGATAATTTTGCAGCATCACAGTGTGTCATTGCTAACATTGGAACGTCAACTTTCATTTCTGAAATTTGTCTTATTGCTGTTAAAGCTCCTTTTGTATGACCTGATACAACCAATACATCTGGCTTCATTTGTTTTACTTTAACTAATGTAGCAGCCATATCATTAAGCTCTTTAGGAAGTTTATCGTCGATTATAATTTCAGAACCAGTTTCTTTAGCGGCATCTAAAATACCCAATCTTACATCTTGCGAGAATGCATCTTGCTCAAAAGCTTGTGCAATTCTTACGCCTTTACCACCATTTAATTCAACAGCTGTTCTTATTGCTACATCAAGATATAAGTTTGCTGGTGCTAATACTGCAAATAGATATTTGTAACCTTTTGTAAACAAAGATCTAGAAGCACCGTTAGCCTCAACCATTGGAACACCATATTTTTCTGTTACTGGTGCGATCGCTTTTGTCAAACCTGAACTGTATGGCCCAAGCATGAACTCTACTTTATCTTGTGAGATTAATCTTTCTGCAAGCTGAGCTGCTCTCTTAGGGTTTGACTCATCATCATAATATATGATGTCAAACTTATAAGTTTTTCCTCCAACTTTTACTCCACCCATGCTGTTAATTCTATCAACAGCCATGTTGTAGCCGTTTTGAGTATGAACACCATTAGATGAATACTTACCAGTTAAAGAGATTGCAGCACCTAAAATAATTTTATCTCCAACTACTTTTGCAAACGATACAACTGAAGTTGAAAATAATAATGCTATTGCAGAAACAAATGTAATTAAAATGTTTTTTATTTTCATTTATTCCCTTCTAATTAATTAATTAATAAAGTTTAAATTAATAACAAAAATAATTTAATTGCAAGTGGGAGTAGTAGCGCAATATACCTTAGTATTGTTGGGTAAATGCAATAATTATTGCAATCAAAATAATTACACAAGCAGAAATTGTATTTATAATTTTAGGATTAGCTTTTATCCAAACAATTAACTTATTAGCTAAGACTGCATATCCAACCAAAGATAAAAAATCTAAAATGACATAAGTAGTAATTAAAATAATAAATTGAATCACATAATTAGAATTAAAATCAATAAATTGTGGGAATATAAAAGGAAAAAACATCCATGCTTTAGGACTTGTTCCTGCAACTAAAAAACCATCTTTATAAAATGAAAAAAAACTTTTATCTGAAATATCTTTTGTATTTATATCTTTAGGTTTCGATTTATAAATATCATATGCAAGGTATGTTAAATAAGCGATACCCAACCATTTTAATGTATTTAATATTGTTGGATTGTCAGACAAAAAAGATCCAATAACAAATATTACAAGTGTTGCCTGAATTATATTTGCGGTTACGTCTCCTAATGCAGTCCAAATACACTTTTGAACACCATAATTCATTGAGTAAGAAATAATTACAATTCTAGGCGTTCCAGGAGTTATAAACATAAAAATGATTATCTGTAAAAAAAGGATAAAATCTAAGGGAAGCATTTTATGGATAGTCCTAAAAAACCGGGAGCTAAAGATGGCTAGATAGGACTATCTAAAAGTGATAATATCATAGCTTTAAGTATTTGCATTAAAATAATTTTAGCAATTTATTGAATTTTGATGAAAAAAAGTCACAGACCCACAACCAGAGTAAAAAATCCAGAACCCCCTTTGGAGAGTCCAGATTGGGTTATATGGGCAGCGTGGGCTGACCGGATTACTTTTGAAGAAATTGAAAAAAAAACTGGAAAGACTGAAGGTGAAGTTATTAAGATTATGAGGAGATCTTTAAAACCTTCTTCTTTTAGACTCTGGAGAAAAAGAGCTAGCTCGCAAAGTATAAAACATAGAAAAAAATTTGAATATTCAAGAAAACAGATTAAGTCAAAAATAAATAAAAATGATTACTTGCTATAGTAATTTATGAAACATCACTTATATATTGCTTTATGAAAAGTATAACTGTTTACTCTGGTCCAATGTGTAACTTTTGTGATGCAGCAAAAAGATTATTATCTAGAAATAACCTTAATTATAATGAGATAGATATATCAACAAGAGAAGGTCTAAGAGACGAAATGACTAAGAGAGCAAATGGAAGAAGAACTATTCCTCAAATATTTTTTGATGACTATCACGTTGGAGGCTATCAGGAATTAAGAGAATTAGAGAAAACTGGAAAACTTTTAAGTTCTTTAGAATAATTTTTAATCAACAAATGATATTGTCATTCCAGGTTCATTTGCATACATAACATTAGCGGTACACGCTGCTGCACCACCGGTAGCTTCACCAACTGCATTTGATACATCAAATGCTACTTTTACTGTTGGAAAGTCTCCTGCTTTAACTTTTAATCCGCCTCCTGATATAATTTTTCTGTATTGAAAATACTCGTCACTACTTCCTACTACTCCATCATTTGAAACAGTTGCACCTAGTGAGTCCACTGCTCCATTCATATGATCATCATAAGCATTGCTATCGGGAACATATAAAGTTGATGATCCAGGTGTACCTCCAGTCTGCCCTTTTGCATCGGCAGTTTTGCTCCCACTTTCTCCAGCTTTGGTTGCGCAACTTCCTGCTGTTCCAGTTATAGAAAATTGTCTGCTCATAGTAATTTGTATAAAAGTGTATAAAGTTCCTATTTTAGCTTTTGCTATATTACCATAAGATCCAGCTGTAGCTCCTGCACTGACTGATGCAATATCTACAGCACCAGATGTTGCTGATGGTGATATAGTTAGGGGATTTAAACAGTTTGCCGTAGTACTTCCAGTTTCGCACAGTTCAAGTTTTGTCATTGTTACTTTATATTCTGTTGCGGCTCCTGTTGCTGCTAATGAATTAGCTGAGTATAGCAAAACGTAAAAAATAAATATTAATTTGATTAAATTTCTCATAAACAATTTTTTATTTACAACCACCTCCTGCGCAAGTTAGTACAACTGACCCCTGCACTTCAATGGTCATTGCATTTCTTCTTTTTACTTTATCTTTCATTTTAGTTTCAACATCACCCTTTTCAAAAGCGCTCGCTGATAAAAACCCATCCTGAAGTGATGTTTTATTTCTTGGAGGATTGTAATACATAATTTTGAAAGAATTCTCGTCATCTACTCCTGTTGTATCAATGAAATTTCTGGAAGCTTCAAATTGTATACTTGGTGATAAATTCATTTCTAAGGAAACTAGATTTCCACCAGTATTTTCAGATGCTTTATCTTTTTCAAAATCGTAATTTTGGACATTAATTCTTGTCCAAGGCATAAATGGTAACTGAGATGATAAATTTAGTTCATAACCATCTAATACTTTTTCTTTTGTCCCATCTATCGTCTCTGCACCGGACAGCCCGAGATAGTAATTTCCTGATAATTCTAAAATTGGAGCTTTTGCCTCAACTCCCAAACTTGTTCTAGCATGACCTTCTGTGTCATAGTCAACGAATGCATTTATTCCAGTGATCATTGATTTATCTGAAGATATATATCTTTGGCCATAACCAAGGTTCAAGATAAATCTAGTATCATCATTTACTTCCTGAGTATGCAAACTCAATTGTGAAAATGAATTTTGATTTTCTGAACTATCTAATTCTTTAAATTTTAATATTTCTAATTCAACATCATCATCTTCAGGAAATTCTAAAGAGAATTCAGTGTCTCCTCCTAAAGTATTCTCAACAAATGATGAAACTTTGTCTGAAAGTTTATTTATTATATCATTACTTGTATCTGCGTATGCAAAAGTCGTGAATAGAGACAAGCAAGTTATAAAAATTAACTTATTTAATAAATACATGCTTAAATGTTTAATTTATTTTTATTTTAATTACAATTAATTATCTGGCTTAAAAACTAAGCATACTCCGTTATTGCAGTATCTTTTTCCTGTTGGTTGTGGACCATCATCAAATATATGTCCATGATGTCCTCCGCATTTCTTACAATGATACTCTGTTCTAGCATAACCGATATGGTGATCTGTTTTAGTTTCAAAAACATCTGGAAGAGATTTATAAAAAGACGGCCAACCTGATCCACTTTCATATTTCGTTGATGATTTAAATAATTCAGTATCACAGTTGGCACAGTGGTATGAGCCCTCTCTTTTTTCAGCATTTAATTCACTAGAACCAGGAGGTTCTGTAGCTTCATTAAATAAGATATTTTCTTGTTCTGGAGTTAAATTTGAATTTTTTTTCACTATAAAAATTTAGCACATGTTTTATGTAAACTGGAATGTAATTCTACTAGTTTGTTAAAATCTTCGTTGTATCCACCTCCCAATACTCCACATATAGGAATTTTATTTGAGAAGAAATTTTCAATAACTAATTCATCTCTTTCAAATATACCATTATCAGAAATTTTTAGCTTACCCAACCTATCATTATAGTGAATATCAACTCCAGCGATATAGAAAACAAAATCAAACTCTATTTCGTTTAAATATTTTAGGTTATTTTTTAAAATATCAATATATTCTCTATCTTCTAAATTTTCCTCTAATTCAATATCAAGATCACTTATTGATTTTTTTGCTGGATAATTAACTTTCGCATGCATACTAAATGTAAAAACTTGAGTATCATTTTTAAATATTTCAGAATTGCCATTACCCTGGTGAACATCTAAATCAATAATTAAAATTTTATTTGCCAGTCCTCTTGAAGTTAAATATTTGGCTGCTACTGCAACATCATTAAAAACACAAAATCCAGCTCCTTCATTAGATGTTGCATGATGACTACCTCCTGCAGTATTACAAGCTATGCCATAGTTTAAAGCTAGCTTTGTAGCGAGCACTGTGCCTCCAGTTGCGATAAAAGACCTCCTAACTACGCTGTCAACTAAAGGAAAGCCAATTTTTCTAATCTCGTTTTTATCTAAAGTTTTATTTTTTATCTTATTTATATAATCTTCTGTATGTACCTCTTTTAAAGTTTCTACTGAGCAAGGTTCTGGAACATAGAAATTTTTAACTATTTTATTTTTAATTAACGCTTTAGCTAATTCTCCAAATTTTTTTATAGGAAATTTGTTGTCATCATTTAATTTAGCCTCATAGTCTTTATGATTGACGACAGGTAATTCCATAAAAAATTAGTAGGGACTATATTTCCCAAGGATTATTTTTGTTATTATTGAGGTTATATTTACTAATCGCTTTTTCTAATGTTTGTAATGGGACTTTATTATCTTCATAAAGTGTATACAAAGAACTGACGACTATATGTTTGCTATCGACCTCAAAAAAATCTCTTAAATTTTTTCGCGTATCACTTCTTCCAAAACCATCTGTCCCCATTGCTAAAAACTTATTATTTATGTGGCTAGAGATTAATTGTGAGTATGCTCTTACATAATCTGAAGTAGCAATTATAGGGTCATCATTAGAAATTAGCTGCTGTAAATAATTTTGTTTTTTATTTGCAGGTGACAACGTGTTTTGTCTTAAAACTGATTTAGCATTTTTTTCTAACTCCGAATAACTTGTTATGCTGTATAATCTTGAACCAATTCCATATTCCTCTTTAAGTATTTTAGAAGCTTCAATACATTCTCTAAAAATTGGTCCAGATCCTAATAAATTTATGTTAATTTTATCATTAGAATTATCTTCAAAAAGATAACCACCTTTAATTATTCCATCTTTATTTTTTAAATCAATTTTTGGATGAGCGTACTTTTCATTATTCACAGTAATGTAATAAAATTCATCTTTGCATTCTGTCATCATTCTTTTCATTCCTTCATCAAATATAATAGCTAGCTCACTTGCAAAACAAGGATCGTAGGATTTTAAATTTGGAAATGTTGATGCAATTATATGACTTTGTCCATCTTGATGTTGTAATCCTTCTCCAGCCAATGTAGTTCGACCAGCTGTTGCACCAATTAAAAATCCTCTAGGCATTTGATCTGCTGCAGCCCAGATCAAATCTCCAATTCTTTGAAAACCAAACATGGAATAAAAAATATAAAAAGGCATCATTGGAAAATTATGATTGCTGTAAGAGGTTGCTGCTGCTAGCCATGAAGATATTGCGCCAGCTTCATTTATTCCTTCCTCTAATAATTGTCCTGTTTTTGATTCTTGATATTTTAAAATTGAAGTTGCATCTTCAGGTTCATATAATTGACCATCTGGTGAATAAATTCCAATTTGTGAAAATAAGTTAGCCATTCCAAAAGTCCTAGCTTCATCAGCTACAATAGGAACGACTCTTTTTCCAAAATCTTTATCTCTCATTACATTTCCTAAAGATCTTACTAATCCTGTTGTGGTTGAATATTCTCTATCACTTTTTTCAAATAAAAAATTTGAATGCTTTTCTATACTTGGAGTTTTCAGTTCTACCTTTTTAAAACTTCTCTTTGGTAATGGACCCCCTAGTATATCTCTTCTCTTTTTTAAATATTTTATCTCATCTGAGTCATCTGAGGGTTTGTAGAATTCTAAATTTTCTATTTTATTATCTGGAATATCAAGTTGGAAACGATCTCTAAATTCCTTTAAAGCATCAAGATTTAATTCTTTTTGTTGATGGTTTGTCATTTTTGACTCTCCTGCTTTTCCCATGCCGTAGCCTTTTTTTGTTTTAGCTAATATAACTGTTGGTTTCCCCTTAGTTTTAACAGCAGCACTAAAGGCAGCATAAAGTTTTTTAAAATCATGGCCTCCCCTTTTAAGTTTATCAATTTCATCTTTACTAAGTGAAGAAACCAATTTTAAAACTTCTGGATCTTCTGCAAAAAAATTTTTAAGGTTATACTCACCATCTCTTGCCCCTAAAGTTTGATATTTTCCATCTACAGTTTTAGCAAAACGTTTTAATAACAAGTGATCTTTATCTTGTTGAAAAATCTTATCCCATTCAGACCCCCAAAGGACTTTTATAACATTCCATCCATTAGCTTTAAAAATTGTCTCAAGTTCTTGAATTATTTGTCCATTACCTCTTACTGGTCCATCTAATCTTTGAAGATTACAATTTATAATAAAAGTTAAATTATCTAATTTTTCTCTTGAAGCGATAGATAATCCAGCCAAACTTTCGGGTTCATCCATTTCACCATCTCCAAATAAACCCCAAACTCTTTTATCTGTTTTTAATAAGTTTCTATTCTCCAAATATTTCATGAAACGAGCTTGATAAATTGCATTAACCAAACCTATTCCCATTGATGCTGTAGTGAATGTCCAATAGTCTTTCATTAAATATGGATGACAATAAGATGAAAGCCCTTGTTCATTAAGTTCTTGTCTATAATTTTCTAGATGATTTTTTGTTAATCTTCCCTCTAAAAATGATCTTGCATAAATTCCTGTTGTGCACTGAGATTGATAAAAAATTAAATCTGCTTCGTCTCCTCCCTTAAAAAAATGATTAAATCCAGTTTCAAATACCTCAGCAAATGATGCATAACTTGCAATATGTCCTCCAAGACCTCCAAAGTTTTTATTTGCTTTCATAACCATTGTTAAAGCATTCCATCGTAAAATTGCTGTTATTTTTTCTTCAAGTGCTAAATCACCAGGATAAATTCCCTGATCATATTGAGATATAGTATTTCTATATGGTGAATAAGGGACGGGTGAATATAATACTCTTAAATCTTTTGCCCGTTGTTCAAGTTTTTCTAAAATTATTTTAGCTCCATCTCTACCATGATTTTCTACTACTGCGTCTAAAGAATCTAACCAATCATTTAACTCTTGATTATCCAATTTTTGATTTTGATTAGCTTTAAGTTCTTTGCTCATCAATAATATTATACACAAAAATAAAAAATTTTATCTGGTAAAATTGTCTAAGATTTCTATTATTCTATAACTCTTTGAGGTTTGCCTGATGCAAAACTATCAAGATTTTCAATCATTTGATTGTAGAAAGTTGCATAATTTTCAGCAGTTACATAACCGATATGAGGAAGCAAAAGAGCATTCTGAACGAATCTAAGCTTATGACTTTCGGGCAATGGTTCTTTTTCGTAAACATCTATACCTGCGCCAGCTATAATATTTGTTGATAATGCTATAATGAGATCATCTTCATTAACTATTTCGCCTCTTGAAGTATTTATTAAATAGGAGGTTTTTTTCATCTTCTCAAATTCTTTAATAGTAATGCAATCTCTATATCTATCTCCTCCTTGAACATGGATTGACAGAAAGTCTGAATTTTGAATTAAGTCATCTTTGCTGCACGGCAAAACATCAAGCTCTTTGCATTTATCTAAGTTTAAATTTTCACTCCAAGCCATAATTTGCATACCAAAAGCTTTACCAATTTTAGCAACTTCAGAACCTACCCTACCCAATCCAAGCAAACCTAATATCTTACCTTTAAGCTCCACTCCAATAGTTGACTGCCAGTAACCTTGATACATATTATCTATTTCCGTTTTAAAATTTCTTGCAAGTCCTAAAATTAATGCCCAGGTTAACTCTGGTGTTGGGTTACTATTGATTTCAGTACCAGTGACCACAACTTTATTTTTTTTAGCTACTTCTAAATTTATCGATTTATTTCTCATTCCACTAGTAGCAATTAATTTTAATTTTTTTAAACTCTCTATAAGTTTTTTTGTTATTTTTGTTCTCTCTCTCATTATAAAAAGAACTTCAAATTCCTTTAATTTTTCAATTGCATCATCCTCGTTTTCAAATGGATCATTAAATACCTGAAATTCATATTTTGAAGATAATTTTTTAAGATCAATAAAATCTTTTGCGATATTTTGATAATCGTCGAGTATAGCTACTTTAAGCATTTTTTTTATTTGAAAGTAATATCCCTGAAATAATAAATATTCCACCGATATAGTGATAAAATAGCAATACTTCATCAAATATTATCATTGCAAGAATTGCTGCAAGAATTGGCATTAAATGTAAATAAATTCCTGCTCTATTAGCGCCTATTAAAGCAACACCTTTTATCCAGAAAAAGAAAGAAATGATTCCAGGCAACAAAACAACATAAGATAAAACAAGAATGAAATTTGTATTAATTGTAATTCGATTACCAATGTAAATATAATCTATTGCATACATTGGTATAAGAAATATTACACCAAGACCAATAACAACTTGAAGTAAAGTTATAGGAGATAATCCATAATTTTTTTTTTTTAAAAGAGCTGAATATAGTGACCAAGATATCATTGCAAATAAAGCAAATAAATCTCCTTTTTCAAAAGCTAAATTTTTAAAAACTTCAAAATCTGCTTTTGAAATTATAAATAATACGCCCAACAAAGAAAATACAACTCCCATTACTTGAAAGGTATTTGTTTTTTCTATTTTTAAAATTATAGAAAATAAAATGATCATAACTGGAACAGTTGAGATCATAAGTACACCCGTAATGACTTGTGTAGTTTTTAAAGAATAAAAAAGTGCTGAATTAAAAATACTGACTGCTGTTATCCCTAGAAAACATAAAAGATAAATATTTTTAAAAATTAATTCTTTTTTTTCTAGCATCTCTTTGTAAGTAAAAGGTAGTAAAATTAGAAACGCCAATGACCACCTTAAAATATTTAATGATATTGGAGGTATTTCATTTAAACCTGCTATCTTTCCAACAATAAAATTTCCTGACCAAAACAAGGCTGCTAAAAAAAGTAAAATAGATGCAATTATAATATTACTTTTATTTTCAAGCATTAAATAGAGTACTATAAAAGATTACTTTTAACTAAACCTTATTGAACTGTATGGTTGCAGATCTAAGTTAGTATTCTCACCAGAGATCATTTTAGATATGATTTTTCCTGAAATTGCACCAAGTGTCCAGCCTAAATGATGATGACCAAATGAGTAAAAAATATTTTTATAATTTTTTGATGGCCCTAGAACTGGTAGAAAATCAGGTAGTGTAGGTCTAAAACCAAGCCACTCATCTTTATGTTCTGGTAACCCATCTAACATATCCTTTGCGTTTAATATCAAGTTTTTTATTCTCGATTTAGATGGAGAGTTTTCCAAACCCCCAAATTCTACTGTTCCAACAACACGCAGCCCCTGTTCCATTGGTGTCATTCCAAAACCTCTATTTGCATAAACAATAGGTCTTGAAATTAAATGGTCATAATCTTTAAAGTGAACATGATAACCTCTTTCAGTATCTAAAGGAATATTTTCATGTAATTTATCAGTTAATCTTTTTGAAAATGCACCACATGCAATAACAAGCTTGTCAAAAATAAATCTTTGCGACTCTGTTCTTAAAACAGGCTTTTCCTCATCAAAATCTATATCTTGAATATTTAATTTTAAAAACTTTCCACCTTTGCTCACAAAGTTCTCAAATAATTTAATTAAAATTTTTCTTGGGTTTCTTGCGTGTCTTGCATAATCATAAAATACCCCACCATGATAAAATGGTTTTAAGTTTGGTTCTAAATCATGAATTTCTTTTTTGTTAACTAACTGTTGTTTTACTCCCAATTGATCTCTAATTCTAATTTCTAATTCTCTACTTTTCATATTTTGATCAGTCCAAACATAGAGAATTCCATTATTTTCTACTAATCCATCGAGATCAATTTCTTCAAATAATTCATCGAATGCTGGTAATGACAGATCTAAAATTTGATGCATATTTTTAGCTGTGTGCATCATTTTTTCTTCCCTACAATTTAAGATAAATCTAGCAAACCACGGGATCATTTTTGGTACATAATTCCATTTTAAAGCAAGGGGTCCTCTTGAGCTAATTAACATAGATGGAACATCAGCAATTACATCGGGTCTATTTAAAGGCACAGATGCATATGGGGAAAAATGACCCGCATTTCCATATGATGCTGCACTTCCTGGCTCCTCTCTATCAAAAAGAGTAACTTGAAAACCTTTTTTTTGAAGAAACAAAGCATTACAAACACCTTGTATACCAGCACCAATAATTCCAATTTTCAGATTTTTTTCACTCACACATGAAATATATTTTTTAAGATATACTTAATATATATGATATTTGATCGCGGGTTTATTTTACTTAAATTGTTATTTGACTATAGATATTAAGGTAAAGTCATCAATTAGCTTGTTATCCACAGCAGTATTAATTACTGTATTTGATATATCTGATAATTGTTTGTTAGAATCTGTATTAAAATTTTACTCTATAATTTTCAATGCCCAATTCCGATGATAGTTAAATCATCATCAAGTATATCGTTATTTGCTTTTATACCAGTCTCTTTGTAATCTTTTTTGAGACTTTTAAGTCTTATTTCCTCAGTTGAATTTTCAAGTTCTTTTTGTAAAGAAGAATTTTGATGATTAAGTAAAAGTTTCTTAACTCCATCAATACCTATTTCGTTTTTATTTTCGTCCATACATTCTGAAAAACCATCAGTAAAACAATATATTCTTCCTCCATCTAATTTAAAAGTATCTAACTTATAAACATTTTCATTGTTATGTTTGATTACTGCAAGAGGAGTAGAAGAAGATGAATATTCAACAAAATCCTTTCCTTTTCTCAACAAAGCTGGTTGATGCCCTGCATTTGCAATTTCAATAATGTCTGTTTTAATATTATAGCATCCGACTATTGAGGTTATAAAGGTACCTGGCGGATTAGTTTCATTTAAATCATTGTTCATTTCAAGCAGGATTTCATTAGGTTTAAATTTTAGTCTAGAAAAAATTTTAAATAAAGTAATTGCCTTAGCCATAACCATGCCGGCATTAACTCCTTTGCCAGAAACATCTGACAATGTGAAGTAAACAAGATCATCATGCAAATAAAAATCGTAAAAATCTCCTGAAATTTCTCTGGCTGGAATATTTAGTCCATAAATTGGATAATTAGACAAATCTCTATTTGGCATTAAACGTCTCTGTACATTCATTGCTAATTTAATTTCAGATGAAACTCGGTTTTTCCATTTATTTTTTTGTTTTTCACTTTGTTCTAATTTTTCCATCAAAAAATTGTATTGGGTACCAATAATACCACTATCAGTGAATGGATCTTGAGGAGCTCTTAATGAATAATCCTCAGTTTTTGCTTGATTGGTTAGTACTTCGAGTAATTCGTGAGTATCTGTTGATGCGTTGTGTTCTGATATATTTAAACCAAGCTCCTCTTGGATTTTACCTACTCGAAGTGGATAAATATAATTTATAGATTTAAAAATTATGTATGAAGCAAAAAAGCAAAATCCTCCAATGCTAAATGTTCCTATGATTTGAATTGTTAATTGTTCTAATCTTGTTTTATCTAATCCCATCATTTCGAAATCACCAAATACCGCAACTGATATAGTTCCCCACATACCTCCTACTAGATGAACTGGTATAGCGCTAACCACATCATCAATTTTTAATTTTTCTAATAAAATAATTGTTGAGCCTGATAAAATTCCTCCAATTGCTCCAATATATATTGCCTCCGATGGATTAACATAAGCGCAACTTGCTGTAATCGAAACTAAACCAGCCAAAGGACCTGTAATCATAAATAACGGCTCTGGTTTTTTCATTACGATAATGCCCATTGCACTTGAAAAGATTAAACCAAATGATGCTGATAAAAAGGTATTAATTAATATCAATGGAATTTTTAAATCCATTGCTCCATTTGCGCCACCATTAAATCCAAACCAACCGAACCATAAAATTAAAGCGCCAAGAGCAGCAATTGGTGTATTACTTCCTTGAAATAATTTTTTATCTTTATCTTTTCTAAATCTGCCCGTTCTACTTCCAATAATGAGTAATATTGCTAATGCCACCCAACCTCCAACAGAATGAACAACAGATGCGCCAGCAAAGTCTAAATAACCCATCTTACCTAGCCAACCAAATTTTACTGTTGGATTCGTAAAATCAAAAGCCCACGCCCAATGGCCTACTATTGGGTATAAAATTCCTGAAGTTACAAAAGTAATTATTACGTAAGAGAAAAACCTAAGTCTTTCAGCAACAGCTCCGGATATGATAGTTGCTGCTGTTGCAACAAACATTGCCTGAAATACAAAATATGTTTGATAACCAGCTACCTTGGTTGTAAAAAAATAAAATTTATTACCAAACAAGCCCATCACACTGGTTCCATACATTAATGCAAAACCAAAGGCCCAAAAAGTAACTACGGCTATTCCAAAATCTGTAATATTTTTAAGAGCAACGTTAATGCTATTCTTGCTTCTTGATAAACCAGATTCTAAACACATAAATCCAGCCTGCATCAAGAAAACTAAAATAGCGCAAATTAATAACCAAAATGTATCTAAATTCGCTTGTAGTACAGCTTCTAATCTAAACTCTGTTGCTTTGATAGCTCCTTTACTTGTGAGCTCTAACTGACTTATTTTAGACTGTAGCTTATCAACCAAAATTTGGAGTTCAGCTACAGTCATAAAATTTTTTTTAATCTATAAGTTTTCTTGCTTCTTCAGCGTCTGTAATTATGCCATCAACACTAATTACTTTAACTACTTCAAATCCAGTACCTAAAATTGCATTTTTATATTCATCCTCAGATAAATTTGATTTATCTGCAAAAGTAGATACTGCAACCCCTTCTGGCCAAGAAACATTAACTGTAGCATCAGGACAAGCCTTTTGTAATGCTTCAGTGACCATTTTTTGACACTTGATACATATCATACCATTTACTTGTGCGATTTGCGTTTGGGCTGCAAATAAGTTAGTGCTAAATAATAGAAAACCTATAGTTAAGACTATTTTTTTAAACATAATTTCCTTATTATTTTTTATAAATGGTATCATTTATACAAAAAACATACAAAATAAATTAGATCAAAATGGGGAAATTATTTTCCAATCGAAATTAGCGTTAAATCATCACTTAACTTATTTTCACCTGCAACTTTAACTACTTCTTTTGTGATTTCATTTAGTTGTTTTTTTATGTCCATATTGAAGTTTTTCTCAATTATTTGAATTGATCCATCTATTCCTATTTCCTCACCTGAGCTATTTAAGCTTTCGGATAAACCATCAGTGAAAGCGCAAAACCTTTTATTTTCTAGCTTAACTTTGTGAGTTTTATAGACTGACTTATCCTTTTGAAGTATTACACCCATTGGTGGAGAATTACTTTCAAATTGCTCATAATTTCCAGAAGATGATCTGATTAAAGCTGGCTGATGACCTCCATTTACCCATCTTAATTCATCAGTCCTCATATTATATTCTCCTAATATACTTGTTACAAACATTCCTCCAGTTTTAGTTAAAAATAGATCATTATTCATATGAAACATCATTTCATCTGGATCTACTTGATCTCTAGACATTATTTCAAATAGAGTTGATGCTTTTGCCATCACCATTCCTGCATGAATTCCTTTACCAGCAACATCTGCAATAATAAAATAAACACTATCATTGTGAGGATAAAAACTAAAGAAGTCTCCTGAAACTTCTCTAGCAGCTATATTAATTCCATGCACAGGATAATTTTCCAAGTTTCTTTTTGGTAGGAAATTTTCTTGAACTTTTACCGCAAGTTTTACTTCATTTGATATTCTATCTCTCCATACTTTCTTTTCAGCTTCACTAGTTTCTAATTTGCTCATCAATCTGTTATAATAAAGTCCAATTACACCTCCTGCAGTGAATGGATCTTGTGGACCTCTAATAGTCAAGTCGCCGGACTCAGACTGTTTTTCTAAAATTGTAATCAAATCATGTTCTACAGAGGTTGCATTATGCTCAGCAATATTCAAACCTAACTCTTCGTGTAGCGGACTTACTCTTAATGGATAAAAATAATTTAAAATTTTTAATAAAATATATGAACCAAAAAACGAGAATACACCGATCGAAACAATTCCGATAAATTGTGCTTTGATTTGTTCTAGTCTGGTTAATCCTGTTCCAAGTATTTCAAGATCACTAAATAATCCTACAGCAATAGTGCCCCAAACCCCTGCTGCCAAATGAACAGGTACTGCTCCAACAACATCATCTATTTCAAATTTATTTAAAAATTCATTTACAAAAATTGCAACTACAGCTCCTATAATTCCAACAAAGATTGAAGTCACTGATGTCATTGAATTACATCCTGCCGTGATTGCAACTAAACCTGCGAGTGGTCCAAGGATTACATAGTAAGGATCTGGTTTTTTAAATAATGCAAATGAAATTCCAAGACCTGTTAGTAATCCAAAAGAAGCAGCAAGAAATGTATTTATTAAAATTAAAGGAACTGCCTCATCCATAGCACCGTTACTTCCACCATTAAAACCAAACCAACCAAACCACAAAATTAAAGTTCCCAAAACTGCTAAAGGGAAACTTGATCCTGTGAATTTTCCTTTGTTTGCATCTGAATATTTTCCTATTCTGGGCCCTAAAATTAAAACAGCTGATAAAGCAATCCATCCACCAACTGAGTGAACTATTGTGCTTCCAGCAAAATCTACAAATCCAATATCTGTCAACCAACCTGTAGTTTTAACTTGTCCAGTAACAGCAAGTAATTGCCTTGTTGCATCGATATTATTTAAATAACTCGAAGACCATGCCCAATGACCAACAATTGGATATATAATTCCGGTAGCAATAATTGTAATAATTAAATATCCATTAAATTTCATTCTTTCAGCAACAGCGCCTGATACAATTGTTGCTGCTGTTGCAACAAACATTGCTTGGAATACAAAATATGTCATGTATTCGGCCTGATCAGTTTTAAAAAAGAATAAATCGGTTCCAAAATAGCCATTAAAACTTTTTCCAAACATCAAACCAAAACCAAATAGCCAAAAAATTACAACCGCAAGACCAAAGTCAGCAGCATTTTTAAGAGCAACATTAATGCTATTTTTGTGCCTTGAAAGACCTGTTTCCATACACATAAAACCTGCTTGCATTATGAAAACTAAAATTGCGCAATCTATAACCCAAAGGGTATCAACAAATGATTTTACTGATTCCAAATCTACATTCTCCATCTTTATCCCTTAGGTTAATATTAAAAGATTATACATTAAATAATTCTGGTGCTCAAAATAGGTTTTAGTTGTCTTTTTTCTTCCAGATAAAATAGAATAAATAAGGTGATAAAGCAGGGACTAATCCAAACCAAATCCACTCATCCCACCTAAAACTTTTATCTAAACTCGGATTCCTTAGTCCATTCCACCAGGTTAAATAACCGATAAATATTATCCAACCTAAACTGAGTGTGTAATAAATTTTTTGATTTTTTGTTGTTTCAGAATTTATGAAATTAGAAATTAGTTTTTTTACTGGCTCTAAATTCATTTAAACTAACACTTATTATTTCTTTCAACTCTAGTATCAGCGAATAATTCTATTTTACACCCACTACGATTATTTTCTTCTATAGCTTTTGCTTTAAAACCTGAAGCATCATTAGAAATACAAATCCAATATCCGTTTAATGCTTTTTTACCTTTTGGATCTATTATTGTTTTCGAACCACCCAATAAATCTGTTTCTATTGATTGAGACGTAGTGACGGTAGCTGTACAGTCATTACCAGTATTATCGTAATAGTATATTTGATTGTCAGAATAAAATTCGGTTTGAGCTAGCGCTATTTGTCTTAGAACGTTCTCAGTTGATTTTTTCTTAGTTGATGAAACGTAGCCATTATAACTTGTTATTCCAATAGCAGCTATTATTCCTAAGATTGCTACGACAACCAAAAGCTCAATGAGTGTAAAACCCCTACTCTTGGCTGTCATCAGAAATTTTTTTATTCTATGTTAACTTTACCGCTTAATAAGGCTTCACCATCTTTTGGGCATGAAGTTACAGTAACTACACTTCCATCGTCATCAACGCTAGTTTCACCTTCAGTACCTGTATTACAAGCAGTCAAGGTTGTAGTTTTTATCGCTGATTTTGAAGTTTTGTATGGATTTTTAAATTCAGAGCCTAATGCAGTATTTACTGCAGTTTGAACTTTATCTTGAGTTTTTCTGTCATCGCAAGTTAAGTTTCCCCCCATAACGGTTGTTTCGCCTAGCTCACATTTTTTGAGCTCAGCTGCAACGTATTTAATTATAGCTGCCTGATTAGATTTAACTGCTGATTTTTTTGCTCCTGAAGTGTAGCCAGAATAAGCAACAACTCCGACTGCTGCTAAAATACCGATAATAGCTACAACAACTAATAATTCTATAAGTGTAAAACCTTTATTATTTTTTTTCATAAGTTTAGATCCTATTTTTAAATAAAAATATGTATATACATATAATTTATATATTTTAAAAGACAATATCTACACTCTAAAAGTAATCAAATTGGGTCATTTTTGTTGATTTAGCTAGGAAATTTAATAAATATTAATATTTATGTCATATAAAGTAACTGAAGATGGAGATATATCCATAGTTCACCTTGATGGTGAAATTGACATGGATGTAACTGAAAAAGCAAAAGAAATTATAATGCCTTTAATTGAGGCAAAGAATGAAGTTCATCTTAATTTAAAAGAAGTTCAATATATGGATTCATCCGGCATCTCTGTTCTTATTGAGAGTCATCAAAAAGCGAATGAGATGGGAAAAAAAGTAATTTTAAAAGATATCAGTAAATCGGTTTTAAAGGTAATTATGATGGCAAAACTAGAGCAGATATTAAATTTAGGATAAATAATGGTTGCACTAAGACAAATTTCAGAACAACGAGACTTTGTTGTTAGTTCTGCAAGTTTGAAAGATGTAAGATCATTTTCTAGAGAAGTATTTGAAAAAGTAAATATCGACCAAGATTTAAAAGATGAATTAGTTTTAGCAATTGCAGAGGCTGCACAAAATATTGTGAAACATGCTTATCAAGGTGAGGACACTGATGATAAGATGGAGATAAAAATTTCTTTAAACAATGGAGAGCTAGAAATAGGTTTTTTTGATAAAGGAAGACCCGTCGATGAAAAAAATGTAAGACATAGAAAAATAGATGATGTTAAACCCGGTGGTTTAGGAACTTTTTTTATACAACAAATTATGGATGCAGTAGTTTTTAAAGAAGGTGAAAAACCTTGGATAAATCATTTAATTTTAACAAAGAAAATAAATTACTAACTTCCAATTATTGCACCAACGTTGAATATTGGTGAGTACATCGCGATCATTAGTCCACCAATCATTGTTCCCATAAATACAATCATAATAGGTTCAATTAAACTAGACATGTTATCAACGGCGGTGTCAAATTCTTCTTCGTAATAAGCAGAGACAGAGCTAAACATTTCATCTAAATTTCCTGTTTGCTCTCCAACAGAGATTAATTGGCTAAACGTTGGTGGAAATACTGGTTCTTTTAAAAAAAGTTTTGTTAATGTATCTCCTGAAAATACTCCTTTTTTAACATTCTCTAATGCTTGTGTTACTACATCATTGTTGCTGACTGATTTAGCAATCTCAATACTTTCAAGTAAATTAACACCTGCAGCACTTAGGTTTCCCATGATCAATGAAATTCTTGCTATTAAAGACTTTAAAATCATATCACCAAATACTGGCATTCTAAGAACTTGTTGATGCCATTTATATCTTACTGCTGGCATCTTAGTGGTTGTGTATTTAAAAATAATAAATATTGTAAGTAGCACTAAACCTAAAGTTAAACCACCAGCACCTCTCATAAAATTACTTGCAGTCATAATTACTGCAGTCGGTGTTGGTAATGCAACACCCATACCATCATACATTTTAGCAAATACTGGAACGACTTTGATTAACATGAAAACCATAACTATTATGGCGACCGAAAACATAACAACCGGATAAGTTAATGCACTTTTGATTTTTTTTTTGACTTTTTCTCGTTTCTCAAGAGAGTCGACTAATTTAAGTAAGAAAACATCTAATTTACCGCTGGCCTCACCTGCTTTGATAAGATTTATATAAACATTATCAAATATTTTTGGGTATTTTTCAAAACACTTTGATAAAGTAATACCGCCTTCAAGATTTTTTCTAACATCTTCAATAATTTCTTTCATTGTGGGATGCTCAATTTGATCTCTTAACATTCCCAACACATTTAATATTGGCAATCCAGCTTTTACCATTGTTGCAAACTGTTTGGAGAAAATCATTACATCTTCTGGCTTTACTTTCTTTTTTCCAAATGAAAATCCACCACCCTTTTTTTTGTCTTTTTCTGCTTTTTTCTTTTTAACTTTTGTTAAATTTGTGATTATTACTTTTTGTTCTTTAAGTTTAAACGAGGCTTCCTCTTGATTAATTGCCTCAATCTCACCCTCTATATATTTACCTGCAGATATACCCTTATATGAAAATGTTTCGGATGACATTTTTAATCCATCGATAGAACTCTATCGTATTCTCTAAAATTCAAGTCTCCCGTTAAAATAAGCTCTCTTCCCATATCTTGCATTGTTCTAAAACCTTCATTTGCAGCAATTTCTTTTAACTCAGGAGTGGTTGCTTTTCTTAAAATTGCTTCTTTAATTGGTTTTGTAACATTTAAAATTTCATAAATTCCCATTCGTCCTTTATATCCTGTGTCTTTGCATTTAGCGCATCCCTTTCCCTTTTGAACTTTTGCTCTTGATGCTTGTTCTACTGTAAATCCTAAGTCAGCAAGTGCTTTTGGTGTAATATCTTCATCTGGCTCTCTACATTCAGTACAAGTTTTTCTTGCAAGTCTTTGTGCTAATACGAGTGAAACAGCTGCACTTATTAAATAATCTGGGGTTCCCATATTTTGTAATCTTGTAATTGTGCTTGGTGCATCATTTGTGTGCAGAGTACTGAACACTAAGTGTCCTGTTAGTGCTGCTTTTAATCCTATATCTACAGTTTCTTTGTCTCGCATCTCACCAACAAGAATAATTTCTGGGTCTTGTCTTAAAAAAGATCTAAGTGCTGCAGCAAAATTTAAACCAATATCATCTTTTATTTGAACTTGTCCAACACCATCTAATTCATATTCAACTGGATCTTCGGCTGTTAAAATATTTAAATGAGGTTTAGAAACCTCTTTAAGAATACTATAAAGAGTTGTTGTTTTTCCTGAACCCGTTGGTCCAGTTACAAGAACTAATCCCTGTGTTCCATGAATTGCTTTTCTTAAATTAGATAAATCCGTTTCCTCAAAATTTAACTGTTCTAAACTTATGTCTCCTGCATCTTTGTTTAGTACCCGCATTACAATTCTCTCATTATTTGCTGTTGGTAAAATTGACAGTCGAAGATCAACTACTTTTCCGTCTATTTTAAATGGTATAGCTCCATCTTGTGGCAACCTTCTTTCAGCAATATCAAGTTTACCCATAATTTTGAAACGTGTTACTACTGCCCCATAATTTGAATGAAGAAATTTTGCAAAATGTTCTTGTTCAGTTAAAATTCCATCTAACCTATATCTAACTCTAGAGCTAAATCTGTAAGGTTCAATGTGAATATCAGATACACCAGATTTAATAGCTTCTGCAACTACAGCTGTACTGAATTTGATTACGTCAGATTCATTTTCAATAGCTTCGATATCTTCTTCTGGTTTTTCTTCCAATACCTCAGCATTTTCATCGACATCATAATCAAAAGTTTTTGTTTTTTCACTATTAGCCTTTTGAATAGACTCCATTGTGGTTTCACCATCAGCTAATAATCTGTCTATATAGGATGAAATATCTGAAATTTTAGCAGCGTGTAACTCAATATCTTTTTTTGTGATAGTTTTTAAATTTCTCATCAAACTTAATTTTGAACTGTCTGGAATTGCTATATGTAAAATATTTCCCTCAATTTTAAATGGGGCTATAAAATTCATATTTATGTAATTTGAAGGAAGAATAGATTTTATTTCATCAGTTATTTCCACATTCGATAAATCGATTATATCTAGGGATTGTTCATTTACTAAAAGATCTAAAATTTTTTGTTCGTCAGTTAACTTTAATTCAAATACTGCTTCTATTTGAGATTTTTCTCCCTCTGAGGAAGCTTTCTTGATATCAACTAAATCCTTTCCAGAAATAATATCCTGATCAATTAGAATATTAATTAAATTTATTTCAGACTCTCTACTAATTTTAAGCATTATAAAATTCTTGGTGCTATAAATATAAGCAATTCCTCCAAATTGTCTTCATTCTTTTTATATTTTAATAGATTACCAATTACAGGGACATTTCCAAGACCTGGAACCTGTTCATTTGCTTTTGTCACATTATTTGATTTTATTCCACCAATTACAACAATATCTCCATCAGCAACCAATAATTTCGTGGTAATTTCCATCTTAGTTATAGGAGGTTCTGACTGAGAAGTATCAGCATCATCATTATTTACCTGAATGTCTAACAACACATTACCATCTCCAATAATGCTAGGTGTAACTTGAAGTTTTAATGCTGCCTCTTTAAATGATGTTGATGTTGTACCTTCAGATGTTGTTTCGTAAGGAATTTCTTTACCTTGCGTAACCGATGCTGGTTGATTGTTGATTGTAAATACTTTTGGATTTGAAATTGTCTCTACTATACCTGTTTTTTCTAAAGCTGTAATCTCAGCTTTTAATACAGCCGATCCTGTTCTTTTTAATACTCCAATACCACTCGTCGCTCCAATTGCAGGTAAATTTGTTAAACTATCTTTAGCTGTTTGAACAAGTGCAGCAGATGTATCATCTAAAGTGCCTGATGAACTTGTTGTTCCAACAACTCCACCAATTTGCTCATTTTGTCTTTGGTAATATCCTCCTAGTCTTGTTCCAAGTTGTCTCTCAAATTCAGAAGTAGCTTTTACTACAAATGCTTCAATAAGAACTTGCTCAGTTTTAATATCTATTTCTGTCAGTACTTTATCTACAGTATCTAAATCTCTTTCCTTACCTCTGACTATAATTGATCTAGTGGCCGTCTCTTCTGTGATTTTTATAGGAGATGTTGATGCTTCTCCTGAACCAGTCTGAAATAGTTCTTCAATTGTAGCTTTTGCTAACTCAGGAGATATATAATATAATCTAAAAATTTCAGATATAATTGGTTCAACACTATCTTCTAATTCTACTTTATTTTTAACTGCCTGTGCTCTTTCAGATTTATAAGTTTCTTGTGCAGTTAATGTTTCAGGAGAGTGAATTCTTATTAAATTGCTGTTAACATCTATGTCAGAAGCATAATTTTTCATGTCTAAAAGAGCTTGGAATGCTTTATCCCATGGTACATCAACTAACTCAGCTGATATAGCACCTGCAACCTCATCTCCTACTAAAACATTAATTTCGCCAATTTTACCCATCATTTTCATTGTTTCTTTAAAATCTAAATTTTTAAATTTCAAAGTTACTCTTTGTTTAAGTAATGGGTAGCTTTCAGGAATTAAAAGATAATTTCTTTGTGTTTCAGATGTTATTTTTCTTCTTTTCTTTAATTTGACCGCATCACCATCAACTGGCTTAGGTCCCATTTCTAAGGTTTTAGCAATTTCTGCTTGACCTGTTTGTCTTATATCATTTTTAATTAAAGGTGTGTTGTGTTTAAAAGGTTTATTATATTTTTGATTAAATTTAGAGTTTGGACCACAACTATTTAAAATTATCGCTAATATTATTAAGTATGCAGATGTAATTATTTTTTTAGTATTCATCTGCCTCTCTTATTTGGTTATTAAAATCTATAATTATGTATGATTTATCTTCTTTTAAAAAGATTGCTTCTGTTAATCTTAAGTCAATTAATTTTACTTTCCCAAGATATTGACCAAGTGTAATAGTCATTACATCCCCTGATGCATCTGTAAGACTTATATAGCTCGCATTTGCTCCTGATATTAATCCTGATAATTTAAAATTATATAAACTCATTGGATCTCTTTCTTCTCCTGTTTCAGGATTTAAAGATGAATTAGATCCTTCGTTTCCAGCAAATGGATCATTTAAAGGAACATCCTCTTCTTCTTCTTCAACTTTTGTTTCTAAAGTTTTTGTAATCTCTTTTGCCTTTTCGACAAGTTCAGCATTTGTAGAATGATTATCTGCAAAACCAATGTTTGGGATACAGAAAAACAAAATAAAGAATAATATTTTTTTAAAAGAATTCATCCGGTATTCCCACTATTGTAAGTTCTCCTTTTGCAATTATCGCTCCAGTTGAATCGTTTTGTACTATACTTATAGTCTCCTTGTCAAAATTTAACATTTTCTTGGATTTTGCAATTGATCTTTTAAATTTAATGTAGCCTAAAAAGTTACCTTTTATCTCATATTCGACGGGTATCTGATAATAAGAGATATCCGTTTTTTTTAACAGTTCTTCTGCTTGTTGAGCAACACCAGGTTTTAAAATAGGTTTTGGTTTTTTCTTTTCTATTTTTGAAATCGTCAAACCATTTATGCCTGCAAATCTACTTAAGCTTTGATACAATCCTTCAACTTCAGCTTTTGAGTGAAACAACGTTGAACTTTCTTTAAATTGAGGTTTTAGTTTCTTTAATCTTTTTTTGTTTTTAATTATCTCATCCTCGAATTGAGTAATTTCAGACTCTTTTAAAACCTTGTCTTCGTATAAAGCTTTTTTCTCTTTAACAATTGGATTTAAGATTAAGTAATACCCAATTAAAAAAATTATAATTGCAAAAAAACCAGCTCCAAATTTAATAAGAGTTTTTTTATCAACAGTTTTTAACTTTGCAGCTATATCACTTACATTTATATTTTTTAAATCTATATTTTTTAAATCCATTATGCGCTCTCCAGAATACAAGCTATTTTAAATCCCTTCATTGTAGGAGCTCCAGCAGTTTGACCATCTGGTAAGGTCATTGTGGCTAATTGTGCTTGCATTATTAGTTTTTTATTATTTAAATTACTTATTAACTTTAAAATATCTTGGTCACTTGATGCTGTTCCTTGTATAATAATCTGATTTGATCCGTTGTACTCTATTGAATTGAATTTTACTCTTTTTGGAACAGCTGAAGCTATTTGAGCCAGAACTCTAAAACTCACTTTTTTGTTTGATTTTATTGATTTACTAATTTTTAAAGATTTTAAAATTAAAGCTAATTCTTTTTCTACTTTATTTTTTTCTAATGTTCTAAGTTCATGTGTTTGAAGAATATCATCATATCCAACTAATTGTTTATTCAATGTATTTATTTGCCAAAAAGAAAGGCCAAATAATACTATATAAATTATTGCGATAACTCCTATTGCGCCTTTGAAAGCAAAATTAGAAAATACTTTGGCTTTTTTCTGTGCTATCATGCTATCTCTATTAGGAAGTAGATTTATATTTTTTACAGCAGTTACAAATTTGTAATATCCAAATACATCAAGTTTTCTAAACGCCAATCCAATAACAGTTGAAAGATAAGACCTATTATCTAACTTAACGCTCTCTTCTAGTTGTGCTGGTACTTTTATTTCTTTAATTGGATCTAATAAATTAAATCCTGTATTTGTTAAATTTTTTCTAAAAGTGCCAAGATAAGTTTCTACATTTTCTAAATTTGATACTACTTTCAGGTTTCTAATTCTTTTTTCATACTTTGTTTCAAAATCTTGCACCGCTTGTTTAACTTGAGTTACATATCTTCTAACTAAAGCATCCATCTCTTCCTGATTATCTGAATTTTGAAGAGTATTTCTATCTTGAGATCTTATAAATATATCTGTGATGATTGGATTATTTTCATACAAAATCATTACATAGTTTTCATCTAATCCAAATTCTAAAACAGCGGTTAAGTTTGCATCCTCAATTGAGCCAGCTAATTGATTCATTTGGTCGACTGCGGATTTAAGAGCAAAACACTTAACATCAATTATAACTGCATTTAAACCACCCTTCTTTATTATTGCTGTATAACTATTGATATCTGATAGTTTCGATGCAACGAATAAAATATCCATTGTATTTGCGGTTTTATCTCTATTTATTACTTGATGAAAAATTGAATAATCATTTAAGTTATCTGTTAATTGTACAAGGTTTTCCCAAAGAGAGTCTGTGTCTATTGCTTTGCTCAGCTCTTCATCTGTCATTAGAGGTGCTGTTACAACTCTGATAATTGCACTAGTTACAGGAATGGCAATCGCAGCATTTGTCGTAGTTATTTTAGATTTTTGAAGAGCAATTTTAAGTTCGTCTCCAAACTTATCTTGATTATCTAAAACAGTAGCACTTTTATCTAGACCTTCAATTGGGTGAATAAAAAATTTTTCTAAAACCCATTTGTTGGATTTATCAGTTGTTAGTTGTGCTAACCTAATTTCTGTTGGTGAAAGCTCAACACCTACAATTTCTTCTCCTTGAACTGCAGATTTTCCAATTCTATTTTTAAAAAACTTACCTAAAAAACTTTCTTTTTTCTTTTTTTCCTCTGTTTTTGGAACTGGTGTTTGTTCACCTTCTTTAGATTTCTTTTTGAATAAATTAGCAAAAGGGTTTTTCATTTTTTAATTATGTTATAATACTAAACCATTATTATATATTTACATTAAATCAACTAATACTCGAACTTTCAAGCAAAGTGTCTGAAATGGGTTTTTGCAAATATTTAATAGTAATTTAATGACAATTTATTGTACTAAAGTATAAACTATTAAAATGTTTGAAAAATTAGAGCAGTTAGCAAAAGATAATAAGAAAATTTCTGATTTTCATATTAGGGCAGGATCTCCCCTAGCTTATCGACAAACTGGAGAAATCGTAAAAGTTGAAGGTACAAATGTTACAGCTCAAGATTTAAAAGATTTAATCTCAATGAATTGTAACGAACACGAAGCTGAAAAATTTGAAAAGACTCATGAGTTAGATTCTGCAGTCATGTTAAGCGGATTAAGATTTAGAGCAAATTTTTATAAAACGATTAGTGGACCAGCTGCAGTATTAAGAAGAGTTGAAAGTAAAATTCCAGATATGGATCAATTTAGTCTACCGCAAGCTCTTTATGATATAGTAGATTTCCATAAAGGACTGGTGCTTGTAACTGGACCAACTGGTTCAGGTAAATCAACAACACTTGCAGCAATCGTAAATGAAATTAATAAAACAAGAACATCAAATATTATAACTGTTGAGGATCCAGTAGAATTTATTCACAAAGATAATAAAAGCATTGTTTCTCATCGAGAAGTTGGAAAACAAACTCAATCTTTTGCAGCAGCGCTTAAAGCTGCTTTAAGAGAAGATCCAGATGTAATTCTTGTTGGTGAGATGAGAGATCTTGAAACAATTAGTTTAGCGCTTACTGCTGCAGAAACTGGTCACCTAGTTTTTGGAACTTTGCATACAAGTGGTGCGCCAAGCACAATAAATAGAATAATTGATGTTTTTCCTCCAGAGCAACAAGAACAAATTAGAGCTCAAATTTCTACATCACTAAAAATGGTAGTTACCCAAAGATTGTTAAAAACAAGAGATGGTGCTGGTAGGGTTGGTGCATTTGAAATCATGAAGTGCACTGCGCCAATTCAGAACTTAATAAGAGAAGCAAAAATTCACCAAATACCAAGCATTATGCAAACTGCTGTGCGTGATGGAATGATCACTATGGAAAAATCACTGGAGGAATTAGTAAAGTCGGGTAAGATAGATCCAGGTGCAGCAAGATCAGGACATTAAAGGTTTCACAATTTTAGAATTGCTAGTTGTTATTGCAATTGTAGCAATCATATCTGGTGTAGCGTATCCAAGTTTTTCAAAATGGAGCACAGAACGAAAAGTAAGAGCTGCAACAGAAAAAGTTGCAAGCATGATTTCTAATATTGCAACACAAACTCAAAGAGGAAACTTAGCTTATAGCCAATTAATGGTACGAACATTTACAGGCTCTAAAAACCAAGAAAGCTCAATTTTTGTATCAAAGGGAATGGGAGATAAAAATTTCAAACAAAAATTGCAGAATGGACAAATTAATTGTCCAGTATCCTCATCAGGTTATTGGGATGATTTTGGTAAACCACGTAAAAATATTGAGGGAACAAATTTTAGTGAGTATTACGAAATTTTCAATCCTGAGGAAAATGTAATTGGCGAGTCTAAAATTGCAGTTCATTTTCTATTAACATCTGCAATATGTTTTGGTAAAGGAGGAAATTATTATAAAGCAACCAATGCTCTTTCAAAAGGAAGTAACGTTAACATCATTGTTGAAGGTAGCGCTACTCCTAATTACATTGTTATTTGCACTTATGAGAACGCAAAAAAAAATGGAAACAAATGTCCTACAAAAGGAAAGGCTCTTGAAAAACCAGCCTATTTAGTAAAATGGTCAAGATTTGGTAATGTAAGTAAATTTAAATGGAATGGAAGTGATTGGAATAGACAGTAAATTAAAAGAAAAGGGTTTAACGCTTTTAGAAGCTTTAGTTGCAACGGCTATTGTTGGAATAGGTTTTATAGCGGTTTTTCAGATGGTCAATTATTCAGTTAGATCAATTGATGTTTCTGGGGAAAGAACAAAATCTAATTATATCACTGCTATGATAGCAGAAGATTTAATTGGAGATGCAAATTCAAAAAAAGGTGATGATAAACTTTATGAACATCTGGCTAACTTAACAGATAAGAATGATTACGCTTGGCAAAATGCAGAATGCAGAAAAAGAAATAATATAACTGGTAATCCTTATAAGGGCGCAGATATTGCTATTGATAATAAAACACAAAAGTGGAATTTGAGAGTATCAAGCGACAGAATTAAATGCCAACCTACAAGTATTGGTTCAACACTTACCAATGACATAAAAAAATTAAAAGTTTATGAGATTTGTAGAAATAACGTAAAAGAAAATGGGAAGAGTAGACCAAACTGTGATTATCGTAATGATGATATTTGGGACAAAACTTATATTGGCAGAATGGAAATATTAATGCCAACTACAGGGACAGATACAAAAGGTAAAACTGTTCAAAAGAAGAAATATTTATATTTCCAAATGAAATGATGAAAAAATTTAATTCAGAAACTGGAGTAACGCTAATTGAAATTCTTATCGGGGTTGTGATTTCAATGATAATGATGGCTGCTATGTTTACATCTTATAACGCAGTTAATAATAGTTATTCACAAGTAATTGATAGAGCAAAAATTAGTCAGACAGGAAGAGATATGATTGGAATGTTAGTGAGAGATATAAGAATTGCAGGTTTTAGATATTTTGATGATGTCAGTAAAACCCCAACAAATTACGTTCCAATTTTAATTACTAAAGCTCCAGGTAGCGGTTGTGATAAAATTGAAATAACTTACGGTGATAGAATTAGAGATCCTAAAAATCCTAATGCTAAACCACCAGTTTTTTTATATAAAACATACAAAGTCGTTTACGAGTGTAAAGCATCAAATATTCTAGACAAAAAAACAAGCAAAAAAATTAATGCATATGCTATTTATAAATCAAAATATGAATGGAATGGATCTAGCTGGACGGCACCAACACAATCAACTGATGACTTACTTTATAAAGACGAATTAGTAGTTGATTACGTTCAAGAATTAATTTTTATTCCAATTGATAGCAAGGGTAAAGTGATGAATCCAATTCCTAAAACGCTTAGCGATAGTAACAAGATTAAAGTTGTTGATATAATGGTATCTTTAAGATCTCAAGGTGAGTTTTTTAGAAAAGAGCAGGAAAGACCATTTAGACTTTTAGGTGAAAAATCTAATAAGAAATTCACAGATAAGTTTTTAAGAGAAGCTTTAGTTGTATCAGCATACACAAGAAATATGGGGTTATGATAATTAGAAAATCAGAAAAAGGGTTTGCAATGGTTTTGTCATTAGTTTTGCTACTAGCAATGTCATTAATGGGTGGAGCATTAATATTAATTTCATCGGGTGACCATCAAAGCAATAATAACAGTGATCAATATCAACAAACATTTTATGCCGCAGAGATGGCTCTGTTAGAAGGAGAGAAATATATTTTAAATGAGAAAAGTGGGCCATGGGATGGAAAAAGCACTAGAGATACTTCGAAAGCAAATTTACCAGAAGATCATACCTCTCCTTTTTTAGGAACTATGAGTGCGCAAAACTATAATCCAGGTGCTAAATATAAATTTACATCAACAATTGATCGAAAATTTATAAATACAGGTACATCTTGTTTTAAAAGCTATAGAGATATTGATAGGGATAATCCAGACAACAAAAAAAGGATGAGAGTTATAAAGAATGAAACCACGAAAAAAGAAGTGGCTCACAGTTTTAATCTTGGAGTAATTCTTGAAAATACCTTTAAAAATAAAGGTAAAGATTTTGAAAAAGAGGAAGCAGTTAGAATGAAAAGTTATTATTATGAGTACTTTATTGAAAGAATTGGTGCTGCAAGTACACAAGCAATAGGATCCAGCATTAAATTAACGGCATCTGATGCTTCAAAGAATGGTATTGCTTACAGAGTTTATGGTTGTGGTATTTATGGAGCTGAAAAAGAAAAAGATAGAATGATAGTTTCGTTAGAAAGTGTGGTAGTTTTACCTAAAAATTAAGGTTTTATTAACTAATAAAATATGAATAAAATAAGATAATATATACGTTTATGAAAAAAATTATTTTAATAAGCTTCATATTCCTTTTCTCAATTCATGCAAACGCAGCTTGTAAATTTGATTTAGATTTTGGAGAGGATATCTCAAAAATACAGGACAAATATGGCCAAGCAATGCCACTAGAAAATTTTGGAGAAGATGAATTGAGCATGGTCATTGCTGTTGCTGATGAAGTCTGCCCAAACCACAGGTTAAAAGATGTTGCTATTGAGTATAGATTTTTAAACGACAAACTAGCTGCGGTTAATTTAATTAGTTTAAATACTGAAAGCGACACAAAAAAATCTGAAAAATTAACTATAATGAAATATGTAAAAAGAAATTATGGTGACTTTGATACAGGTCAAACTCCAACCTCATATCTTGGATATGAAGTATTTGAAAAAACAAAGCAGTTTATAGTTTACCAAAGAACTTTGGATGATCTTGGATTTATTGAAGAGCAAATGTATCTTTCTAACAAAAAATATGATGAGTTACTTGGAATTTTCTATAATCAACTTGAAGAAGAGATGGCGAAAAGTGAGTCTCAAAATTAATGAAATTTAAAATTTTTATATCCAGCCTAATACTGTTCTTTTCTTTTTTTGCATCAAACTTACATGCAAAATTATTGCCGCCAGGCACTGGAACACAAGCTGATGTTCCTTCCAACTTATTAATTCTTTTAGATAAATCTGGAAGTATGGGTTGGAGAATGAGTAACGCACAATCAATCAATAGAATGTTTGATGGTGTTACGGACAGTTCAGGAAATATTTATATTGCACAATTTTCAAGATATGGGGTTAGAAAAATAGATTATACTACTGGTAAAACTGATACTTCTTGGGGTTCAAATGGAAGAGTTGGTATGAGTGGGTCATGTCGAACTTACTATCCTTACAGTGCAGATGTTTATAACGGGGTCATGTATGTGGCAAGTTTATATGACCATAGAATTAGAAAGATTAGACTTTCAGATGGTGCTTGTTTAGGAAGTTTAGCTACTGGCACTTATCCTAGAGGTGTAACAGTTTATCAAAATTATTTATTTACCACTTCCAACAGTGGTTTGTATTCAATGAACCTGAACACTAATAGTGGAAGACGTTGTAATTACCATAATGAATGGAGATATACATATGCTATTGCAGGAAGTAACAATACTCTTTACAGTCACTATAGTCGTTATCTTTATAGTGCTCCTTTAACTAGTGTTGGAGGCACTTTGTGTCCTTCAGGAAGAGCTAAATATTTTAGAGATAGTGCTTCAGGCTATGTTTATGGAATGGAAGCAGACCCTAACACAAATGATGTGCTTTATATTATGGCTCGTAGCTATAATAAGATGCGTAAAATAACTGTTAACTCGTCAAGAACTGGATACACATTAAATTGGGACAAAGGCAGATACCGATACATGGGTATTTCAACTGCAAGTAATACATTTTTTTATTATCCTTTTGGAATTAGTTATGATCATAGCAATGATAGGATTATTACCTATGGATATAATGCAAAAAAAGTTCAGGTCTTTGATGAAAATGGAACATATATAAAGTCTATTGGTGGATATGCTGCTACTACAAGAATGGCAGCAGCACATAAAGCCATAAAAGCAGTGGTCACAGACTCCAATTTAACATCAGGTGTAAATTTTGGCTTTGGTTATTGGTCAAGTTCATGGTCATCGAAAGCATGGCCACCAGGTTTTAGTTCATGGTCAGGGGATATAACCACAGGTAGAGCAAAACCTTGTGATACCCAAAACTGTTTAAAAGTAAGAGTTCATAATAATGGGGCTGCGCAAATTAACAAAATTATTTCGTCAGTTAATGCAAGAGGTGGAACTGATGCCTATACATTTATGAAAATAGCTCAAGACTATTATCTTCATGGAAGTTTAAGCCCAATTGATAAAAATTCACCTTGTCAAAAAAGTTATGTCCTCGTTATTGGAGATGGTGATTGGTACAATCACTCAAAAGCTGTGGCTATGGCAAAAAACTTATTTAATAATTATAAGATACCCACATTCGCCATTGCTTTTGGAACAGGAATTAGCAATAGAGGAATGAGGTACTTTAACGAACTAGCTGTAGCAGGAGGAACAACAAAAGCTATTGTTGCTCCAACAGCAGAGTCACTCAAAACTCAACTAGCTGCTGCTGTTTCACAAATAATTGCATCTAAGTTATCTTTCACAGCGCCTGCTATTACTGCAACATTAAACTCTGATGGATCATTGTATCAAGCACAGTTTGATTATGCTCAAAATAAAGAGTGGACTGGAACAATTAAGAGAACAAAAATAGATAAAAAAGGAAATCTTGATACAAAAGATAAAGGTAATTGGTCAGCTGTTGATGTATTACCTAAACCAGGGAATAGAAAGATATGGAGTCCAATTCCTGGAACAGATTATTCGACTAATTACAACAACTGGGTAGATAGTAATTCTTCAGCGATTGAAAGTATCTTAACTCTAAAAGGGTTTGATATTCAGGACTATCACAGAAAAACTAAAAATACTGATAATTCTATAAATAATAAAAGATGTGCGAACACAAGTGGTGTTGCTGATGGAACAGATGATGATTTAAAAGGCTTAATTAATTTTATTAGAGGGACAGATTATTTTGATTATGATGCAGATTGTAATCTGACAGAAACAAGAGCTAAGCCAATGGGAGATGTTTACCATTCACAATTAGTTGTTGTAGGACCACCAACTGCAGAAACAGCTTTTACAAGTGAAAATCAAGAAGCTTATTGGAGATCAACTAAGGGATATGATAGTTGGGCAGAATCTCAGAGATTGAGAAAACCTGTAATTTATGCTGGATCAAATAGTGGAGTTTTGCATGCTTTAGATGCAGGCTCAGGAGTAGAATTGTGGGGATTTGTGCCACCATTTATAGCATCAAGATTACCTACAATAATGAATACTAACTTAAATGAAATTAATCCAAACAAAGGAGGTTCAAATGCAATTTATGGTGTTGATGGATCTCCCGTTCAACATGATATTTTCTTTCAAAGTCCACATGATACATCTGCAAATTGGCATACCGTATTGTTTGTACCTTATGGAAGAGGAGGTAGTGGTTTCTCTGTGTTAGATGTGACTGATCCTGCAAAACCAGAGCATTTAGTCTCAATATATAATGATATGATTAATAATCAGGTGTACAGAATGGATCATGCAAATAATGTTTTTGTATATGATTATATAGGTACATCTTATCCTCTAAGTGAATTTCTAGAGGCGCAAGAAGTAGGTAACGTTTATGCTCCAGATAAAGATAATGAAGTTGCCAGTAAGCAAACTTGTGATGATACACAAACAAAATATTGTTACGAAAGCACAAAATGGACTTTACCAGTAAAAAGTCTAACTAAAAGTATGCTATCAGTTCTTGAAGATGGAGTTGATATAACAAATAGCATTACAATTAGCTATGATACATCTGGAAACACTCAAATTAATTTCAACAAAAAAATGAAATTTGATGCTGATGAGTCCAAAACTCAAAGAGACAACTCACCGATCGGAGTGAATATAAAACAAGGAGCAGTTGGTACTGGAGTTGTAACAGACCCTGAATGGGACTACAGTACTCTTGGAGAAACATGGTCAGATCCAAGAATATTTAGACTACCTAATGCTGGTGCTGGAGACAATGTCAGAGATGACGATATATCAGTTGCTGTAATGGGTGGAGGTTTTGGTGCTCAATTCTCAGGAGCTGGTAGCAACGTATTTGTTATAGATCTGCAATCAAAAGATAAGTTTGGACAATTAATAAAGACAATTACGGTAGAAGATACTACTGCAAGCGATATTGATAATTCTGTTCCCGCATCATTAACAGTTATTACTCCAGATAAAGCAAGGGGTGCTGACTTTGCAGGAGCACTTGTATACTTGTCTGATTTAGAAGGTAAAATTAGTAAATTAAATTTAACAAATATGAGTACAGATCCTCAAAATGTACCTATAAAAATGTATGACATAACAACATTATTTAAAGCAGGAGCAACTAAATCAAATGGTAGATACATGTATAAACCATTAGATGCTTCAATTGGTGGAACAACAAATAATTTATGGTTGTACGCTGGAACTGGGGATGCTCAAAGATTGAATGCAAGAGTAAAAGGAACAAGTAACTTAATGATTGGAATAAAAGATCCAGATTATCCATTCTATAAATCTATCGCAACTCCAAAAAATGCAGACGATATTACAAAATGCCAAAATACATCAAATGATAGAAGCGGAACTTCTTGTAGAGTGACAGATAAGGATAGAGGTTGGTATGTTGTATTAAAAGATTTTGCTAAAGTTACCGCTCAACCAAAAGTAAACAATGGTATGGTTTACTTCCCAGTTTATAGACCATCTGTATCTCAAAACAAATGTGATTTGGGAGATGCATTAATTTGTGTAACTGATGATGAATGTGGAACACATGACTCGTTTATTGGATTAGAATCTAAAAGAACAGAACAACAAAAAACTTTATGTAGATTTGTTGGTAAAGGGGTCTTATCAGAAATTGTACTTTTCGCTGGCAAAATTTTTGCAAATATATCTGGTAAATCATTAGGAGCAGTTGCTGACCTTGTTACTTTAGATGCTGCTACTGGTGAAGTTCAAACTTACAGAAAGTCTTGGAGAGAAAATTAACAAATAGATATAATGAAAAAAATATATCTTTGTTTGATTTTATTCTTTTTATTTAGCTCTCATAGTTTAGCTGGTCCATGTTTAACAACTATTGCTAGTGCTTCAACAAACCAATTAGCATGTGCAGATGATGATATTTTAAATGTTACTTCTGCTGGGTCAATTACTTACAACGATAATAAGGCAGTTGATCTCGAAGATATAAGTGGAGTTGAAATTACTAATGATGGAACAATTGAAACAGAGGATGGAACTAACAAACAAATCGCAATAAATGCTGAGTCATCTTTGGATACTACAATTACAAATAACGGAACAATCAACTCAGATAACAAATATGCTATAATATTAAATTATGCAGAAAACGTTGTAATTACCAATAATGCAGGAGCAACAATAAGTGCTGACGGAAATACTGCAATTTATGGAAAAAACGTTGGTAACTGTCATTTTAATGGCACTCATTGCCATTCAGATTTATCTGGTCAATCTAATGGTGTTGGTCTCACACTACACAATTATGGTACCATTACCTCTACTCATGAAACAATTTGGTTAGGTTCAGGAGCCTCAGGTAATCACAGGAGTAAAGGTCTTAAAATTTATAATTATGACGGTGGAATTATTAAAACAACAGATGAAGGCGATAGCCCAATTAAAGCATTTCATGTTGTTGATTTTGAATTCGTTAATTACAAAGGAGGAACAATTGAAAGTGCCGACAGACACGCAGTTAATACTGAACAATCTGAAAATGTCAATTTTACTAATCATGGAACAATAACTGCAGTAGATAAAAGTGCATTTTATTGCAAAACATGCCCGGATACTACTTTCATTAATACAGGGACAATGACATCTGGAAATAACGCAGTAGTAATTTCACATGGTGATAATATTAGTATAACAAATTCTGGAACAATAACTGCCACAACTGTAAATTCAGGTTTATCAATAAATCAATCGGACGGCACCGTTGTCACCAATACTGGCACTATATCTGGGGTTGGTATGGGAATGCAATCTTCAAATGTAGATAATTCTACGATAACAAATCATGGAACCATTTCTGCAAGCTCTAATACAGGATATGGAATATTGTATGAAAATGATGGAACCAACAGAGTAAATAATACTTTAAACAATTATGGCACGATTAGTGCAACATCAGGTTCTTTTGCAGATGGAATTGGTATTGGAAAGAATGCCACCCCAATGTTTAATATTACGATAAATAATTATGGTACAATTACTGGATCTGGTAATTCTATATATATACTTAACTCTTCTAGTACAGGTATAAATATTGTTACTAAAGATGAAGGTACGTATGAAGGCTCAATTGATTTAAAAGATTCAACTACGACAATGACATTAGATTGTAGTATTTCAAAAGATCAAAAAATAGAAATTCTTAGAAAAACAAATATGGTTGTCACAAATAATCTTTGTGGAAATGATACCTATGAAATATTAGACAGTAACAGTGATCCAGATGCAGACAACTCTGAAACAGATGGTTTTTTATATGTTTATGGTGAAGATTTAGATATTGATAGCCATAATAAAAAATATAGATCTGAAATATTTTTATCTAATTTAAATGATATTTTTAATTCAGTTTCTGAAGAAAAAAAATCTAGTGGATATTATTCTGTTAAAAAAAGAGATAATATTTATAAAAGTGAAACAAGTGGTGTAACGGGAGACTTTAAAATTGAAAACGATAACTTTACACCGTTCTTAAGTTATTCATCTCAGCAGGCAAAATTTAATAATGGAGAAGCAATAGATAGTGAAAATTTAGCTATTGGTTTAAAAAAAGATATTGATTACGAGAAATTTAAATTTTCTGTAGTTTCAATTTTTGGGTTAACTCAAAATAAATATTTAGATCTTGAAACTGAAACAAAGCAAACTATTTCAAAAGAAAATCTAGGTCAGTTTGCTGCTGTAAATTATAGAGCATCTAAAGAAATAGAAATTGATGATAGTCAAAGTTTAAATATTGAAGTGGATGGTAAATATGGTCTAAGAAGACTTCCAACTTATCTAACATCTTTTACAGATGGGGATCTTTCTGTTGATGATGCTGTGGATCAAGTATTGTCAGGTGGATTTAATGTTGAGTATTCAAAATCTTTTGAAAATGGCTTCGTTCTTAAGCCATATACAGGCCTATCTTTAAATCAAACTTTGAGTGAAAAAATTGACATTGTTGCAGACGGTGAAAGAAAAGACATGGCCCATTTTATGAATGATGATTTAGCAGTAAAAGCTGGTTTAAATATCAGCAAAAATACTGATAATTTCGGCCTAAAATTTAATCTAGAGTTTAATGAACAAAATGGACTTAAAGATAGCCAAGTAAGTATTTCATTAACGAAAGTTATTCAAAATAATATTAGAAAAAAAATAGAGGGACTACCAATTGATCCTGAACTAGAAAAATTATTTGATCAATTACAATTAGCTAAAGAAAATGAAAGACTAGCTCAGATAACCGGTAGAGCAGTTGAGGAGAATAGAATAATGAAAGAAATGATTATTCAATTAATCAAGGAAAACAATAAACTTAAAACAGAGAGAAATCTTTTGCTAAAAAACTAGCTTTAAAACTTTTATAAAACTTATTTGGTTATTTGAGTAGATCTGCTTCTCGTAAAATTTAAAGAAATTTTGGTATTTTGTTTTATCTTTTTCCATAAGTTTAAGATAAATCTCTTGGATAGTATCCGAATTTTTTATTTGAAGTTTTCTTTTCTTTCCTAGAAGAATGAAAGCCAATTTTAGCCTCATCACATTGGTTGAATTGAAATTATATAATAATTTTACGCTTACAAATAATGATATTGGTACGAATATCCAAACAACGATTTTTGAAAAATTTAAATTTAATAATTCTTTTATAAAATTTTTTCTTTCATTATCGTCATACGATAGTAAATGTTGTGTCCATACAAAATCAATATAGTTAAAATAAAAATTTATTATTTTGAAAAAATTATTAGAAAATATCGTGCTTGAAGATTTATCATTGTTTACGAAATAATTATTTAATGAGTTTCTAATATTAGAACTAGGTATTGCCCTAGTTGGATCAATTCTAACCCACCCTCTTTCATCAAACCAAACTTCTGCCCAAGCATGTGTATCTTTTTGTTTAAATTGAAAAAAATTTCCTATCTCATTTAAATCTCCACCATAGTAACCTGTCACTATCCGACTTGGAATTTGTGCTAATCTTGTAAGTAATACAAATGTTCCTGCATAATATTCGCAGTATCCTTCTTTAGAATTAAAGAAAAAGTTTTCATATTTATTATTTGAGTTTATCTGAGGACTAAGGTTGTAAAAATACGATCCATCAGAAAATTTTTTATAAATTTTTTCGATAAATTCTTCTTTAGTGCTTACATTATTTTTATCTACCCAATCTTTTATTTTCGGTGATATGTTTTCTGGTAACAAAGTATAATAACTTTTAAGTGGACCATCTAAGGAATATTCAGATTTATTCATTTTAAAAATTAATTTCTTTTTTCTGTCAATTAGTTCCCTACTTACAAAAGACTGGTTAAAATAATCTTTTGTAATTTGAATATCATTAGTGATTAATTTTGAGTTTTTTAAACTTGGTATCCATTTTTTTTTATATGGTTCTAAAATAATCTGATAATTTTTATTTAAATCTTCATTACCATTTATTCTCAAAGAATTTTTAAATTCACTAAAAAGATAGTAACTTGAGGAAGGTCTCCAAGATTGATCTTTTTCCATATAATCAAAGATTTTGACCCTAAAATAAAGATCCTCCTTCTTAAAATTGTTATTTATTAAAGTAAAAACTTCTTCGTCTGAGTTCGAAAACTGGCTAAATGAACCAAGATCTATGCTATCTGGAATACCTACTGAACTTGCAGATGTATCAAATAATCTGAAATTTACCTCTGCCCTTGGAAATACAAGATAAAAAATAATAATTATTGGAAATATACTAAGACCAAAGCCTAAATATTTTAAAATATTTTTTAAACTGAAATCGAGAATTTCCTTTTGTTGAATAAGATACATATTAATAACTAAAAGTATTAAGATTAGAAACGAATTTAATGTACTTAGTATGTCTTGACCCTTAATTAAACTTGCTACAGCAATAATCATAGAGATTAAATTAAATGATAAAAGATTATTTTTATTGTTAAGTTCTGAAAACTTTATGATCAGCAAAACTCCAAGGCAGTTTAGAAAAAACTCTTCGGACAAAACATATTGATTGAGAATCAATTGAATATACATAGCTCCTAAAGCAAATATTCCTACCGCTATTGACTTAAACTTGAAGTGTATTTTTGAAAAAATAAAACTTAAAAAAAATAAAGTGCCCCAAAATATTTTATTAGTTAATATTAAATCTGTAGACAACGAAACTAAGCAAAAGAATAATATAATATAAGTAAGAAGATTAATATTTTGCGATTTAATTTTTAACATTTGAAATATACTTTAAAATTTTATTTAGAGAGTTTTTATTTTCGTTTAAATGGAACACATTATCTTTGTATTTAAAGGTTAAATTTAGACTTTTTGTGAAATAATAATCTAAAATAAATACTGAATAACTTAATAATTTCTCAAATTCTATATGACTGTATTTGTTTAAATCTAGGATTGATTTTTTTGAGCTTTTAAAAGACTTAAATTCTTTTACAAATTTTTTATCTCCAATAGTTGATTTTTTCCAAGCGATTTTTGAGTAACTATCTCCTTTCTTGTACTCATCTATACCGTCAAATTCGTCAGAATTATTATTTTGGTGAATTTTAAATTCTTGTAATAATTCTTGATTAGGAATTAATTTCTGTGGAAATACATATACTTTACTAAAAGGTTGATAATTTATTTTTGTCCTTATTATTCCAAATGGATATATCGATTTTAAAATTATTTTATTTAAAGAATAGACGCCCCTTTTGTCATTATTATATTTTATTTTAAATTCTTTTATTTTATCTGATAAATTAAAATTTTGTAATATTGATTTATTGATCTCTAAATCAATATTTAATTTTTTCTCTTTTGCATCATTAATTATCTTAAAGTTTATATGTTCTGTTTTATTTGCTTCAACTAAGTATTCTGTTAGAAAATTTATTCTTAAATTGTTAATATTTTGATGTGAGATAAAAATTGAAATAAAGAAAATAAAGAAAATAACAATTGAAATAAGAAGTCCTGAGTTATTTTCATAAAATACAGATATTAAAAAGCAAAAAAATACAAACAGTCCTAATAATAGTCCTTGAAGATTGGGATATATGTAAACTTTAAGTTTTTTTTTAAGATTGATTAAATGTTTAAAGTCTAAGTTCGTTAACCTCTGTACTAGCTGATTAACCATTGGTTATTTTAATTTTTTGAAGTATTTCCTCATTAATGAAGCTCATCTTATCCTCCTGGTTAAGAAATTTAATTCTATGTCTTAATATGTAAGGCAGAGTTTCCTTAATATCTTGATGAGTTACATAATCTTTTTCATGAATAATTGCCCAACCCTTAGCTAAATCTAAGATTTGCTTTAAACATCTTGCAGAAATATAAATTTTTTGATCAAGCGTTTGAATTACCTGCTCTATTTCAACAACATATTTATAAATTTCATCTTTTGTGGTTAGCTGATCTTTTTTTTGTTTGATTGTGTCCCAATCAACAGCTTTTGATGAAGCGCCATTTAATTTACTTGTATTTTTTAACATCAAAATTTTATCGTTTTCATTTAGATCAGATAAAGAAAATGAAATCATAAATCTATCAAGCTGGGAATCTGGTAAAGAACTTGTACCTGAAGAATCCATAGGATTTTGAGTAGCAATAACAAAAAATGGTTCTGGCAGTTTATAACTTTGACCATCTATAGAAACATTTTTTTCTTCCATTGCCTCTAGGAATGCACTTTGCGATTTGGGACTTCCACGATTAAGTTCATCAGCTAAAACTATATTTGTAAAAATTGGACCTTGTTGAAAATTTAACTTCCCATCTGAAAGAATATTAAATCCAAGAATATCACTGGGTAATAAATCAGATGTAAACTGTATCCTTTTAAAATTAAGACCAAGATTTTGAGTAATAGCTTTTGCAAATGTTGTTTTACCTGACCCTGGATAATCTTCTATTAAAATACTTCCTTCAGAAACTATAGCAGCCAATGTCAATTTAATTTTATCTACATTAGAAATTATAATTTTTGATGAGTTGGCTATTATTTCATTAAATATCATTTTGATATTACCTTAAAATATTAAAGATTTAATATTACTTTCAAAAATAACATATATCAATGTGGCTAAAATGATATACGGACCAAAGGGAATTTGTGAAGATATATTTTTTGATCTATTTAATAAACTAGGAATAACATGAATAAGTGCAGTAATAGAAGACAAAAATATTATGAAAGGAATAGATACCCATCCAAACCAAAATCCAATTGCTCCAAATAACTTCGCATCACCCAATCCCATTCCTTCTTTTTTTCTAACAACTTTATAAATAAATATGATCGACCATATAATTCCATAACCAAAAATTCCTCCAATTAAAGAGTTCATATAATTTGGGAACATTGAATTTAAATTTGGATCAAAAGATTTTATAAATCCTATTATCATTAAAAAAAAAGTTAAAACATTTGGAATTATAAAATGTTTAAGATCTATAAAAAAAATAATTAAAAAGGATAGAGAAAGTATTATTAAATATAAAGTGGTGAGTGAAGCACCAAATTTATAATAAATTGAAGTAAATAGAATTATACTTAAAGTTTCTACAATAAAGTATTGAGTAGAAATTTTTTTTTTACAGCTCCTGCACTTTCCTCTAAGAGTAAGATAAGAAATTAGAGGAATATTATCGTACCAATTGATTTTTGTTTTACAATTTGGGCAAAACGATCTTCCGGATACAACGCCTTCATTGTTTGGAAATCTATATATGCAAACATTTGCAAAACTACCCCATAGTCCTCCAAAAACTATTACGAAAATAAAGTCCACTTAAATTTGATTATAATTTAATGTTTGATGAGATGTGAATTAATCCGTCGATTACATATTGTACCAGTAACACTGCATCTTGAAGATGAATATATAAATTTGGCGTATAGACGATAATCTCCATTGTTGAAAAATTTATCAAAAATTGTTTAAATTGCTAGTAAATAAATGATCTTTTTTAAGTCAAAAAAACCTATCGAGCCAGAAAAAGAAGTTTCACAAGTTAATGTGGATCTAGAACTGGTCACAAAAATGAATCAGGATTTCGCTTTATCTCTAGATTTGAATGATACCCTAATGAATGCACTTAGAGTTATTATTGCAAGACTTAATGCGCAAGCTGCGAATATATTTTTAATTAATGAAGAAAAGAAAAAATTTGAATGTATCGCATCATTACATCAAGATTATTTAGATGAGTATGAGCTAGATTTAAAAGATGGAGTTATGGGTAAAGCTGTCGAACAAAGAAAGTGTATCCGTGTTGGTAACGTTAGAAAAGATGTACGAGAAATAGCAGAATTTTATTTTGACCTCGATAATAAAACAAATTTTACAACCTACTCAGTTTTATGTTCTCCTTTAATTGCTGCAAATGAATGTATTGGTGTAATCCACTGTTTAAATAAAAAAACTGATGATAAATTGTTTATTGAGGATGATAGAAAGCTTTTAGAAACTCTCTCTGCACCAGCTGCTTTAGCTATTAGAAATGCAAAGATGGCTAAAGAAATGGTCGAAAAAAATAAAATACAAAAAGAAGTAGAAATCGTTGGAGAAATTCAAAGATCTTTATTATCTAAAAATAAAGAGAAAGGCTTTCCTATTTCAGGAATCAATATACCAGCAAAAGTTGTTTCGGGCGACTTTTATAATTTTTCTGATTTAGGGGATGGAAAATATGGATTTGGGGTTGCAGATGTGTCTGGAAAAGGGATAAAGTCATCGCTCTTAATGTCTAAAGCATCTAGTTTGTATAGATGCTTAAGTAAAACAAATTTTTCTGCATCTGATTTATTGTTTCAATTAAATAATGAAATATGTGAAACTATATCAAGAGGTATGTTTGTTACTATGTTAATTGGAATATACAACTCAAATAAAAAAGAGTTGCTGCTTTCAAGCGCTGGCCACGAACCTCCATTAATTTTATCAGCTGATGGAACTTTTAGTAATTTTTCTGAAGCTGGTCCTCCTTTGGGTATAATGCCTAAAACTAAATATCCTGAGCACACCATTCCTTTCGAAAATAGCTCAATGTATATTTTTACAGATGGAATTACAGAGATAAAAAATCCAAATGGGGAAATGTTAGGATCGGAAGGCTTTGAAAATTATATTAAAAAATATCAATCAACTGCAATTAATGAGAGATTAAAAACAATGATAGATGATATTTTAGGAGCAGGTCATGTACAAAAAGATGATTTAACAATTGTTGCTATAGATGGAAAATAACTAATAAGCTGAAATTTGCTCTTGATTATATATTTTACAACTCATAACAATACTTAATCCCAACATAATAGATAATAAGGATGATCCACCATAAGACATTATAGGTAATGGCGCACCAACAATTGGTAGCATACCTAAAACCATTGCTATGTTAACAAATACATATAAAAAAATTGCTGTAGCAAAACCAAAGCAATATAATTTTGCAAAGAAGCTCCTTGAGACTAGTCCAACATTTATTATTCTATAAATTAATAGTATGTATAACAATAAAAGTATAATTGACCCAAGAAACCCAAATTCTTCAGAAAAAAGCGTAAATATAAAGTCAGTATGTTTTTCAGGTAAAAATTCTAGATAGCTTTGAGTTCCTTTTAAGTATCCTTTTCCAAAAAAACCACCAGATCCAATAGCTATTTTAGATTGAATTATTTGATATCCAGCTCCCAAAGGATCTCTGTCAGGATTAAAAAAAGTTAAAATTCTTGATTTTTGGTAAGGTTTTAAAATGGATATAGCAAAAGGTAATGAGACTAATAACAACAATCCTGAGTAAACAAAATATTTGATATTAAGACCTGCCAACCAAATTATAGCAATACCACTTCCTGCAATTAAAATTGAAGTACCTAAATCAGGCTGCTGGATAACAAGATAGCAAGGAATTATTAATAGTATGATTGGTTGAATTAAAAACTTATAGCTTTGAATATCTGAGCTTTGAATTCTATGATAATATCTTGCAAAACATATTATCACAGCAATCTTCATTAACTCTGATGGCTGTAAATTTAAAAAGTATAAGTTTATCCACCTTTTAGCTCCTGATGCTGAAATTCCAAAAAATAAAACAGTTATTAATAAAAGTAACCCAACAAAATAGAATAAGTAAGCATTTTTATACCAGGTTGAGACTCTCACAAAAGATAAAAGTAAAAATAAAATAAAGAATGAGGACAATCTAATAATATGATTTTTAGTATAAAAAGAAAACTTTCCCCCTTCTGTAGAGTAAATTGCAAAAATACTAATTGATCCTATAGCAATTATCAGTAAGATTAATAAGTAATCAATAGATCTTAATTTATCTAAAAGACTGTAATTACTTGCTTGTATTCTTTCCCTTAACATTATGCTAAACTAGTATTTCCATTATTAAATTGTTCTCGTAATTTATGTCTATCAATAATTCTTTTTATTAATTTACTTGCAAGCGGAGCTGCGGTTTTACTTCCAGAACCTCCATGTTCAATAATTACACTTATTGCATATCGTGGATCCTTATATGGCGCAAAAGCAACATACAATGCATGATCTCTTTTTTTGTATTCAATTTGATCAGTATCTAAATCTAGTTCTCTATCAAGATCAGTTATTCTTCTTACCTGTGATGTTCCAGTTTTGCCTGCAAATTGATATTTGGGATCATCGTATCGAGATTTATATGAAGTTCCATACTGCTCGTTTGTAGAACCGAACATTGCATCTAATACAAAATTAATATTAGACTTCTTGTGATACATTCTCTGATAATATTCAACATTAATGTCATCTAAATAATTTCTTTCATGTAAAGGAAAATTAGATTGATCTAATTTAATCTTATTTAATACATCCTTATAATTTATAGAGTCATCTTTTATGATATGAGGTTTTATTTTATATCCTCCATTTGCAATTTGTGCAGTCATTAGACAAAGTTGAAGTGGTGTGGTCTGAATATAGCCTTGCCCAATACCGTTAATTACAGTCTCACCTAAATACCAACTTTGTTCTAATGCACGTTTCTTCCATTTAGTATCCGGAACTAATCCTTTTTTTTCATCGTTATAAAGATCTCCTAGCACATTAGTCCCAAGACCATATCTTTTTGCAATTATTGATAGTCTGTCAACTCCAAGTAATCTTGCCATTTCATAAAAGTATATATCGCAAGATTGTTTGATGGCATTTCTGAGCTTCATGTATCCATGACCTTCTTTTTTCCAACAGTGATATTTTACTCCATATAGTTCATAAGGATGCTTATGACCCTTGCATCTTATTGTTTTATTAGGATCTAATATTCCATATTCTAGAGCTGCAAGAGCAACTAATGGCTTAAAAGTAGATCCAGGTGAATAAAGTCCAGCAATAGACTTATTTATCAGGGGTTTTAAAGGATTATTTTTTATTTCTTTCCAATCTTTCTGATTAATTCCGTGCGTAAATTTATTTGGATCATAGGTTGGGGATGATGCCATTGCAACTACCTCTCCGGTATATATATCCATTGCGCATATTGAGCCTGCTTTTTCTTTAAGTAGCTCTTGGGCATATTTTTGAATTTCAATATCTATAGTTAAATTAACTTTATTACCCTGTCTTTCTTTAATGTAATCTATTTGGCTTATTCTTTTTCCAGATGCATTAACTTCGTATCTTTTAATACCGTAATTACCTATTAACATTTTTTCTTGTGAATTTTCTATTCCATATTTTCCAACTTTTAGACCTGGAACAAAATTTTCTTTTATCTCAGGTTTTTCAAGATCTTTTGGACTAGCATCACCAACATAACCAACTATATGTACCAAGTCATTTGCATAGGGATAAAACCTAGATGTTGATAATACAGGTTTTGCACCTTCTAATTCATGTAAATATAGATTAATTTTTGAAAATTGTTCCCAAGTTAAATTATCTGAAACTACTAATGTATCCCAAGGTTTTAATCTCTCCTTTTTTTTATATAATTTTTTAATTTGAAACTGATCTAAACCAATTAAATTTTTAATTTTGAATATTGTTACATCAAAATCGTTAATTTCATCTAATATTAAGTGTAGCTGAAACACTCTATCGTTACTTGCTAGTACTTTATTAAAATTATCTACAATTATACCTCTCTGAGGAGGAGTTTTCCATTCACGTATCCTATTTTTATCAGATAAAATTTCATACTTTTCTCTATCAGAAATTTGTAAATTATATAACCTTGATGATATACCGGCAAAAAGTAATATTTTTGCAGCAGCCAGAATAAACATCCTCCTTGTTATAACTCTACCCTTTTCGATGTTTCTTCCTCTATTCAACATTTTCTTGTCTTAAACCTAGTAAGTAAATTTGATTAAATATTTTTGCCACTGCTGGATAAATTAAAAATGAAAAAAAAGCTGTTGACATTAAAGCCCCATAACTAGTATTTCCATCAAAGAAAATTGCTAATACTGTAAAATGAATTGAGCTAATAATTAATATTGCGATAAAAAATAGTATCCAATCATAAAATAAATTAGGAACTAGAGTTCTTGCCCTAAAAAAAGATGCAATAACACAGAGTAAAAGATAATTTATTGATGAAACTCCAATTGGTAGGTTTTGTACAACATCATTAATAACACCTGCGAAAAAAATAAGTCCATAACCAAGCATTTCGGGCTTTCTTAAAACCCAATAAAAAACAATTAAGTGAATAAAATTAAAAGATATATTGATTTTAAATATATTAAATGAGAATGAATAACCTGTTAGAGCAAAGAAAAATAATAAAATAATCGGAAAACCATTTAGTAAAAATTGATAAATTTTTATATCTCCTCTAGCCATTTTACTTATTCACCTGCACATAATTAAGTTGATTTAAATTGCTAAAAAACTTCACATACTTTTTATTATCTTGAATTATTATTTTTCCAACAGGAATTGAGGCTGGAATTGTACCATCTGAACCTGACGTATATACAATCTCATTCTCTTTTATTTCATTATCTTTCGGTAGATATTCTAGTTCTGCGTATTCATCATTCCCATTTCCTGAGAGTATTGCATTGATACCACTTGGCTCAATAATGATTGGGATTTTGCTATTAAGATCATTAGCCAGTAATACTCTTGAGCTTAAAAAGTTAACATTTACTACCTTTCCAATGTAATATAGTCGATCTTTAACAGCTGATCCTAATTTAACTCCATTTTTTTGACCTTTGTTAATTATTAAGGATTTTAAATAAGGACTTTGTTTATCTAATAAAATCTTAGTTAACATATATTCTTTAGAAAAAAGATCTCTTTCCTCTATCAATTTTTTTAGAAGAGCATTTTCTGATTTATAAAAATCAACTTCTTTTCTAAGTGAGTCAAGATTAAGGTCCTTGTTTCTTAAAACTGAAAACTCTTCGTACATACTCATATGATCTTGAAAGAGATAATATTTATCTTTTATATATTTGAATGGACTTGATACGACATACGAACCTCTAAATATTATATCCTTTGTGATAGATCTAAATTGATTAACTGGGCCAGTTTTAAAATACTCTAATGATAAAACTAAAATAGATATGATTAATAGAGTGAATAATGAAAATTTTTGTCTATTTCCTTTTTTTAGAAATGCTGAACGAATAGCAATAATAAAATCATCTCTACTCGACTCTGTTGACATAATATTTAATACTCAGATAATACAGTAGAAAATATTTCTTGATCGTCTAACGCCTTTCCTGTTCCTATTGCAACACATGACAATGGATCATCAGCTATATTTACTGGTAATCCAGTTTCTTTTGAGAATCTTTTGTCAATATTTTTTAAAAGCGATCCTCCTCCTGTCATTGTTAAACCCATATCAACTAAATCAGCTGACAATTCCGGGGGTGTATTTTCTAGTGCTTTTTTTATTCCAGATACAATTTCTTTAAGTATCGGGTTTAAAGCTTCTGAAGTATCTTGTTCTGAGATATTAACCTCTTTAGGGGTTCCTGATCTTAAATCTCTTCCTTTGACTGCATAAGTATTATTATTAGTAGGTATTGCAGTACCAATATCTTTTTTAATTTTTTCTGCAGTACTATCCCCTATCATTAAATTATATTCTTCTCTCATATAATCTTTTAATGCATTATCCATTGCGTCTCCTGCAACTCTTAAAGACTCTGAGTAAACAACGCCTCCTAATGACATAACAGCAATTTCTGTTGTACCACCCCCAATATCTACGACCATTGATCCTGTTGCTTCTTGAATTGGTAGGCCTGCACCGATTGCAGCTGCAATTGGCTCCTCTATTAGTTGTACTCTTCTTGCACCAGCTGCAAGTGCACTATCTTGAATAGCTTTTCTTTCAACTGGTGTTGATCCAGTTGGTACACAAATCAATATTCTTGGATTTGCAATTGTTTTTTTGTGAACTTTTTTAATAAAATGTTTAATCATTTCTTCTGTTACAATAAAGTCTGCTATTACACCATCTCTCAAAGGTCTTATTGCTTGTATATTACCTGGAGTTCTTCCTAACATTGTTTTAGCTTCATCACCTACTGCCAAAACTGATTTTTTTCCTTTGTTATCAACAACTGCAACAACTGATGGTTCATTTAGAACTACACCTTTGCTTTTTAAAACAACTAACGTATTAGCTGTTCCAAGATCAATTGCCATATCCTGGCTCCAAAACTTTCTTAAATTGGTAAACATTGACATTTATTTATATTCCTTTCACTTTTTGATGTTTAATATTTTGAGAAGGTGCCCTTTTCTCACGTTTTATAAGCATTTTATTTAATGCATTTAAATATGCGTTTGCTGATGCAACTAAAGTATCTGTATCGGCTGATTGACCCACTGTTGTTCTATCATTTTCCTCAATTTTTACACTAACTGTAGCTTGAGCATCTGTTCCTTCTGTTACTGCATGTACTTGATAAAGAGATAATTTTACATCGTGAGGAAATAATTTTTTTATACATTTAAATATTGCATCAACTGGTCCATCCCCTGTTTCAGTTGTGCTCTTTATATCTCCATAGACATCTAGTGTCATTTCTGCTTTTTGCGGTTCCCCTGTGCCAGCAAATACTTTTAAAGATTTTAAATTAATTGCATTTATTTTATTATCTACAATTAAACTATCATCAACTAACGCTACTATATCTTCATCATATATATGTTTCTTTTTATCCGCTAAAACTTTAAATTTTCCAAAAGCAGCTTGGATAATATCGTCTGTAAGATCTGAATAACCTAAGTCTGATAATTTATCTTTAAAAGCATGTCGACCTGAATGTTTACCCATAACAAGTGAGGTTTTTTTAACACCTACACTTTCTGGCGTCATAATTTCATAAGTTTCTCTATTCTTTAACATTCCATCCTGATGAATTCCCGACTCATGTGCAAAAGCGTTTTTTCCAACTATTGCTTTGTTAAATTGAACTGGGAAACCAGTTGCGTTTGAAACTATTTTAGAGGCTTTACTTATTAATTCTGTTTTAATTCCTGTATTGTATGGCATCAAATCATTTCTAGTTTTAATTGCCATAACTACTTCTTCTAATGCGGCATTCCCTGCTCTTTCACCTATTCCATTTATTGTACACTCTATTTGTCTTACGCCTTCTGAAACTCCAGCCAATGCATTTGCTACTGCTAAGCCAAGATCGTTGTGACAGTGCGCAGATAATATTGCTTTATCTATGTTTGGAACATTATTCTTTAGATGTTTGATTGTTTTTGCAAATTCCTCTGGGATAGAATACCCAACTGTATCTGGAATATTTATAGTCTTAGCTCCACAATTAATTGCAAGTTCAACAGTTTTACACATGAAATCCATATCGGTTCTTGTTCCATCTTCGCATGACCATTCTACATCATCAGTAAAGTTTCTTGCATATGTAACACTTTCTTTTATTGCATCTAGAACTTGATCATTTGTCATTTCAAGTTTGTGTTTCATATGTAAAGGACTTGTAGAAATAAAAGTATGAATTCTAAATCTTGGAGCATGTTTCAACGACTCATGACATGCATCAATATCTTTTTTTAGTGCTCTTGAAAGACCACATGGAATTGAGTTTTTCATTATTTTACTTATTTCAGAAACTGCTTCAAAATCTCCTGGTGATGCTATTGGAAATCCTGCTTCAACAATATCTATTCCCATTTCATCGAATACTCTAGATATCTGAATTTTCTCTTCGACACTCATAGATGCGCCTGGCGATTGTTCACCATCTCGCATAGTCGTATCAAATATGTATAATTTTTCTCTGTCTGACATTGTATTTTTTAGCTCGAGCATAATACATGCTCTCGCTCAGATTGCAAAATAATTTGGGAGAATTAGGCCAATTTTAACATCAAGTTATTTCTTATCACTATCGACAAGCTTCTTCTTGGCAATCCAAGGCATCATTTCTCTTAGAGTAGCACCAACTTTTTCAACTGGATGCTCTGCTAGTTTTGCTCTTGTTGCTAGGAAATTTTTCTGACCATTTTTACATTCATCCATCCATTGTTTGGTAAATTTGCCAGACTGAATATCAGCTAAAACTTCTTTCATTCTCTTTTTTGTCTCTTCTTTGTTTATGATCCTTGGACCTGACTCGTATTCTCCATATTCAGCTGTATTAGATATAGAATAATTCATATTAGCTATTCCACCTTCGTAAATTAAATCTACAATAAGTTTAACTTCATGAACTGTTTCAAAATATGCCATTTCAGGTTCGTAACCTGCTTCAACTAAGGTTTCATATCCATTTTTAATCAATTCAACAAGACCTCCACATAAAACTGTTTGCTCACCAAATAAATCTGTTTCTACTTCATCTTTAAATGTTGTCTCAATTATACCCGACCTTCCTCCACCAATTGCTGAAGCATATGACATAGCTAAATCTCTAGCTTTACCTGATCCGTTTTGATGAACAGCAAATAAACACGGAACTCCACCACCTTTTTCATATTCACTTCTAACTAAATGACCTGGTCCTTTAGGAGCTACCATAAATACATCTAAATCTTTTCGAGCTTTTATTAAATCATAATGAACATTTAATCCGTGAGCAAAGGCTATAGATGTCCCTTCTTTTACACGTTGCTCAATATGATTTTTGTAAATAGTTGCTTGTAATTCATCTGGAGTTAAAATCATCACAACATCAGCCCATTCAGCAGCATCCGAAAGGTTCATAACTTTTAAACCTTTAGATTCTGCTTTTTCAATACTTGACGACCCTTCTCGTAGAGCTACAACAACTTCTTTTACTCCACTATCTTTTAGATTTAAAGCATGAGCGTGTCCTTGGCTACCATATCCAAAGATTGCAATTTTTTTATCCTTTATTAAATTTGCATCAGTATCTTTTTCATAAAACATTTTCATTTTTTTTCTCCTAATTTATTATTTAAATATATCTGCACCTCTTGTCATAGCTACGGCTCCTGTTCTTGAAACACTCACCAATCCAAATTTTTTTAAATCCTTTGACATTTTATCTATTTCTCGTCTTAAAGCTGTTATTTGAATAACATTTGATTTTTTTGTTTTGTCTAGTATTACAGGATTATATTTTTTACAAGCTTTCAATGCACCTTCTAATTTATTATTTGGACCAACGATTTTAAATAACGCCATCTCCTTAAATATTACTGCTTTATCTTCTCTTTTAAAATCTGCAACCTTATGAACAGGCACAAGTTTTCTTAATTGAAGTTTAATTTGATTAACAACTTGTGGTGTTCCTGTAGTTACAATTGTTATCCTTGATAAATTTAACTTTTCATCAACTTGGGCAACTGCTAAAGATTCAATATTATAACCTCTACCAGAAAATAGACCGACTACTCTAGCCAATACACCAGCTTCATTGTCTACCCAAACAACTATAATATGGGTGTCAAATTTCTCTTTTTTATTTGAAAAACTATACGCTGATTTTGAATTAGGCATTAAACTAAAGACTTGCCTTTACCGGTAATTTTCTTATTTTCTTGATCTTTGGGCCCTAAAATCATCTGATTATGAGGCTTTCCTGATGGTATCATTGGAAAACAATTTTCTACTTTATCAACCATACAATCAAATATTACAGGTCTATCTGTATTCAACATTTCAATAATTTTATCGTCTAACTCTTCTGGTGTTTTTGCTCTAATACCAACACAGTTATATGCTTCCGCTAATTTAACAAAATCTGGTAGAGCAGCAGTATAACTTTCAGAATAGTTTTTATCATGTAAAAGTTCTTGCCATTGTCTAACCATACCCATGTATTGATTATTCAATATAAATATTTTAATTGGAAGGTTGTATTGCACTGCTGTAGACATTTCCTGAATTGTCATTAATACTGAAGCCTCTCCCGCAATATCAATAACTAATTTTTTTGGATGAGCGACTTGTACACCCACTGCTGCTGGTAAACCATATCCCATGGTGCCTAGTCCACCAGATGTCATCCAACGATTTGGTTTATTAAATTTATAATGTTGTGCGGCCCACATCTGATGCTGTCCTACCTCGGTTGTAATGTAGGAGTCTTTGTCTTTAGTCAATTCATATAATCTTTCGATCGCATACTGGGGTTTTATAGTCTCTTCACTTCCGATGTAATCTAAAGATCTAACTGACCTCCATTTTTGAATTTTTTCCCACCACCTAGAAGTCTTTTGTTTATTTGATTTTAAAAATTTTGTTTTTTTTTGTTTTAAACTTTTTAAAGTAGATGAAAGAACAGTTTTTACATCTCCCACAATAGCTAAATCAACTTTAACATTTTTATTAATAGAAGATGGATCTATATCAATATGAACTTTTTTTGATTTTGGAGAAAATTCATCTATTTTTCCTGTTATCCTATCATCAAAACGTGCCCCAATATTAATCATTAAATCACAATCGTGCATTGCATTATTTGCTTCATAGGTTCCATGCATACCCAACATTCCTAAAAATTGATTATCATCACCTGGGAATGATCCTAATCCTTGTAAAGTTGAAGTAATAGGAAAACCTGTTGCATAAACAAGTTCTCTTAAAAGTTCACTAGCCTTAGGTCCAGAATTAATCACTCCACCACCAGTATAAAAAATAGGTTTTGAAGATTTACTCATTAATTCAATTAATTCATCGATGCTGTTTTGATTAAAATGGTTGTGAGATTTGCCGTTAAGTTTTTTTTCTTTTTTAGGTTTTGAATATTTTGTTTTTTGAAATTGAATATCTTTTGGTATATCGACTAAAACTGGTCCTGGCCTACCAGTAGTTGCTACTTCAAATGCTTTATGTATTGTGCTAGCTAAATCATTTATATCTTTCACTAACCAATTATGTTTAGTGCAAGGTCTTGTTATTCCAGTTGTGTCACATTCTTGAAATGCATCTGTACCAATTAAATGAGTTGGAACTTGTCCAGAGATACAAACTAATGGAATGGAATCCATATATGCATCAGTCAAAGCTGTAACTACATTTGTTGCACCAGGTCCTGAAGTTACTAAAATCACACCAGGTTTACCTGAAGATCTTGCGTATCCTTCTGCGGCATGACCTGCGCCTTGTTCATGTCTAACTAAAACGTGTTTGATTGATTTAAAATTTTGTAATTCGTCATAAATTGGTAGTACTGCACCACCTGGATAACCAAAAATATGATCAACATTCTGATCTTCCATGCACTTAAATACAATTTCAGCTCCAGAGTATAATTTTGACATTCATACAATCTAGCTGAAGTTGTGCTAATAGGTCAAGCAATCTATGCTGATTTAGGAAATTTTTTTGTAAATGATTTAAGTCTATCAAATTTTATTTTTTGCCAATCAGACATTTGTCCTCTTGCCCAAGTGGACTGTCTCTTAGCATATTGCCTTGTTTTTATTGATATTTTTTCTTTCAATTCAGTAAGATCTATTCTTTTGTCGAGATATTCTTTAATCTCACTTAGACCAATAACTTTATTAGATGATAAATCTTTCTTTACTCTCAATTTATAAAACCTCTTAGCCTCTTTTATTGCTCCATCTCTCAACATTTCATTTGTTCTTAAAGAAATTCTTTCTACTAGCTTATCTCTAGGATAATCGATAAGTAACTTAATAAAACTGTCCTGATTAAAATCAGAGTATGTTTCACTGTACCAATCAAACAAAGATTTATTTGTAAACTTTTTTACTTCGTAGGCTCTTATTGATCTTTGCGTGTCATTTCTATTAATTTTTTTTTTGCAAAGTGGATCTAGCTTAATTAACTCTAAATAAAATTTCTTTTGACCTATTTTTGAATGCTTCTTCCTTATTGTATTACGAAAAATTAATGGGATATCTGGGATTTTAACAATGCCATCAATAAGTGCTTTAAAATATAAACCAGTGCCACCCACAAGAATTGGAATTTTATTTTTTTTCTTGATATATGTAATTTTTAACTTGGCATCCTTAAGCCAGTTTCCTGTAGAATAATTTTCCTTTACACTTTTAAATCCATACAAATGATGTTTTATTTTTTTTAAATCGTTACGATGAGGTCTTGCTGTAAGAATTTTTAACTCTTTAAAAATTTGCATACTATCTGCATTTATAACTTCTCCATTTATTTTTTTTGCAAGCTGTATAGCAAACTTTGATTTTCCAGATGCTGTTGGTCCTGAAATAAGAATTATTTTGGACTTTAAGCCCATTAATTTAGTTTAACACCAATATATCGTCTTTGGTTATTATTATTGTAAATTGCAATAAGTAAACTTTTATCATTACTTTTTAGAGCTAGTTTTACAATGTTATCTAAGTCACCAATGGTGTTGATCTTTTTCTTTTGTGCTTCAACAATAATATTATTTACTTGAAGATAGTTAACTGGGCTATCTTTATCGATTTCTGTGATAACTAATCCTGTAGTATTTTTTGGTAAATTTCTTTCTTTAATGTCATCTTTATTCAGCAATCTCACTTTTATTTTCAAACCATCTATTGCATCCTCTTTAGGTTTTTCTGTTACTAAACCTTGCGATTTAAAGTCTTCAGATGTTTCTAGTCTTCCAAGTATAATTTCCTTAGTTATTTCACGTTTATTTCTCCACACTTTAAGTTTTACTTTTTTTCCAACTTCTGTTTCAGCGACTATTCTCGGAAGTTCACTCATTTCATTAATTTTCTTACCATCAAATTCTAAAATTATGTCTCCAGCTTTAATCCCTCCCTTATCTGATGGACTATTTTCAGCTACACTAGCAACAAGTGCTCCTCTAGGTTCATCTAATTTTTCAACATCTGCAATATCTTTTGTGACTGTTTGAATTCTAACACCTAACCATCCTCTTTTAGTTTCACCAAATTCAATTAATTGATTAATTACTTTTTGTGCACTATTAGAAGGTATTGCAAAACCAATTCCAATTGAACCTGATTGACCTAATATTGCTGTATTAATTCCAACTACATCTCCATCCATATTAAACAATGGACCACCTGAATTACCTTGGTTAATTGATGCATCAGTTTGAATGTAGTCTTCATATCTAGAAAGTCCTATACTTCTGTTTCTTGCAGAAATTATTCCTGCAGTAACGGTTCCACCTAAGCCAAATGGATTCCCAATTGCAATAACCCAATCACCTATTCTTGCGGTATCAGAATCTCCAAACTTAACTGGTGTGAATTTTTGATCTGACTCTATTTGAAGAACTGCCAAATCCATACCAGGATCAGCACCAATTACTTTTGCCTTTATATTTTTTTCACCATTAACTCTAACATAAACATCTTCTGCGCCCTGTATCACGTGATTATTTGTAATAACAATTCCCTTTTCATCAATGATAAACCCTGATCCAAGTGCACTTGTCTGTCTCTTTTGTGGTGTTCCATAATCTTTGAACATATCTTCAAAAGGAGATCCTGGGGGAAATTCAAATGGAAAAGGGTTGGACCTTGTTGTTACTGTTGTTGTAGTCGAGATATTTACTACTGATGGCATTAATTTTTCAGCAAGATCTGCAAAGGATGCAGGCATATCTGCTGCGTTAGTAGTATTTTGAATATTAATTGAAAATAATATTAGAAATAAAATTTTTATGAATCTCATCTTTTTAAGTACCAAATTATAAAAAAACCAATCACTGCAAATATTAATCCACCAGTTCTTAGTTGATTATCAGTGGCTTCTTTTAATTTAATTATCATATTTTTCATTTTTGATGGAAATATGGCGTAAAGTATACCTTCAATAAAAAGGAATAGACCAAATGCAATGATCAATTCTCTCATTAAAATTACTCTACTTTTTGATCAATATTTCCGAAAAATTTAAAAAATTCACTATCTGGTGAAAGTATCATTGATGTTTCGCCACCAATTAAAGCCTTTTGATATGCTTGCATAGCTCTATAAAATGCGAAAAATTCAGGATCTTGTCCGAAGGCATCAGCAAAAATCTTGTTTTTCAAACCATCACCTTCACCTTTCATAATCTCAGATTTTTTTTGTGCGTCTGCAAGTATAACGGTAACTTCTTTATCAGCAGTTGAGGTAATTGTTACTGCCATCTCTGCACCTTTTGCTCTAAATTCTTTTGCTTCTCTTTCTCTTTCAGTTTGCATTCTTCTAAAAATTGCATCACTGTTTGCTTGAGGAAGATCTGCTCTTTTAATTCTTACATCAACAATACTAATACCAAAGTTTTCTGCTTCATTATTTACACCTTCTTGAATTAGCGACATTTGTTTTGTTCTATCTTCTGATAAAAGTGTTTGTAGTTCTTGCTGACCAAGTACGTTTCTTATTCTAGAGTTTATAATTGTAGCTAATCTTGATCTTGCAACTCTCTCATTTCCAACCGATATATAGAATTTAAGAGGATCAATTATCTGAAATCTTGCAAAAGCATCAACAATAAGTCTTTTTTGATCTGATGCAATTACTTCTTCAGGAGGTGTATCAAGATTTAAAATTCTTTTATCTAAGAATACAACGTTTTGTATGAATGGAATTTTAAAATTAATTCCAGGTTTAGATATGATTCTTTTAGGATCTCCAAATTGAAGAACTATAGCTTGATTAACCTCTTTAACAATAAAAACAGAAAAGTATATTGTTACTGCAATAAGGATGATTATTGGTAGTAAAAATTTTCCAGCTTTCATTTTAATTAGTTCCTGTCTTTAATTCTTGTAAGGGTAAGTATGGCACTACACCTTCACCCGAATTTTTATCGATTATAATTTTGTTAATATCGGCTAATACTTCTTCCATTGTCTCAAGATACATTCTTTCTTGAGTGACTTTTTTAGCTTTTGCGTACTCATTGTATATTGATAAAAATCTACTTGCTTCTCCTTCTGCCTTAGCAACAACTTCTTTTTTATAAGCTTCTGCTGCTTGTAGAATTTTTGCTGCTTCTCCTCGTGCTCTTGGTATCACATCATTAGCATATGCTTCAGCCTCATTTTTAGATCTTTCCATATCAGCCCTAGCTGCCTGGACATCTCTAAATGCATCAATAACTTGGTCTGGTGGATCAGCTTTTTGAGTTTGAACTTGTGTAATTTGAATTCCACTTGTGTATTCATCTAAAATTTCTTGAATTATTTCTTGGGTATCAGCTTCTATAAGAGATCTACCTTCAGTCAGAATTGGTTGAATATCAGATCGTGCAATAACCTCTCGCATCGCTGTTTCAGCTGCTGCTTTAACAGTTCCTTCTGGATCTTGAATCTTAAATAGAAAATTACCTGCATCTTTTATTACCCAAAATACTGAAAAATCTATATTAACTATGTTTTCATCACCTGTTAACATTAAGCTTTCTTCTGGAACATCCGCAACTCCTCCTGAAGAAAATCCACTGTCTCTTTCTGACCTAAATCCTATATCCATTCGATTAACTTTTGTGACTTTGGGGGTTAATACATTTTCAATAGGAAAAGGAAGATGATAATTTAATCCAGGTTGTGTGGTTTTGACAAATTTTCCAAATCTTAAAACAACTCCTTGTTCATCAGGTAAGACTCTATAAAGACCACTTAAAGTCCAAACAACTAAAAGAATTACAAGACCAATTATTATTGGCTTTGCACCACCTTTGCCACCGCCTAGGAATCTGTTTATTATTGATTGTAGTTTACTTATAACTTCATCAATATTTGGAGGGGTAGGACCTTTTCTAAATCCACCATTTCCATTACCACCTCCTCCTGGAGGTGTTCCCCATGGGCTTTGATTTTTAAAATCACTCATAATACGACACTCTATATAGTGTCTTTATTAGTAAAAACAAGGTAATGGTAAATTATGGACAATAAAAAAGTAGGTTTAAGTGACACAACAAAGTCAAAAACTGAGCCAAAAACCTTTAGAAGGAACCCGATTAATGGAACAAAGTTTACAATTGCAATCTCGAGTGCAAAAGGAGGAGTTGGAAAGTCAACATTTGCCTCGAATCTCGCTTTGGCATTAAAAAAAATGGACTTAAATGTCGGATTGCTTGACGCGGATATATATGGACCATCGCTTCCAAAATTATTCTCAATAAATGAAAAGCCTGTAAGTGATGGGCAAAATTTAAAGCCAATTTTAAAATATGGAATTCAATGCATGTCCATAGGATTTTTAACAGAAGAGCAAACACCAATGATTTGGCGGGGTCCAATGGTAATTTCTGCTATAAAAACTTTTACGCAAAAAGTTTTGTGGAAAAATTTAGATTTTTTAATTGTTGATATGCCACCAGGAACTGGAGATACACAATTGACTTTTGCGCAAGAAATTAACATGGATGGAGTAATTATTATATCTACACCACAAGAAATAGCCTTACAGGATGTCAAACGTGGAATAAGGATGTTTGATAAACTTAAGGTTAAAATATTAGGACTTATAGATAATATGAGTCATTTCATTGGAGATGATGGAAAGAAGTATGCAATTTTCGGGGAAGGAGGCGTCAGAAAGACTGCTGAAGAATTTAAAAAAGATTTTATGGGAGAAATACCCATTGATCCTGAAGTTGGAAAGCAAGGAGATTTGGGTTCGCCGATAGTAGAGAGCAAACCAGACCATGAGATATCAAAAAAATATTTTAAGTTTGCCGAAAAAATTAAATCAATTTATCTTTAAGATCAAATGCTTCCATAAGTTCATTCCATTCTCTTTTTGATAAACCTGTATCATCGATAGAAATATTTTCACCTTTTATAAGTTTTTGAATAATAACTTTTCCTTTTGCCGAAACTTCTGTTCCACCAACCCTATAATCCATAAAGGCTTCATAAGTTATTGGTACCCATTTTTTTACAGTATCAAGCATAGCATCTGCATAAGCTCTTATTTCAAATTGTGCATGATGATCTGCTCTGAGCCTCAAAAAATTCATCAGATTTAATAAATCTGTTTTCCAATACCATTGAGTGTAAGTATTTAATGTTAAGTTCATTCTAGCAAGCTCTCTTGCTAAACCCACAGCATTCTCGTCTATAGTTGACCCATCATATCTTTCATTAAGCATAGTTTCATAATTATTATAAGTTTGTTCAGCATCTCCTTTTAATAAATTCAAAACTTTTTTTGCTTTTTCTCCATCTAAAATATCTCCCCTGCCTTGTCTATTACTTTGTGATTGAGCAGCAAGATGTTGTGGCTCAGGTAGATAAAATTCTTTATCTAAAATTGAGTATCTTGCAGAGTATTCATTTACATTTGCAGTTCTGTGTCTAATCCATTGTCTTGCTATAAATATAGGTAGCTTTACATGATATTTTATTTCACACATCTCAAAAGGAGTACTATGCCAATGCCTCATTAAATATTTAATTAAACCAGAATCTGTTGAAACTTTTTTTGTGCCTTTTCCATAAGAAACTCTAGCTGATTGAACTACAGAGCTATCATCACCCATATAGTCAACAACTCTTATAAAACCATGGTCTAATATTGGAATTGCATCGTACAGAATTTTTTCAAGTTCTGGAGCTGTTACTCTTTTTGTTGAATTTTGCTGAGATTGCTGATCTTTTATTTCTTTTATTTGATCTTCGGTTAACTTCATGAATAATTTATTGAATCTGTTGAAATTGGTTTTATATTATTAATGTTGGTTTTCCAACTATGACGATAAACGAATTTCGTAATAACCATTACGGACGTGGGGGCAGTACCCACCACCTCCACCATTTTCAACTTATGGGGGTGAATTAGGATCGACGGATGACTAAAAGTTATTCTTTCGTTCGGTATTGTTCCACCGTGAAGGGCTAATTTATAAATGCTAACGAAAGTTACGCACTTGCAGCTTAATTATATTATTAATTAAGTTACGGGGTTTGGGGCACCTGGCAACAGAACGCCCCTTTATAAATATTTGCCTTTGGTGCGGTCAGAGAGACTCGAACTCTCATGGGCTAGGCCCACACGGCCCTCAACCGTGCCTGTCTACCAGTTTCAGCATGACCGCATGTTATGCGGCAGATTAAATGAATGACAATTCTAATTCAAGTTGATAAGTTTTTTTTATGGAATTTACTAGTGAAATAAAAAAAGCAACAAGCTTAATCTACGACAAAGTATCAAAAAAAATTCCAGAGATAGAATGGGCTACACATGCACCATACATTTATAAAATTAATAAATTAAAAAAAGAGAAGAACGCAGTAATTCTTGCTCACAATTATCAAACACCAGAAATTTATCACGGTATTTCAGATTTTTCTGCAGACTCTTTAGCGTTAGCAGTAGAGGCTGCAAAAACAAAAGCAGATATAATTGTAATGTGTGGTGTTCATTTTATGGCTGAAACTGCAAAACTAATGAGTCCTGAAAAAAAAGTTTTACTACCAGATATGAAAGCAGGCTGCTCATTATCTTCATCTATAACAGGTGATGATGTTAGAAATCTAAAAAAACAATATCCTGGTGTTCCAGTGGTCTCGTATGTGAATACATCGGCTGATGTTAAAGCCGAAACTGATGTTTGCTGTACATCTGCAAATGCGGTAAAAATTGTAGAGTCATTAGGAGTAAAAAAAGTAATATTTTTACCTGATGATTTTTTAGCAAAATATGTGGCATCACAAACTGATATAGAAATTATTTCTTGGAAGGGAACTTGCGAAGTGCATGAACAATTCAATGATCAAGAGATTAATGATATTAGAAAAGCTAACCCAGGCATAAAAATAATAGCACATCCTGAATGTCCTCCTGATGTAATACAAGCATCTGATTTTGCAGGTTCTACAAGTGGAATGATTAAATATGTGAGAGATAATCAACCAGAAAAGGTTATGATGGTTACAGAATGCTCGATGAGTGACAATGTCCAAATTGATAATCCAAATGTTGAATTTATTAGACCATGTAATCTTTGTCCTCATATGAAAAGAATTACTTTACCTAAAATATTAGATTGTTTAGAAAATGAAACTAACGAATTAATTATGGACAATGAGACAATTCAAAAAGCAAGAAAATCTGTAGAGAGAATGGCAGAAATAGGCAGATAAAATCTGTGTCTAAAATTCAATTAAGTAAAAATTTTATAAAATCTTCATGTAAATTAGCTTTGAATGAGGACTTATATCCATCAGGCGATATTACATCAGAATTGATTAATAAAAATATTAAAAAGAAAGTTAAAATGATATGCAACCAAAATGGAATTTTAGGTGGTATAGAATTTGCTAAAGAAACATTTAAATTAGTTGATAATAAAATAAATTTTAAAAATAAAAAAAAAGATGGATCACAAATTAAAAAAGGCGAGGTAGTTGCGACTATTGATGGTGACCTAAAAAATATTTTAACTGGCGAGAGAGTAGCATTAAACTTTGTTTCTCATATTTCTGGAATAGCAACTAAAACAAATATGTTTGTAAAAAAGGTTAGAAATAAAACTAAAATATGCTGCACTAGAAAAACGATCCCTAACCTTAGAGTAATTCAAAAATATGCTGTTAAATTAGGTGGAGGAACAAACCACAGATTTAACTTAAGCGATGAATACTTAATAAAAGATAATCATATAAGTTCTGAAAAAAATTTCGAAAAATTAATTCAAAGAGCCATCAAAAAGAAGGGAAGAAAAAAAATTACAGTAGAAGTTGATAATTTATCTCAGTTAAAAAGAGTATTGGGTTTAAAATTTGATAGAATACTATTAGATAATATGAATTCAAAAAATTTAAAAAAAGCAGTCAAAATGTCAAGAAAATTTTATGAGACTGAAGCATCAGGAGGAATTAACATAAAGAATGTCAGAAAGGTTTCCTCTACTGGTGTAGATAGAATTTCTATAGGATCATTAACTCACTCAATGAATGCGTTAGACTTGAAATTGGAAATCTAGAATTTAATCTTTTTTTTTAATTGGGCTTGAGCAGCAGCAAGTCTTGCAACAGGCACTCTATAAGGTGAACAGGATACATAATCTAAACCTGCGCGTGCACAAAAATCGATACTTTTAGGATCACCTCCGTGTTCACCACATATACCAAGTTTAATTTTTTTGTTAATTTTTCTACCTTTTTTTGTAGCCATTTCTATCAAATCCCCAACCCCGTCATCAATAGAAACAAATGGATCAACATCGAAAATTTTATTATCAATATAATCGTTTAAAAACTTACCACTATCATCTCTGCTAATTCCAAAAGTTGTTTGTGTTAAATCATTTGTACCAAAACTAAAGAATTCTGCATGTTTAGATATATCATCTGCTTTGATTGCTGCTCTTGGGAGTTCAATCATTGTACCTACTAAAAAATTTACTTTTGTTTTAGTTTTATTTTCAACTTCTTTTGCAACTCTAATTACTAAATCTTTCATTATTTTTATTTCTGCTTCAGTTGATACCAAAGGTATCATGATCTCTGGAGTAATAGATTTTATGTTTAGTTTTTTACATTCAACTAATGCATGAAAAATCGCAGTACACTGCATCTCATATATTTCAGGGAACGATATACCTAATCTACAACCTCTATGACCGAGCATTGGATTTTGTTCGTGTAGTTCTGTTATTCTGCCTTCTAATTCAGAACTTTTGATATTTAAAGCATTTGCTACATCGCTAATTTCTTTTTGATTTTTTGGTAAAAATTCATGAAGTGGTGGATCTAATAATCTAACTGTAACAGGTAGACCATTCATAATTTTAAAGATATCAATAAAATCCTTTTTTTGAAAAGGAAGTAATTTCTTTAAAGCACTAGCCCTATCTTCTTTTGATTTTGATAAAATCATTTCTCTTACAGATAAAATTCTCTCTTCATCAAAAAACATATGTTCTGTTCTACAAAGACCTATTCCCTCAGCACCAAATTCTCTAGCAGTTTTACTATCAAGAGGTGTTTCAGAATTAGTTCTAATTTTTAGTTTTCTAAATTTATCAGCCCAGCTCATAAGTTTAGAAAAATCTCCCGAAATTTCGGGTTTAACAGTTTTAACTTCTCCTTTTATAATTCTACCAGTAGATCCATCAATTGTAATTAGATCACCTTCTTTAATTTCATTATTTTTTGTTTTAAAAATTTTATTTTGGTAATCTATTTCTATTTCGCTTGAGCCAGATACACATGGTCTACCCATTCCTCTTGCAACTACTGCTGCGTGACTGGTCATTCCTCCTCTTGCAGTAAGTATTCCTTTGGCCGCATGCATTCCATTGATATCTTCAGGTGATGTTTCTACTCTTACTAAGATTGTATTTTGCATCATTCCATTTAATCTTTCAGCTTCATCAGAAGTAAAAACTACTTTTCCACTAGCTGCTCCTGGCGAAGCTGGAAGGCCTTTGGCTATTACTTCTAAATACGCTGTTTCATCTAAGGTTGGATGAAGCAAGGTATCTAGTGAATTTGGTTGCACTCTAAGCACTGCCTCTTTTTTTGTGATGAGTTTTTCTCTTTCCATATCGACAGCAATTTTGACTGATGATTTTGCAGTTCTTTTTCCTGATCTGGTTTGTAACATCCACAACTTATTATTTTCGACTGTGAACTCTACATCCTGCATATCTTTGTAGTGTTTCTCTAGTTTTATAAGAATATTTTTTAGATTTTCGTAAACTCTAGGCATAGACTCTTCCATTGAAAGAAGTGTCTCTTTTGCATCCTTTCTTGCTTTCTTGGTTATATGTTGCGGCGTCCTTGTTCCCGCAACAACATCTTCTCCTTGAGCATTTATTAAATATTCTCCATAGATTTCGTTCATTCCATTGGATGGATTACGTGTAAATACAACACCTGTCGCACAATCATCACCCATATTGCCAAAAACCATGGACTGAACATTTACCGCGGTTCCCCACTCTGATGGGATATGATTTAATTTTCTATAAACCTTTGCTCTATTGCTCTCCCATGACAAAAAGACTGCACTAACTGCACCTAGTAATTGTTCATTAATATTTTGAGGAAAATCTTTTTTGGTTTTTTCTTTTACAATATTTTTAAAGTCTTTAATCAATCCATCCCAGTCATCTTCATTCAAATCAGTATCTAACAAAACACCTTTTGTAAGTTTATAATTTTCAATCAGTTCTTCAAAATTATAACTTTCAACACCCATAACAACATTTGCGTACATTTGTATAAATCTTCTATAGCTATCTTTTGCAAATCTCATATTTGATGTTTTGTTTGCTAAAGCAATCACAGTTTTGTCATTTAGTCCAAGATTTAAAATAGTATCCATCATTCCTGGCATGGAAACTCTTGCGCCAGATCTTACAGATAACAATAAAGGATTTTTCAAATCTCCAAATTTTTTACCAGAATCTTTTTCAATATTTTTTAATTCTTTATTTATTTCATTTATGATTTTAGGATTTAATTTCTTTTTATTTTTATAAAATAAATCACAAACTTCAGTAGAAATCGTAAATCCAGGTGGGACCGGCAAACCCATCCTTCCCATTTCTGATAAATTTGCACCTTTGCCACCTAAAATATTTTTTCGGTTTTTTATTTTTTTCGTGTCTTTAGATTTAAAATTAAATACTAATTTTGGCATTTATGCTTCTATTTTAGAAAAGTTAAAATAATTATCGAAGCTTTTACACAACATTTTTAAAAGTTCTAGTCTGTTTTTTTTAATAATTTCTTCTTGATCATTAACTATTACATTATCAAAAAACTCATTAACCTCTATTTTAGCACTTGAGAGCGTTTTAAGACTTTCATCATAATCCTCGTCTCTACCTATGCTTGAAAAATACTTTCTTATAGTATGTATTTTTTTATAAAGATTTTTTTCATAATCATTTTTAAAGAGACCAGGATCGGCAGAACCTACAATTTCTATTTTTGATTTACTTTCGCTATTTAAAATGTTTGCAGATCTTTTATAAATTGCAATAACATCAATACCAAAATCTTTTTTAATATTTTTATTCAAATTTAATGATTTGTTAAAAATTTTTAGTAAATCATCTATTCCATATGAGTTAGTGGAGCACTCAATAATATCCGACCTAATATTTTTTTCTTTCAAATAATTTTTTAATCTATCTAAAATAAAATCTCCCAATTCATCATTTATCAATTTTGAGTCAAAAGAATAATTTTGATCTTTGTATAAATTTATTGAATAATTTATTAGATCTCTTAATTTAATTTTTTTTTGATTTTCAATTATTAACCTTAATAAACTAATTGCCATTCTTCTTAAGGCATAAGGATCTTTTGAACTAGTTGGTTTGAGATTAATTCCAAAAAATCCAACTAAAGAATCTATTTTGTCACTTAAAGATAATGCTATGCTGTATGGTTTTTTTGGAACTTTGCTATCAATGCCACTTGGTAAGTAATGCTCTGAAATAGCTAAACTTATTTCTTCATCAAAACCTTGCTCTCTTGCAAAGTATCCCCCCATCACGCCTTGTAATTCGGGAAACTCTGCAACTAAATCTGACATCAAATCTACTTTGCAAATTGAGGAGGCAATTTCTATCTTTTCTTTGCTTATTAAAAGTTCATCTGATATTATTCCACTAAGTTTTCTTACTCTTTGTATTTTATCAAAATAACTTCCCAATCCTTTAAAATAATTAATTTGCTTCAATCTAGATACCTGTTTAACTAAATTTTGAGACTTATTTCTATTCCAAAAAAATTCTGCATCTGCCAACCTTGCATCTACAACATTTTGATTACCTAATTTAACTAATCCTTTTTTGTCCTTACAATCTGCTACAACTATAAAATTATTTGTTATTTTGTTTTTACTATCAAATGTAGGAAAATATTTTTGGTGATGTTGCATTGTTATAATGAGTATTTCTTGTGGAATTTCTAAAAATTTCTTATTAAACTCACAAATTAAAATTTTTGGTTTTTCAACTATATTTATTATTTCGTCTATAAGTTTTTCATTAACGTTTATATGAATTTTTTTTTGATTAGTTGCCTTATTTATTTCTTTAATTATAAATTCTTTCCTTTTATTTTGGTCAATTGTTACTCCTTTTTGTTTAAAAAATTTTATATAAGATTTAAAATTATCAAAACTTTTTACTTCATCTTCTAGATCTTTATCTGTAAAAGATTTATTTGAACTCTGTAAATGGTTTAATTTAAATTCAATTATTTTTTTATCAAATAGAGCTAATATTGATTTTAACGGTCTTCCCCAATACAAATTATGATTGCCCCATTTCATTGATTTTTTCCATGAAATTTTTAAAAGCAAACTTGCAATATTTTCTTTTAATAAATCAAATGTTTTTATTTTTTGTGATGGTTTGTTGTAGAAATAGAATATGCCTTTTTCAGTGTTTTTTTTAAAAACTTTTTCTTTACTTATTTTATTAGATTTTAAAAATCCTTCTAAAGCCTTTTGTGGAGCATTTATATTAGGTCCTCTAATTTCCTCTGCTTTTTTTATTACATCTTTAGATATCTTATTTATATGAACAATGAGCCTATTTGGAGTTGAATAAGTATTTATTTTACCTTTAACTATAATCTCATTATCATCAAAAAATTTTTTAAAAATTTGTGTTAAATTATTTCTGGCATTGATTTGTAATCTGGAAGGCATTTCTTCACTAAATAATTCAAGAAAAAATTCAGACATTTTAATTATGTGTTTCGACCCAAATTTTTCCAATTTCTCTTGTTAAATCTCTTATCCTTGCAATATATTCTGCTCTTTGAGCAACACTTATAACTCCTCTAGCATCTAAAATATTGAACACATGACTTGATTTTAAACATTGGTCATATGCTGGAAGAGAAATTTTCTTTTCAATTAATGATTTTGCTTCTTCTTCAAGCATATCAAAAATTTTAAATAATTTATCTGTGTTTGCATACTCAAAATTATAGGCTGAAAATTCTTTTTCAGCTTGATGAAAAACATCTCTGTATGAAACTCCCTCATCATTCCAAATTAAATCAAAAACATTCTTTTCACCTTGAATAAACATACATAATCTCTCTAAACCATAAGTAATTTCAACAGATATTGGATTGCATTCCATCCCTGCCATTTGTTGAAAATAAGTAAATTGAGTGACTTCCATACCATCACACCATACTTCCCATCCAAGACCAGCAGCACCTAAGGTTGGACTTTCCCAATCATCTTCTACAAATCTGATATCGTGTTCTTCGTATTTAATACCTATTGATGAAAGGCTATTAAGATACATTTTTTTAATATCTTTTGGTGAAGGTTTTATTAAAACTTGAAATTGATAGTAGTGTTGCAAACGATTAGGATTTTCTCCATACCTTCCATCTGTTGGTCTTCTTGATGGTTGAACGTAAGCTGTTTTCCATGGTTTAGAACCTAATGATCTTAGAGTTGTTGCTGGGTGAAATGTTCCTGCTCCAACTTCTAAATCATAGGGTTGTAAAATAACACAACCTTTTTTTGACCAGTACTTTTGAAGATTTAAAATTGTATCCTGAAAAGAAATAAATGATTTTGGATTTTTTGTTTTTTTTTTAGAAACCATATTTTTGCCAAATAGATCTTTCTTCTAAAACACTTATCAATTTATCCGCATGGTCTTCTGAAGACGAAAGTTTTTTGGCAAGCCATCCTTTAGACTTTTCAAATTTTTTAATTTCAACATCTTCACCAAATTTTTCCCTCAATATCTGTTCTGCATTCCCTATTCCATCTATCAAACCAAGTTTTAAAGATGTTTTGCCAGACCAAAATTCTCCAGAAAAAAGCTCAACATCAGTTTTGTTTAATTTTGTTGATCTACTTTCCTCTACAACATTAATAAATTCTTGGTGAAGTTCCAGTTGAATATTTTTTAATCTTTGAATATCCTCTTCTTTCTCGTCTAAAAAAGGGTCTAGAGTGCTTTTATTTTTTCCTGCTGTATAAACTCTTCTTTGAACACCAATTTTTTGAATTAAATCTTTGAAACCAAAAGAAGAATAAATCACTCCTATTGATCCTATTATAGAACTTGCATTAGCATAAATCTCATCACCTGCACATGCAATTAGATAACCTCCAGATGCAGCAACATCTTCCGCAAAAACTATTACTTTTTTTTTGTTTTTCTTAGATTGTTCTCTAATAAATTTATATATTAGATGTGATTGAACAGGTGAACCACCTGGTGAATTAATTGAAATTGCAACAGCCTCTGCTTTTTTTACTGTAAAAGCTTTTTTTATCATTTCTTCTTGAGAGGAATATTCTATTCCTTGTTTAAACTTTCCAACATTTCCTATGACACCGGTAAGTCTTAAATGACTAACAATTTTTTTTTTTTTAAAAAATGAAAACATACAAATGATTATAAAAATTTTACTTAATTATAAAGCTACTTATAGTTGAAGAATTAGGTGCGTCAATTGATAAGTATATTAATAAACTTAATGTAATATTTTGAATTTATGGGTTCAGTAGTTCAATTAAAAAAGCAAATAACTAATGCTTATACAGATTTAGTAAATTCTGTTGAAGAAAAACTAAGTTTAGTTGAGGACAAAATTTCTTATAAATTAGATAGTAAAGTTGAGCTTGTTAATGAAATGACAGCTTATCACATGACTAGCGGTGGTAAAAGATTAAGAGCATTGCTTACTTTGGAGTGTGCTAAATTGTGTGGATATACAAAAGGTAGTAGAGATGTGAACCTTGCTGCATGTGTTGAACTTATACACGCAGCAACTCTTATGCACGATGATGTAATTGACAGCGCAGATTTAAGAAGAGGCAAAAAAACTACAAATAAAATTTGGGGAAATCAGTCATCAATTCTTGTAGGGGACTATTTATTAAGTAGATGTTTTGAAATGATGGTTGAGGATGGAAGTATTGAAGTATTAAAACTTTTATCTTCTACATCATCAACTATTGCTCAAGGAGAAGTTTTGCAATTACAACATAAAGGTGACTCAGAAATGTTAGAAGATACATATTTGAATATAATTTCTTCTAAAACTGCAGCTTTATTTTCAGCATCTTCAAAAGTAGGGTCGATAATTACTGATAAAGACAATAAATTTAAAGATGCACTAGAATTCTATGGAAAGAACCTTGGATTAACATTCCAGATTGCAGATGACACACTTGACTATAACTCAGAATTAAAAATGTTTGGTAAAGAGATAGGGAAAGATTTCTTTGAGGGCAAGGTAACTCTACCGATTATTCTATTGAATCAAAAATTATCTTCAGATGAAAAATTAGTTTTAAAAAAAATATTTGAACAAAATACCAGATCTAAAGAACAATTTGACTATGTGCTTAAGTTGGTAAAAAAATATAATATAATTAATGAGTGTTACAAAAAAGCGGAGCACTATATAAGTTTAGCATCAAATTCATTAAGTATATTTCAAGATTGTGAAGAAAAAACTATACTTAAAAATTTAACTGCTTTTAGTATTAATAGAAAATTTTAAGGTGATAAGAGAATTTTTTTCCAATCATTATTTTCTTTAATATATTTTAATCTTTCGTGAATTCTATTTTCACCATCTAACCAAAATTCAATTTCGTGGTGTTTTAACCTCCATCCTGACCAATGATCAGGTCTAGGAACATTATTTTCATCTTTATAGAGATCTTTAAATTTTTTTATTGATTGGTTTAGTTCTTCTCTATCTTTTAAAATTGAGCTTTGATTTGAGGCCCAAGCACCAATTCTACTTCCGTAACTTCTGGATTTATAATAATTATCAGCTTCTTCATCAGAAACTTTTTCAGCGGTACCAACTATTCGAATTTGTCTGAGTAAACTTTTCCAATGAAAGCACATTGAAATATTTGGATTCTGCTTTATAGCAATTCCTTTATTGCTATTAAAGTTGGTGTAAAAAACAAATCCATCTTCTCCATAGTCTTTGAGTAATACCATTCTTACATTCGGATAACCTTTTTCGTTAATAGTGCCTAGAGCTAATGCATTTGGATCATTTATTTCTCTTTTCTTTGCCTCTTTGTACCATTCAGTGAATAATAGTAATGGATTATCGAGATCTAGAAAGCATTTATCTAATCCTAAAGAATTTTTTTCGTTCATAATTTAACCAAAATAATTTATATAATAATATAATGTCTTTTAATACATTTGGAAAATTTTTTCGATTTACAACATGGGGTGAGTCTCATGGTCCAGCCATAGGCTGTGTTGTTGATGGTTGTCCTCCGAATATTAAGCTTAATATCAGAGACATTCAGTTAGAATTAAATAAAAGAAAGCCTGGTCAGTCTAAATTCACAACCCAAAGAAAAGAGGATGATAAAGTAGAAATTTTATCAGGAACATTTGAGGGCAAAACAACTGGTACACCTATCTCAATGATTATCTTCAATAAAGATATGCGTTCTAGGGATTATAAAAATATTAAAGATAAATTTAGACCTGGTCATGCTGATTATACATATTTTAAAAAGTATGGAATTAGAGATTATAGAGGTGGAGGCAGACAGTCAGCGAGAGAGACTGCTTCAAGAGTGGCAGCAGGGGCAATAGCAAAACAAGTTTTGCAAAATATTATTGGGAAAAAATACAGTGTAATTGGAGCCGTAACACAATTAGGAATACTAGGATGTGACACAGAAAAATGGAATGACAGTTTCATCACAAAAAACCCTTTATTTTGTCCTGATAAAACAGTTTTAAAATTATGGGAAAAATATTTACTTGGGATAAGAAAAGCTGGCTCATCATGTGGGGCTATTATTGAAGTAAGAGCAAGAGGTGTTCCTGTCGGATTAGGAGCTCCAATTTATTCAAAATTAGATATGGATTTAACATCAGCAATGATGAGTATTAACGCAGTAAAAGGAGTAAATATAGGATCGGGAATGAACTCTGCTCAACTTTCTGGTGAACAAAATTCTGATGAAATGTCCCAAACAGGAAAGAAAACAAAATTTAAATCGAATAATGCTGGAGGAATTCTTGGAGGTATTTCTAGTGGTCAAGAAATAATAGTTTCTTTTGCAGTAAAACCAACTTCATCAATTCTTTCTCAAAGAAAAACAATTAATAAATTTGGAAAAAATACTTCAATTTCAGTCACAGGGAGACATGACCCGTGTGTAGGTATTAGAGCTGTGCCTATTGGCGAAGCAATGATGCATTGTGTAATTCTTGATCACTACTTAATGAACAAAGCTCAATGTGGCAATTAATTAGTTTTTTTAATTAAAACTTTAGAATTTAGAGTTTCTAAGACCTTCGCTTCAATAGATTTAGCATCTAGACCAGCTTCTTTATACATTTCTTCTGGTTTATCTTGGTCTAAAAATTTATCAGGCAAAATCATTGATCTAAATTTTATATTATTATCTAATAAATTTTTTTCATTTAAGAAATGATTTACATGAGCTCCAAAACCTCCTATAGAACCTTCTTCCAACGTAATTAGTGCTTCATGATTTGTTGCAACTTGCCACATAAGATTTTCATCCAGAGGTTTTGCAAATCTAGCATCTATAATTGTTGGATTAATTCCCATTTTTTTTAAACCTTCTTCAGCCAATAGACATTCTTTTAATCTGTTACCAAAACTTACTAAGGCAACTTTCTTACCTTCTCTTATAACTCTACCTTTTCCAATATCTATTTTTTCGTTGATATCAGGTAATTCTAAACCTGCTCCATTTCCTCTTGGATATCTAAATGCACATGGTTGATTATTAATATCTACTGACGTATTGACCATTCTTACCAATTCTGCTTCATCACTTGCTGCCATAACAATAAAATTAGGTAAAGTTGATAAATATGTAATATCAAAAGCACCTGCATGCGTGGCTCCATCGGCGCCAACTAAACCAGCTCTATCAATTGCAAATCTTACTGGTAAACTTTGAATTGCAACGTCATGAACTACTTGATCATAAGCTCTTTGTAAAAATGTTGAATAAATTGCTGCATAAGGCTTATAACCCTCTGTTGCTAAACCTGCAGCAAAAGTAACAGCATGTTGTTCAGCAATTCCAACATCAAAAGTTCTGTCCGGGAAAACTTTACTAAATGCGTCCATTCCTGTCCCAGATGGCATAGCAGCAGTTATACCTACAATTTTACTATCTTTCTTTGCATGCTCTATTAATGTATTTGCAAATACCTTTGTAAAAGCAGGAGCCTTAGTTGTTGATTTTTGTTGAACTCCAGTTTGAACATCAAATTTTGTAACTCCATGATACTTATCATCAGATTTTTCAGCAAAACTATATCCTTTTCCTTTTTGAGTTTTTATATGAATTAGTATTGGACCATTATGATTGCTTTCTTTTGCATTTTTTAAAATTGGCAATAGTACATCTAAATCATGACCATCAATTGGACCAACATAATAAAAACCTAATGAATTAAATAATGTACCACCTGTGACAGCAGATCTCAAAAAATCTTCAGCCTTTCCAGCCTTTTTGCTAAATCTTTTTGAAAATGATGAAATAATCATTTTAACTGTTTCTCTGAAACTAAAATAAATCTTACCTGAAAAAATTTTAGCAAGATAAGATTTCATTGCACCAACTGGTTTTGCAATTGACATATCATTGTCATTCAAAATTACGATCATTTTTGTTTTCGAGTCTCCAGCATTATTCATAGCTTCATATGCCATTCCTGCGCTCATGGCACCGTCACCAATAACTGCTATCACCTGATCTGATTTATTTGATAATTTATTTGCTGTTGCAATACCAAGTCCAGCAGAAATAGAAGTGGAACTATGAGCTGCACCAAAAGGGTCAAATTCACTTTCTGATCTCTTTGTAAAACCAGATAATCCACTTCCTTGTCGTAAAGTTCGTATTTTATCTTTTCTTCCTGTTAAAATTTTATGAGGGTATGATTGATGGCCAACATCCCATATCAATTTGTCCTTTGGGGTGTCAAAAACATGATGAAGTGCTACTGTTAATTCTACAACACCTAAGCCCGCACCTAGATGACCACCTGTTTTTGAAACAGCATCAATCATTTCGCTTCTTACTTCTTCTGATAGAACTTTTAATTCTTCATCATTGAGTTTTTTTATATCTGAAGGAAAATTAATATTATTTAAATATTTATAATTTTGCATTTATTTATTTCTACTTAATATAAATTCAATTGTCTCTTTTAAATCGCTAGCATTATTTCCATAGCTAATTAAATTATTAAATATTTCTTTTTTTAGTTTTGACGCATATTTAATAGCATTTTTATATCCTAGTAAACTTATTAATGTTGCTTTTCCCCTTTTTGAATCTTTATTTGTTTTTTTTCCTGCAGTTTTTGATGTACTGCTATAATCAATTAAATCATCTGCAATCTGAAAAAGTAAACCAATTTTTTCACCAATAATTGAGAATTTTTTTATTTGATCTTTTTTATTTGTCAAAATAACTGGAGACAAACAGCTGAATGAAAATAATTTTCCAGTCTTTTTAATCTCCATATCTATAACTTTTTGTTTAGAAACTTTTTTTCTTTCATAATTTAAATCCAAAAATTGACCTCCAGCTATTCCTTGGTGACCTGATGATTGAGATATTAGATTTATTAGGGATATTTTTTTATTGTTATTTATATTGAACTTTGGATCAGATAAAATTTCAAAAGCTAATGTCAAAAGGGAGTTTCCAGCTAAAACAGCTGTTGATTCTCCAAATTTTTTATGTGTAGTTAGTTTACCTCTTCTCATATCATCATCATCCATACACGGTAAATCGTCATGTATTAGTGAATAGGCGTGTATACATTCAACAGCTGAACTTAAATATAAAAGATATTTTTTTTCTACATTAAAAATTTTTCCAACATCAAAAATAAGCTTAGATCTTATTTTTTTTCCTCCGGGAAATAAACCATACTTAATAGGTATAATTAGATCTGTTTTTTTTTGTTTTGCTAAGTAATTTTTTAAAAATTTATTTACTTCATTAACAGTTTTAACTAATTTTTTTTTCATTTTTTTTTGAGGTTAATTCTTCTATTTTTATCTTGGTACTTTCAGATATATTTTTTGAGTCCTTTTGAAATTTTTTTTCTATTATATTGTTTAACTTTATTAAATATTGATAATCTTCAATGGATTCTTCCAAATTTTTTTTATTTTCTAATTTTTGAATTAAACTATCTGCTATATCTGTGAGTTCACTCAAAGATTTTAAATCAATATCATCTGGCAAAATTTTTTCATTCATATAATAGTTTGTAATATTATATGAAAATTAATGATTCAAATATTAAAAAAGCAGTAAAATATTTAAATAATAACGAATGTATTGGAATACCTACAGAAACTGTCTATGGATTAGCTGCCAATGCCTATTCTGATAAAGGCACTAAAAAAATATTTAAATTAAAAGGAAGGCCTTCTGATAACCCCTTAATCGTTCATTATTATAATATTAAAGATTTGGAAAAAGATTGTGAGACAAATACTTTGTTTTATAAACTTTATAATTCATTATGCCCTGGACCAATTACGTTTATATTAAAACTAAAAAATGAAAGCAAAATTTCAAAAAATGTTACTAATAACAAAAAAACATTAGGTGTAAGATTTCCAAGTCACCGAACTGCTAGAATATTATTAAAATCTTTAAAATATCCTTTAGCAGCACCAAGTGCAAATATTTCTGAAGGGATAAGTCCGGTAACAAAAGATGATGTATATGATGAATTTGGAGAAAAAATTAAATTTATTCTAGAAGGTGGAAGATCAAAAGTTGGTGTTGAATCTACAATAATAAGTTTAGTAAAAAAACCCCAAATTTTAAGATTGGGCGGTTTAGATATTTCTATATTAAAAAAAAAATTAAAAATAAATTTAAAAACTAAATTGCATGGTAAAAACAATATAAATTCTCCCGGAAGAGGGAGGGTTCATTATTCACCAGGTATACCCATTAGATTAAACGCAATTAAAATAAAAAAAGATGAGGCTTTTATCCTAATCAAGAAGAAAAAAGAAAGTAATAAGAATTATTTTTATTTAAGTAAGACAAATAATCTAATGGAGAGTGGGAAAAATTTGTATAAAACATTAAGAAAAATTAAGAAGCTAGGTTACAAAAAAATAGCTGTGCAAAGAATACCAAACCGAAACTTTGGATTAGTGATTAACGATAGACTTCTTAGAGCATCAAAAAAATGAAAAATTTAGTCGAAGTAAAAAATATTAAAAAAAATTATGGAAAGAATGAGGCTGTAAAAGGTATAAGTTTTAACATAAAAGAAGACGAAATTTTAGGCCTATTAGGTCCAAATGGCTCAGGCAAAACAACCACCATTGGTATGTTGTTAGGACTTTTAAAACCAACTAGTGGAGAAATTTTGATAAATGGTCAAAAATTGGAGGGAAATAGGATTGAAATCTTGGAACAAATAAACTTCATATCTCCATATATTGAATTACCAAAAAAACTTACGGTTAAACAAAATCTAACTGTTTATGGAAAATTATATAAAATAAATAATATTAATGAGAGGATTGAATTTTTATCAGAAAAATTAAGATTGGGAGGATTACTTAATAGCATTACAGGCGAATTATCATCTGGACAAAAAAATAGAGTTAGTTTGGCAAAAGCATTAATCAACCAACCAAAAGTATTACTACTAGATGAGCCAACTGCATCATTAGATCCAGAAGTAGGTGATTTTGTTAGATCTTTTTTGGAAGATTATAAAAAAGAAAAAAAAATATCAATACTTCTCGCTTCTCATAATATGAATGAAGTCACTAGGCTTTGTAAATCTATTCTTATGATGAAAGACGGAATTATTATCGATAAAGGAAATCCTGAAGAATTAATAAATAAACACGGCAGAAAAAACCTTGAGGAAGTTTTTTTAAAATTATCAAGGAGTAAAAATGAGCTTAACTAGAATGTATGGTCTTTTTTTAAGACATTTTTATTTAATTACCAGATCTTTCCCAAGGGTTTTGGATCTTGTTTATTGGCCGACTATTCAAATTACTTTGTGGGGATTTATCTCAAATTTTTTTGCTACACATACTACATATTATAATAATGCAGTTGGAGTTATATTAACTTGCGCGATCCTTTATGATTTTCTTTTTAGAACTAGTATTGGATTTAATATGCTATTTCTCGAGGAAATTTGGAGCAGAAACTTTACAAATTTATTTATTGCGCCAATGAAAATTGGTGAAATATTAACTTCACTTGTTGCTACAGCTTTAATAAGAGCTCTTATAGGTTTAATACCAGCAGTGCTTTTAACCTCTCCGTTGTTTGGTATTTCTATTTTAGATTTAGGAATATTTTTATTCTTTTTATTTTTGAGCCTTTATTTATTTGGAATAACACTTGGCATCCTTGTGTCAGCTGGTCTATTGAGATACGGACCCTCTTTTGAAAATATAGCATGGTCCACAATGTTTCTATTAGCACCCTTTGGATGTATATATTATCCAATAGAAATACTGCCAGAATTGTTTCAAAAAATAGCTTACTTGTTACCATTGGTATACATTTTCGAAGAAGCAAGAAATATTTTGATTAATCAAACTGTAGACATTCAAAATATCTACAATGCATTCATTTGGAATGGGGTTTACTTTGTATTATCAATTGTATTATTCTATTATTCTTTCAATGTCGCAAAAAAAAAAGGAACGCTTATTAATATGGGGGAATAGTGGTGCGCCCGCAAGGAGTCGAACCCTGAACCTCCAGAGCCGAAATCTGGCGCTCTATCCAGTTGAGCTACGAACGCATAATTATTTAATATAATAATTTATGAAAAATATCATCAATTTTATTATTAAAGAGGATGATAATAACAAGAGAGTAGACACAATATTAGCAAATCATGATAAGAGTTTAAGCAGAACTAGAGTAAAAAATTTAATATTAGATAGTAAATTAAAAATTAACGAGAAAATTATACAAGACCCTTCAATTAAAACTAAATTAAATGACAAAATTGAGCTCGAAATTGTTGAACCAAAGAAACAAAGCTTAAAACCTTATAATTTTAAATTAAACATAATTCACGAAGATGAAGATTTAATTGTAATTGACAAACCATCTGGAATTTCAATGCATCCTGGTGCTGGTAATTATGATAATACGATAGTTAATGCGTTAATGAATTATGATAGCAAAAATTTATCTGATATTGGAGATGAACTGAGACCTGGTATAGTTCATAGAATTGATAAAGATACTTCTGGATTAATTGTAATAGCAAAAAATAACTCAACTCATGAAAAATTATCACTTCAATTCTCTGAACATTCTATAACTAGAGTTTATCAAACTTTAATTTGGGGAAAATTAAGGCCTCAAAAAGGAACAATTGAAACATTCATAACCAGAAGTTCGAAAAATAGACAGATGATGGAAGTATCATCAAGCAAAGGTAAAAAGGCAATTACACATTATGAAACATTAGAGCTTTTTGAGAATGATAATGTTCCAACTTTTAGTTTTATACAATGTAAATTAGAAACTGGGAGAACTCATCAAATAAGAGTTCATATGTCATACAAAGGTAACAATATTCTTGGGGATAAAAAATATAAAAAAAAATTTAAAAAATTTAAAAACATTGATGAAGATCTTAATAATAAAATTTCCAATCTTGAGAGACAATTTTTACATGCAAAACAGCTAGGTTTTGACCATCCAAGGACAGGGGAAAGATTAGAATTTTCATCAAATATCCCAAACGAATTAAATGATATCTTAAAAAAACTAAGAAAATTAAGTAAATAAAACGATTGTAAAAAAAAATTTCTCTATTACATAAATACTTCCTATGAGTAATAATACATACAATTTGCCTACTCTTTCAAATGAAGGTGGTTTAGCTGCATATCTAGCTCAGATAAAAAAATTTCCTATGCTAGATGCTGAAGAAGAATATATGCTAGCTAAAAACTGGCAAACTACAGGAAATGTTAAATCAGCTGAAAAACTCGTTACAAGTCATCTTAGACTAGTTGCTAAAATAGCAATGGGGTACAAAGGTTATGGTTTACCTCTTAATGAAATGATTTCAGAAGGTAACGTAGGTTTAATGCAAGCTGTTAAAAAATTTGAACCAGAAAAAGGTTTTAGACTTGCAACTTATGCGATGTGGTGGATTAAAGCTTCTATTCAAGAATATATTCTAAGATCATGGAGCTTAGTAAAAATTGGAACCACAACAGCTCAGAAGAAGCTTTTTTTCAACTTGAAGAAGTTAAAAAATCAAATTGCACCTAGAACTGAAGGTGACTTACGTGATGAACACGTAAAGGATATAGCAAACAGATTAGATGTTAGTGAACAAGAAGTTGTATCTATGAATAGAAGGCTTTCAGGTAAAGAGCAGTCATTAAATGCACCAATTGGAGAAGACGGTGATGAATGGCAAGATTGGGTTGTAGACAATGATATGGATCAAGAACTTAAATTTGCTCAAAATGAAGAAATGGAGCAACGAAAAGATCTTCTTCAAGATTCTATTAAAATTTTAAATGAAAGAGAAAAAGAAATTCTTTACTCAAGAAGATTAACAGATGATCCAATAACTCTAGAAGATTTAAGTAAAAAATTTAAAATAAGTAGAGAAAGAATAAGACAAATTGAAAATAAAGCTTTTGAAAAACTTCAAAAACATATGCTAAACTCTGCTAAATCAAAAAATCTATTACCGGTCAATTAAGCTTATTAAAATTCTTTTCTAATATTTACGGTTAAACTAGTATTAAATGCTTCATTATCATTTCTATAATGGTCAATCATAAAACTTACATTTAAACCATCTTCCAGCGCAGCCCCTATTCCAAGAGTTAATTTTGCATGCGATGTATTTTGATCAGATATTGCATTAGCATAAATAGTTGATGAATCATTAACATAATAAGCTTCTGAGAGTGAATTTATTGTTTTATTTTTACCAATTTCAAATTGTATTAAAGGAGTAATAAACCCTTGATCTATCTCTATTATATTAGAAAAATTAAATCCAAATGATAATGACGAACTTTTTATATTTTGATCATTGTAATTAATTGAGTCACCATCACCACTTTCAATATAATCGTCTAATATCGTATAACCCAAATCTATCCTAGAATAGTAGTTTAAGTTTTTATTTTCTTTTTGTTCTAATGGTTCGTACAAGTAAGTGAAGCTTCCAAATAATTGTTTTCCATCTCTGAGACCTTTATTATTTCCTCCAGATACTTTTCTACTGATATCGATTTCTGTTTCTCCAAATCCAATGGCAGCCTCGAAATATCGATTTTCAAAAAATTGGTTGCTTCCATAGATTAACAAAGATTTCGCTGTTGCATCCATATGTGCATCATTACTTCCAATTTGTGTTTCTTGCTCAGATTGATTTAATGCTAAACCTATAGTTTTTAAATCTGTAATTTTTTTATCAAATCCTATGGTAAAACCTTTGGTGCTAAGATCTTGACCTAAGTCTTTACCTTTGTTGTTTATTCTACCAAAAGAAAGATTGCCTTCACTCCAAAAAGCTAATTTTCTCTGTTTTTTTTCGTGTTTTATTAAGTTGGCGGTTAAAGCATCAACTAATTTGTTTGCATATGAGTCATTAAAATTTAATGCTATTTTATTTTTTGAAGTGTTGCTATTTTGAATTGGTCTTATAAAATTTAAACGGCTATTTACTCTATTTAATGACTGAGTCATTGATTGAATTGAAGCTGTAGTTTGATTTTTTAATAAAGTTTTTACAGTATCGTTAAAAATTTGACCTTTTGCAGTAGTAAAATTTAAAGTTGTTGTGTTTGAAATACCAGCATAAGAGTTTCCAACTGCATCATCAAATGCTGTTGAGTCTATTTTTACATGATATGAGGTGTCATTTTCTAAGTTAGATGAAGGATTAATAGTAATTTCAGTTGTTCCACTTCCAGATAATAAAGATCCGGTTACATCAATCTCTATAGCTTCTCCTGTTGATGTATCTATTATATCAATATTTCCACTTTCGGCATCTACAGCTTCATTAAATGTAAGGACTATATTTGATGATACACTAACATTAGAAGAGTCATCAGATGGCGAAGTAGATGTTAAGGTAGGATTATTATTATCTACTGTTTTAAAATTTAATTCTGTTTTACTTGAAATACCATCAAAATTATTAAATGCTGCATTGTCTACTAGGATATAATATTCAGTATCCTCATCTAAATTTGATGATAAAACAAATGTAGCTGTAACTGTTGCTGGAGCAAACAAACTCATAGCTAAAAACATTCCATTAGTTGAAAAAGTTTCAACAGTACTGTCATCTGATGTTTTTTTTAAAATTACATTTCCGTTATTTGCTGATACAGACCCAGATGCTAGCCACACGAGATCTATTCCAGTATTCACTGCAATCTGTGTTGCATTATCTGCAGGAGTTGTTGATGATAAATCCGCAGCATATACATGCTTAGGATTGATTAAAATAATTAAAAAAAAAACAAATATATGAAAATATTTATTATTCATACTAATAATATATGATGAATTTTATTATTACTTAAACTAATTCTATTATTAATTAAATGGATCAATCAAAAGAATAGTGTCTTCTCTTTCTGGGCTTGTTGAAATACTTGATATTTTTGTTTCTACAAATTCTTCGACGGCTTTTACATAAATTTTTGCATTATTAGGTAAATCATCAAATTTTTTTATTCCTTGAGTTTTAGATTTCCAACCTTTGAATGTTTTATACACTGGTTTGACATTTAATTGATCTTGTACAGCTGCAGGAAAATAATCTATTTCTTTGCCATTTAACTCATAAGCTACACAAAGATTTATTTCATCAAGTTCATCTAATACATCTAATTTTGTTAATGCTATTCCATCAATGCCTGAAATCTTTATAGTTTGTCTTACTAAAACTCCATCAAACCAGCCACATCTTCTTTTTCTACTTGTTACAGTTCCAAATTCATGTCCCTTTTCACCTAAATGATTACCAATATCATCTGTTAATTCTGTTGGGAAAGGGCCTTCGCCTACTCTTGTTGTGTATGCTTTTGTAATTCCTAAAACATAGTTTATTGAGTTTGGACCACATCCAGATCCTGTTGCGGCTGAGGCTGCTACTGTATTGGATGAAGTTACATATGGATAAGTGCCATGGTCTACATCAAGTAATATCCCTTGGGCTCCCTCAAATAATATTTTTTTATTTTCTGATTTAAATTGATCTATCTTTCTCCAAACAGGTGCAGAATATTTTAAAATATTTGGGGCTATTTTTAATAAGTCTCCAATTAGTTTATCTTTTTCATATATTGGCTTACCCAATCCTTTTCGTATTGCATTATAGTGTTCGAGTACGACTGATAATCGATTTTCAAGATTTTGTTTTGAAGCAAGATCCATTACTCTTATAGATCTTCTACCTACTTTATCTTCGTATGCTGGACCAATACCTCTTCTAGTAGTTCCAATTTTCGATTTACCTGCAGAGTCTTCTCTTATTTCATCCATCTCTCTATGGAACGGTAAAATTAATGTGGCACCTTCTGACAATATCAGATTATTTTCGTTAATTTCTACACCTTTAGATTTAGCTTCTTCAATTTCATCTAGAAGTGCCCAAGGATCTACAACAACTCCATTTCCTATAATTGAAATTTTATTTTTTCTCACAATTCCAGATGGTAATAATCTTAATTTATAAGTAACACCATCTATGACCAAGGTATGACCAGCATTATGTCCTCCTTGGAATCTTATAACAACGTCTGCTTCACTGGATAACCAATCAACTATTTTACCTTTTCCTTCATCTCCCCACTGAGATCCAACAACGACTACATTTTTCATCTAAATTTTTTTTCTATTATAAAACTATTTAAATGGTTAATTGGTCCATTTCCTTTTCCAAAGTTTGGCCTTGTCTTAATGGCATTGTTTACATATCTAATACCTAACTCACAAGATTTCTTTAGAGTTTTTCCACACCCATAATATGTTGCAATTGCACTGGATAACGTACATCCAGTTCCATGAGTATTTTTTGTTTTAATTTTTTTATTTGTAAATATTGCCGTTTCTTTTTTATTTACAAAAATATCTTTCATGGTTTTAGATCTCAAATGACCACCTTTAATTAAAACATTTTTAGCACCTAAATCTAATAATATTTTAGCAGCATTTTTCATATCCAACACAGAATTAATTTTGATTTTAGTTAGAATTTCCGCTTCAGGAATATTTGGTGTTATTAAATCAACTTTTTTCATTAGTTTTTTTTTTAAAACTAAAATAGCTTTATTATCAATAAGATTGGTTCCACTTTTTGCTACCATAACAGGATCTAATATTATTTTTTTTAAATTTGATTTTTTTATTGATTTTAACACTGAGTTTATAACTTTAGTAGAATGCAGCATTCCTATTTTTACTGAGTCTGGTTTAATATCTTTTGACGTAAATTCGATTTGATTAGAAATTTCCTTAATAGGCATTGCTATTAAAGACTTAACACCCGTAGTATTCTGAGCAGTAACAGCGGTAATTGCTGTCATAGCGAAAGAACCAAGAGAAGTAACTGATTTAATATCCGCTTGAATACCTGCTCCCCCAGAGGAGTCTGATCCTGCAATAATTAATATTTTAGATTTGATTTTCAATTTACTGAATAGATTTTTTAATTATATTAACACACAATTTATTTAAGATTGAATCCTCTGACTCGATCATAATTCTTATCTTTTGTTCAGTACCAGATTTTCTAACTAAAATTCTACCTCTATTTTTAATTATTTTATTTGCCTCGTTAACTGCTTTTTTGCATTTTGGAGTATTAATAATTGATTTATCTTTAACTTCAACATTTTCTAATATTTGAGGAGTGGGTTTAAATTTGTTAAAAAGTTCACTTGCTTTCTTTCGTTTTCTTAATGAGAAAAGGATTTCTAGTGCAACCAATAATCCATCTCCTGTTGTGGCAAACTTTCCAAGAATTATATGACCAGATTGTTCCCCCCCTAAATTAAATTTATTTTTTTTCATTTTTTCTTTTACATATCTATCTCCCACATCTGATCTTAAAAATTTAATTCCATTTTTTTTAAAATAATTTTCTAAGCCATAATTTGACATTAATGTACCAATAACGCCTCCTTTTAAAATCTTTTTTCTTTTCCATCTCTCACCCAACATAGCTAGAATTTTATCTCCATCGATAATTTTCCCTTTTTCATCACAGACAATTATTCTGTCTGCATCACCATCTAATGAAATACCTATATGAGCTTTATTTTTTTTTGTCATTTCACAAATTTTACTTGGGTGAGTAGATCCAGATTTAAGATTTATATTTAAACCATTAGGAGATGTGCCGGTGTCATATACTTTAGCACCTAATGATTTAAATAAATCTGGACCAGCTTTATAGCCAGCTCCATTGGCACAATCTAAAGCAATTTTAATACCTTTTAAACTAAATGAGGATGGGAAATTTTGTTTTAATATTTTTATATACCTTTCATTGGCATCCTCTAATCTTTTAACTCTCCCCAATTCTATTGGTTTTGATAGATTTTTAGTAATCTTTGAGTCAATTAGCTTTTCAATTTTCTTCTCAATTCTGTCAGATAACTTAAGCCCATCAGGTCCAAATAACTTTAATCCATTGTCGTGATATGGATTATGAGATGCAGTAATCATTATTCCCATATTAGCTCTCATTTTTTTCGTTAGCATTGCCAAACCATTTGTTGGAAGAGGTCCCAAGGTATAAATATGCATTCCTGCTGATGCCAATCCAGATACTAAAGCTGGTTCAAGCGTATATCCTGATAATCTAGTGTCTTTTGCAATAATTGCTGTTTGTTTACTCTTTTTTAAATTTTTAAAGTATGTTCCTGCCGCTAAACCAAATTTGAAAAACATTTCTCCATTTATTTTAGATCCATTAACTTTTCCTCTAATTCCATCTGTTCCAAAATATTTTTTAATCATTTTTAATTTTGTAATTCTTTAAATACTTTAAATGCTTGATTAATTTCTTTAATATCATGAACCCGTAGAATTTGAACTCCTTGAAGATATGCTTGAATGCAGGAAGATACAGTTCCACCGATCCTTTGTTTAGTATCATTTTCTCTTGAGATATCCTTAATAAATCTTTTTCTAGACAAGCCCAACATTACAGGAAGGCCTAATGAATGAAAAATAGAAATATTCTTTAAAAGAGTAATATTATGTTTCAAATTTTTTCCAAACCCTATACCTGGATCTAATATAATATTATTATGCTCAATACCTTCCTTTCTTAAGTATTTTAATTTATTTTCAAAGAAATCATAAATATCAAGCAATACATTATTATATGTTGGATTTAATTGCATACTCTTTGGCGTTCCTTTCATGTGATGAATGACAAAAGGTTTTTTTGTTTTTTTTAAATAATTTATAGTCTCAGGATCATAATTTAGTCCAGATACATCATTGATAAGATCTAATTTTATTTTTGAGGCATTCTTCATGACAAAACTTTTTCTAGTATCTAATGAAACAAAACTTTTTTTATTTTTTAAAAATTTTAAAATAAATTTTATTCTATCCCATTCTTTTCTAGGATTAATATCTTTTGCACCTGGTCTTGTAGACTCTCCACCAACGTCTATTATCTTTGCGCCATTTGATAATAGGTTGTTTACATGTTTTAACGCTAAATTTTTTTTGTTATATTTGCCGCCATCTGAAAAACTATCTGGAGTTAAATTAACTATACCCATCAAAATAGGGATATCAGATAAATTTAATTGTTTAAAAATTTTCTTTTTTTTTATATTTTTTAAATCTCTATTAACTTTTTTTTTCAATTTATTCGAAAGTTTACTAATATCTTTGATATTGATGATTTTGTTTTTTTTTCTGTCTATGATTTCTATTTTATCAAATGATATTTTAGTATTACCATGAAGAGGAATTGATTTATTTTTTTTAATATTTGTTTTTGATACTGATCCAAAGTAAAAATTACACGCTCTTGTGTAATATTTATACATTAGTGCTTAGTGCACTATCTTTGGTTTCAAACCCATCGAACCAAGTGCTGAACTTTGATCGTCATCTTCGACTTTAAGGTCTTCTTTATTTTTTGGATATATGTTTTTATTGATCAAATCTTCAATTTCTGCTCCTGTCAAAGTTTCATAGGTTAATAATGCTTTAGCTAATTTATGTAGGTCGTCAATTTTTTCAGTTAATACTTTTCTTGCTCTTTCATAGCCCATATCTACAAACTTTCTAATTTCACTATCAACTTTTCTCGCTGTTTCTTCCGACATGTTTTGTTGTCTAGCAACTGATCTTCCTAAAAATACCTCTTCTTCATTTTCACCATAAGCAACTGGACCCATTTCTTTACTTAGACCAGCCCTCATGACCATTGCTCTTGCTCTTTTAGTTGCCTGTTCAATATCGCTCGCCGCTCCTGTTGTTACTTTGTCATCTCCAAAAATTATTTCCTCTGCTACTCTTCCACCCATAGCAATAGCCATTTGAGCATGAAGTTGTTCTCTTGTTTGAGACACTTCATCTCTTTCCGGTAATTGCATTACCATTCCTAGAGCTCTTCCTCTAGGTATTATTGTAGCTTTGTGTATAGGGTATGCAGCTTTTTCATTTATTGTTACAATTGCATGTCCAGCTTCATGATAAGCAGTTAATTTTTTCTCTTCTTCTGACATTACCATAGATCTTCTTTCAGATCCCATCATCACTTTATCTTTAGCTTCTTCAAATTCTTGATAGGTTACTATTCTTTTGTTTTTTCTTGCAGCAAGCAATGCAGCTTCATTTACAAGATTGGCTAAATCTGCTCCTGAAAAACCTGGCGTTCCTCTTGCTACTGTTCTCAAGTTAACATCGGGTGCCATTGATATTTTTTTTGCATGAACTTTTAAAATCTTTTCTCTTCCGATTAAATCTGGGTTTGAAACAACTACTTGTCTGTCAAATCTGCCGGGTCTTAATAATGCAGGGTCTAATACATCAGGTCTATTGGTTGCGGCTATAATAATTACTCCTTCGTTTGTATCGAAACCATCCATCTCAACTAAAAGCTGATTAAGTGTTTGCTCTCTTTCATCATTTCCACCACCAAGACCTGCCCCTCTACTTCTTCCTACAGCATCGATCTCGTCAATAAATATGATGCATGGAGAATGTTTTTTACCTTGTTCAAACATATCTCTTACTCTTGAAGCTCCAACACCGACGAACATTTCAACAAAATCAGATCCAGAAATAGTAAAAAATGGTACCCCTGCTTCACCTGCAATTGCTCTTGCTAACAATGTTTTACCTGTTCCTGGAGGACCTACTAATAAACAGCCTCTCGGTATCTTGCCACCTAATCTACTAAATTTTCTTGGATCTTTCAAAAATTCAACTACTTCTTCAACTTCTTCTTTTGCTTCCTCTACACCAGCAACATCATTAAAGGTAACTTTACCCTTTACTTCATTCATCATTTTTGCTTTTGATCTTCCAAAACCCATTGCTCCACCTTTTCCTCCTTGCATTTGACGCATAAAGAAAATCCAAACAGCAATTAATAAAAGCATCGGGAACCATGAAAGAAGTATACCTAACAATGAAGGCATCTTTTCCTCTAGCGGACTAGCAGAGATGCTGACACCTTTGTCACTTAGCTTCTGAATTAAATTTGGGTCCTCTGGCGCATAAGTGGTAAATTGATTTCCATTTGATAAAACACCTTTTATATTTTTGCCTTGTATTTCGACTTTAACAACTCTACCATTATCTACTTCAGATAAGAATTCTGAAAAAATGATTTTGTTTTTCTGAGAAATAGAACCTTGTGGGTTTTTAAACATATTATATAGACCAATCGTCAAAATGACGATTATTCCCCACATTGCTAAGTTTTTAAAATTCATAAAGCATTAAATTAAGAATTATTAATAAATTAACAAGTGTCATTTTGATCATTTAACAAAAAAAATTAGCGTTTTTCAGGGTAAATTATGACTGAATTGTTAATTCTTTCAATAATACATCCAGAAAGTGTCAATTTTATATATTTGTTCGAAATCTTTAAAGAATCTATTAGCCTAACCACCTTTTTGCCTCTAGGATAATTTTTTTTCTTACTCATGTCTTGAATCACTTGTGTAAAACTTCTTAAAACAATTTCGTCTGGATTGTTAAAAAAAGACTTATTTAAAATTGTTTTTTTATTTTTTTTAAAATAATTCGCGTTTTCAACAATGTTTTTTTTGACAAAAAAATCAATAGCTTGATTACTTTTTGATAAATTTTTTAAAGTTAGATAAAATTTTTCAAAATTTAAACCTTCCTTATCTAAATTTTTGAGAATTTTTCTAATTCTGCTTCTTAAAAATTTATCATTAATATTGGTAGGATCATCTACAAAGAAGCCAAACGTTTTTTTATTAATATTAATTAGTTGACTTTTTGGGGTAGACAAAAATGGCCGGATAATCTTAATACCTTTATAATTACTTATATTTTTATCAAAAGAAACTAGTCCTTTTAAACCAGAGCCCCTAAGAAATCTTATAAAAAAATTTTCAATCAGATCGTCTTTATGATGTCCCAATAAAAGATAATCTATATTATGTTTATTACACTCTTTGTAAAATAAATGATATCTAAGTTCTCTTGCGTAAGCTTGTATATTGTTATCAATTTTAGTGACTTTTTCTGACAGAATTCTACAATTAATTTTGAAGTATTTTTTGAGTTTATACTTTAAATTTTTAGCTTCAATTGTAGATTCTTTTCTTAGTTTATGATCTATTATTACTGGATACAATTTAGATTTATTTTTCAGTGCATAACACATAGAGAAAAACAAAAGTGTTAAGCTATCAGGACCACCTGATACCCCAATCATAATTTTTTTTTTCCCAACGTTTAAAAGTTCAAGATTATATGAAAATACTTTGTATAATTTTTGTACTTGAGGATCTTTTAATTTTGTTAAATAAAAATTAAGAGTTTTCTTTGTTGCATTCAAACTTTTTCTCTTCATATTTGGCTTTTTGAAGAACTGATTGAGTTGCATTAGGATACTGTTTTTTTACTCCAGCAATCATTAAGCAGCCCTGATCTTTCTCTCCTATTTGAACTAAAGATACACCAAGCTTCAAAAGATTGATAGGTGCCTTCTCACTCTTAGGATATTTTTGGTAACCTTCTAAATAGGCAGATGCTGCATCTGTGTATAGCTGTCTGATTCTAAATGTTTCTGCATACCAATACTGTGCATTTCCGGATAGATCATTATTTGGATTTGTGTCCACAAATTCTCTAAATGCCCTTTCAGCCATATTATAATCTCCGACCTTTAAAAAGCTAGTCGCAAACTCATATTGCTCTAAAGGTGATACGTCGGGTAAAATTTTTTCTTCGTTAATAAAATTTTCTGTTAAGATAGTCTTAGTTGTCTCAACAGATTGAATTGCTTGAGTCTCACTTGTGTCCGTCATATCTTTATAGGAAATAGTTCCTAGATCTTGAGGTTGAGATGTGCCTGGTAATATTTTTTTTTTGGCTAAATCAGTCTCTGTATTTTCTTTATTTTCATTTGAAGATAAATTCTGTTCATTATTTTGATTACTTTGCACAAAACTCGAGTTATTCTCTAATTCTTGGAATCTTAACTGATTGTCGGCTTGAGTTTTTGATAATCTTGAAGATAATTTGTCAATTTTAAAATTAACTTCTTCAAATTTATTAGTTAAATTTTGAAATTGCTTTTCTATTTCAGACAATTTTAATAAATGTCTTGTTAATACATCTTCTGTTTCCTTATCATTTAAAGAAGCTTCTTCGCCAGAATTTTTTTGAAATGACTCTGAGTAGACTGCTCTTTCCAATGTTCGTAAATCTTTTTGAATAATTTCTAAAATTTCTCTCATACTTAGTTCTTCTGAAGTTGCATTGAAGGAAATAAGGGAAATAGAGATTATATAAGTAAAAATTTTAGTACATTTTTTGAACATTAATTATTTTTTAATTATAATGATGGCAAAAAAAAGACCCTTAAATTATTTAATATAATTTTAGGGTCTTTAAAATATTTAAAACGGTTTTAATTAGCTTTTACAGTTACAGATCTTCTATTCTTCGACCATGAAAGAGGATTAGAACCTGAATCAACTGGTCTTTCTTTTCCATAACTTATCACCGAAATTCTGTCGGCAGATATTCCATAAGTAATTAGATAATCTTTAGCAGCATTTGCTCTTCTTTCACCCAGTGCTAAGTTATATTCTCTAGTACCTCTTTCATCTGCATGACCTTCGACAACTACATTGATGCTCGAATTCGCTCTCAACCAATTAGCTTGTTTTCTTAATGTGTCTCTCGATTTAGTTGTTAAAATAGACTCGTTAGTTGCAAAAAATACTCTGTCTGGAACACCGTCAGCTAAATATTTAACAGTATCAGTGCCTGTATAAACATCACCTTGCATTTGACCCTCTACTTTCGTAGTGGTTTTTTTTGTAGCACAAGCTGATACAATTAAACTTAATAATATAATTAGAAAAATATTTCTAAATGTTTTGCTAAAATTCATTAATGCTCCTTAATAATTTATTAGAACTTTTTCACAACTAATTAAATGTTTCAAGCATAAAAATCAACTTAATTTATATTAAAATTAATAAAAAAAGGCCTAATTACTAAGTAAAGACGACCAAGATGGGTCAGAGGCGTCAGTCTCTGTTTGAACTTGCCTTTCATTGTATCCAGTAAGATCTATGGACCAAAGCTTAGCACTAAACCCCTCTCCTTTATCGTTAGATTTGGTTTCCCTATAAAAAATTAATACCCTTCCATTAGGAGACCATGAGGGAGCTTCTTGATAGTAATTTTCAGTTAGCAATCTCTCTCCCGAACCATCTGTCCGCATAACACCTATATAAAATTTTCCTTTATGTAATTTTGTAAATGCAATTAAATCTCCCCTAGGAGACCACACTGGAGTACCATATAAGCCTTTTCCAAATGAAATTCTTTTTACATTTGAACCATCAGATTTCATTACATAGATTTGTTGATAACCGCTTCTATCAGAATTAAATGTTATAAATCGATTATCAGGTGAGTAAGATGGTGACGTATCAATTGATGGATGATTCGTTATTCTCTCAACAATTCTATTTTCTAAATCCATTGTATAAATATCAGAGTTACCATCTTTTGCAAAACTCATAATAATTTTCTTTCCATCAGGTGAAAATCTTGGGGCAAATGTCATTCCTGGAAAATCACCAACAACTTCCTGAGTACCAGTTTCGATATCTAATAAATATACTCTAGGTAGATTTTTAAAATAGGATAGATAGGTTACCATCTGACTTGTTGGATTAAATCTTGGAGTTAAAACTAACTCATTTCCTAATGTTAAATATTTTGTATTAAAACCATCCTGATCCATAATAGCTAACTTTTTGACTCTTGCTGTCTTTGGTCCATCTTCAGAAACATAAATAATTCTTGTATCAAAGTATCCTTTTTCTCCAGTTAATCTCTCGTAGACTTTATCAGAAATTATATGTCCAACTCTTCTCCAATTACTTGGAACTGTTGTAAATGCTAAGGCCATCATTTCTCTTCCAGCTAAAATATCCCAGAGTCTAAACTCAACTTTTAATTTCTTTTTCTCAATTGTTACTTTTCCTGTTATTAAAGCTTGAGCTTTAATCAAGTTCCAATCTTCAAATCTTGGTTTTAAATGGGCAATATCAGGCTTTTGTAAAAACGCTTCTCTACTTAGAGGATTAAATAATCCTGAAATTTTAAGATTATTTTCTACAACTGTTGAAATTTCAGAACCAATATTTTTTATTTTAAGTTCATTAATTGAATTTTTTTTTGAGTTATCGTCTTGAAATAATGGTGAAACTGCAATCGGAAGTGGATCTAAATTACCTCTTGTTATATCAATTTCAATTAAAGAATTTGCTTTAGTTATTAAAAACAAAAATACAAAAAAGGTTAAGTTAAATAATCTAATCATTATCCTCCGAGCATATCACGAGCATCAAAATTTAAAATCATATTTTTCCATCTTTCATAACCACTTGTAGGAACTTTTAAGGGATTACACAGCTGAATAGCTCTTCTAACACTATCAGCTAAAGTTCTAAATTTTTCTTTGCCGGGTGTATTCATTTTTACATGATCTAACATTTCAAGCTTTTCAATTGTGCCGTCGGGTTTTAATTGAAGTTTAACTCTTACTAATAAATCCTCACTAAACGGTAAACCTATAGGTACACTCCAACATGTAAATATTTGAGCCTTTAAAGCATCTTCCTCGCTTAATGTTAGCTTTGAATAATCCATAGTTTCATCATTTGATTGAGAAATCTTATCAACTTCTTTTTTTGTTTCTGCCAAATTTTCTTTTTTTTTATCAATTAAAGCTGCAATTTCATTCAAATCTAATTTTTCTTTTTTTTCAAATTCAGACACTTGTTTAACTTTTTTTTCATCCAAAATAGGCTTTTTAGTTTGAACTATTTTTTTTATATTTTCATCATTGATTTCTTTTGATGGTTTCTGCTTTTTTTCCTCTTTAGGTTGAATTTTTTGTTTATCTTCATCTGGCATAGGTACAGCATTTAATTTTTCTTTTTTTAACTTTTCTGTTTTGTTTTCAATGGTTGGTGTTTTTTTTGATGCAACCTTGGAAATTTCATTTTTTTTTTTATCTGTTTGAACTTCTTTTTTTTCGTCTTTTTTTACTTTTTTAGGAGGTGCCTGTTCAGACAAAAGCTTTTCATTTTCTTTTTTTACCTTCTCAATTATTTTTGATGCTTTCGGTGCGAAAGGAATATTTGTCTTTTCAGCTATTTGAATAAGTTCAACAGAAATAAGAGGTGGAATGACGAGAGGTTTTTTGGCGACAAATGGCAAAGCCAAAATACTTGCCATAACAATAGCAACATGAAATCCGGATGAGATTAAAAGACCTCGATACATAATCTTTACCTCTCTTTATTTGGTTCAGATATTAAAGCAACTTTTGTAAATCCTGACCCTGAAAGTACTCCCATAATTTCAAGAACCCTTCCATAGTTAATAGCTTTGTCTCCCCTAACATATATTCTTGTATCAGTTCTATTATTTGAAACAGCCAATATTTTTACAATTAAATTATTAAATTCAACTTTTGTTTCCTGAATAAAAATTTCACCTTTAGAATTAATTGTTAAAGTTAAAGGTTCATTTTCCTCAGGAAGTGTATCAGCAGATGTTTCTGGCAAATCTACCTGGACTCCGACAGTAAGTAATGGTGCTGTGACCATGAATATAATTAGTAAAACTAACATTACATCAACAAACGGTGTAACATTAATTTCACTCATCGGATCGTTTTTTGAACTTTTGAGCTTAAATCCCATTTAAATAATTGATAAGAATCTTTTTGAAAAATTTTCTAATTTTTGTGAGTATTTTCTAGAGTCAGAATTAAATTTATTGTATGCAATTACGGCAGGAATTGCTGCTAATAATCCAAGTGCAGTTGCAAATAAGGCTTCTGCAATACCTGGGGCTACTATTGCAAGACTGGTATTTCTTGAAATTGCAATCGATTGAAATGAATTCATAATTCCCCAAACAGTTCCGAACAATCCTATAAATGGAGCTGTCGAACCGACCGTTGCTAAAAAACTATTATACCTTTCAACTGTCACCATTTCTTTTTCAATATTTACCTCTAAAACACTGGACAGTCTCTCAGATAAATTTGATTTTGATCTAGTTTTCATAACTGTTTGCATAGAACTTTTAAATAATTTTGCCATAGGATCCTCAATGTTTGAAGGCAGACTGTTATAAAATGTTTCAGCGGACTTTGATTTCCAGAATTTCTCTTCAAATTCCTCTGCGCTTTTATTAATTTTTCTAAACATTCTTATTTTTTCAAATATTATTGCCCATGAATAGATAGAACTTAGAATTAATATTATGATTACTGATTTGACAATTATATCAGCACGCAAAAATAAACTAATTAGGGAAAAATCTGTGTTACCTGCTAATCCTAAGCTTTGTGTTGCAATATCTGCTTCCATTCAATCGTTTCTCATTAAAATATGTCATTAATTTGACTTCAAAAAACTCTAATAGTCTAGTAATCGTTGTTTTCTCTAATGTTTTCAAAATATTGAGCAATTAAAATAGCATCTGCTTTATTATTATCTTTTTTTTTTGATAACTTATTAGAAATTCTAGGAAACATTTCTATTACTTTAGTTCTGCTGGCATCTTTTTCAGAATTAATCAAATTAAAATGTTTTTTCCATTTTGCTGGTCTAACATAAAAAATGGGAAGCTCCATTGCAGAACATATGCCTTTTATAACTCCAAATGATTGTCCAAAGTTAAACATGCTTGTTACACCTTGTCCAGGCATAGCAGAAACTTGTTCGACTATTACACTAATTTTTTCATTCATAAATTTATTTTTTATAAACATTATTTCATTATAAATTTGCCTACCATTCACTTGTCTTTTATTTTTTTTTCCTTCAGCCATCGTGGGCATGTCGATTACATCTATAACTTTCCCATCAGAAAAAAAACAAATAGCACCTGCTATTCCTGGATCAATTCCAACAATTATCATTTAATCCTCAAAATTAACATTTGTATAAACATTTTGCACATCATCCTCATCCTCAAGAGTTTCTAAAAATTTAGCCATATTTTGATTTTCTTCGCCTTTAAGAGATACTTTATTTATGGGTAGCCACTCAATTTCAGTGGAAAGAAAATTTTCAATAACTTTTTCAAATTTTTTTTTTACCTCATATATTTCATCGATATCCGTATGGACTTCATGAAATTCATCACGAGAAATACAATCATTTGCTCCCGACTCGATTGCTAATTCAAAAATTTTATCTTGTTCAATTTCATTTTTTTCTATTTTAATTACACCTAATCTTTGAAAATTATGTGATGCAGAGCCCTGGGTTCCTAAAGAACCATTATTTTTTGAAAATATTGTTCTAATATTAGAAGCGGTTCTATTTTTATTATCAGTCAATGCCTCAACTATTACAGCAGATTTGCTCGGACCAAAACCTTCATACCTAATATTTTCAAAATTTGATTGATCATTATTAGAAGATTTTTCAATTGCTCTCTCAATATTTTCTTTTGGCATGTTAGCTGATCTAGCCGCTTGTATTGCTGATCTTAGTCTCGGGTTCATATCGGGGTTCTTATCTCCTAATTTTGCAGCTACTGTGATTTCTCTAGAGAGTTTAGAAAAAATTTTTGATCTCTGTTTGTCAGCTTTGCCTTTTTTATGTTTAATACCCGCCCAATGTGAATGTCCAGCCATAATTAATTTATGTTTTTTAAACTTCCACCAAAAATGAAACTTTCTATATTTTTTGCAAGTCCATTACTTAAATCGCAATCTACAACAACCCCACTCAGAGATGCCTCTCCATCGGCAGGAAAATGTTTTACAGCTTCTTTTTTTAAAAATCTGTTAATTGAATTTTGTGCATTCATTCCAATGACGGAGTCATAGTCACCACACATTCCAGCATCGGTGATATAGCTAGTTCCATTTTTTAGAACTCTTGCATCATTTGTTGGCACGTGCGTATGAGTACCTACAACTAAAGTTGCATACCCATCAAATAGATTACCCATAGCCATTTTTTCACTTGTTATTTCTCCATGAAAATCCACAATTAAAAAATCATAGTCTTTTGAAATTTTTTTTTGTGCAATAAATTCAGTAGCAAATTTAAAAACATCATCACATTTTTTCATAAATACGTTACCCATAAGATTCAATACTCCAACTTTCAGATTTTTCTTTGAATTGAATATGGAAAAACCTTTACCTGGCAAATTTCCACTCATATTTATTGGTCTTAATAATTTTTTTTCAGTTTTTATAAATTCATAAATTTCTTTTTGATCCCATACATGATTTCCTGTTGTAATTACATCTACACCTACATTAAAAAGTTCATTAGCAATATTTTCAGTTAGACCCACACCTTCACTGGCCGCATTTTCACCGTTAACACAAACAAAATCTATACCTTTTTTTGAAACTATATTTGGCAAGTTTTTTTTTACTGATTTAAAGCCTGCGTCTCCAACTATATCGCCTAAAAATAAAATTCTCATTTTTATATTAATTTTTCTGTCAAAATTAAATCTAATTTTCTATCAAAATTTTCAGCATTAATTTTATTAACTTTTTGATATGAAAAAGCCAGGCCAATTGTTGTACATTTTTTAATTTGAGAAATTTTTTTTAAATATCTATCATAAAATCCGCCACCGTAGCCAATTCTATTCCTGTATTTATCAAATGCAACCATTGGTACAAATATAATATCTGGGTATACTTTTTTTAATTTTAGCGGCTGAGGAATTCCAAATGAGCTTATTGTTAAAGGATCATAAATATCCCATCTATAAAAATCCATTTGATTATTTCTTTTTATAATTGGTAATGAAATACCATAACCGTTAGAATAAAATTTTTTTAGTATTTGTAAACAATCGAATTCAAATTTTATTGGAAAATATCCTCCGATAATTTTATTTTTTGATAAATTTATTTTGTTAGGTAAATTGTTTATTATATTATTACCTATTTTAATTTCAAAATATTTTTTTTTCCTAATGTTAATAATTTTTTTTCTTAGTTTGAGTTTTGACACTGATATATTATTAAACAGAAGTATTCGAGTTATTTTTTTTAACAAAGTCTTCAATTTCCAATGTTACTTTGTCGATTAAATTTTCATAATTTATTTTATAATTTTGAATTTCAGTCATAAGTTCTTCTTGTGTTGAACTCAAATTTTTAATTTCATTTTCTTTTCTATCTTTGTACTGATAAACTAAAGATTTTAATTCTTTAAACTTTTCTTTTATTCCTTGAAGCTCTTTTTTTTGTAAATCTACTTTTTTTTTAGTTTCAAAATACTCATCCATAACTTTGATAGAAGATATTAATAGTAATTTATTCTCACCAATATTTCCAAGATCAAATTTTAGTTCATTGAATTTTTTATTTAAATTCAAAGATAATTCTTCTAAATGTTCTTCTTGTCCATCTTCACAGGATAACAGATATTCTTTACCATTAAATTTTATATTTACATTTGCCATTTATCTATTTCTTCCAATAAACTATCTGTTTCTTGATTTAATTCATCAATTTTTTGACTAAATTGATTTTCTTTTCTTTTTGAATTTTCGTTATCTTTTTTTAATTCATTTATTTGACTTTTAAGTTTTAAGTTTTCTTCTTCTAAGCTTTGCAAAGATTTAGTTATCTGATTTTTTTCAATTTCTAATTGATTTTTTTGATCTTTTAAAATCGCAACTTTATTTAATTCTTCATTATCTTGAATGTTTATCTCTCTTAATTTTTTTAAAGTATCTTTTAATTTTTTTTCTTTTTCGTCAATGTTTTTCATATATATATCTATATTAATAAATTGAATCACCTAAGTCTAGATAGGATACTTTTTGAAAAACATAGAAAAAAATTTGTCAAATGCTATTCGTTTTTTATCAATGGATGCGGTTCAAAATGCTAATTCTGGTCATCCAGGTATGCCAATGGGGATGGCTGACGTTGCAACAATTTTATTTAAGTATTTCCTAAAATTTAATCCAAAAAATCCAAACTGGATTAATAGAGATAGATTTATTTTGTCAGCTGGACATGGATCAATGTTGCTTTACTCGCTTTTGTACCTAACTGGATATAAAAGTGTATCAATTAACGACATCAAAAAATTTAGACAATTAAATTCGATTTGCGCTGGACACCCAGAGTATCACCCAAATTCAGGTATTGAAACAACAACCGGTCCTTTAGGTCAAGGAATTGCTAATTCTGTAGGTTTTGCAATTTCAGAAGAAATTTTAAAGAAAAAATTAGGAAGTAATTTAATAAATCACAAAACCTATGTCTTGGCCGGTGATGGGTGCCTCATGGAAGGTATAAGCCATGAAGCAATGAGTTTAGCTGGTCACCTTAAACTTAGTAATCTTATAATGCTTTTTGATAATAATTCTATTTCAATAGATGGACCCACTAGTTTAGCGGTCTCAGATGATTATAAAAACAGATTTAAAAGCTACGGATGGAATTATATTTTAATCAATGGGCATAATTATAGAGAAATTTACAATGCTTTAAAAAAAGCGCAAACATCAAAAAAACCAACTGTGATTTCGTGCAAAACAAAAATAGGATTTGGATCTCCAAATAAAAGTGGAAAGGCCTCTTCTCATGGAAGCCCTCTTGGAATAGATGAAATTAAGTTAGTAAGAAAAAAATTAAATTGGGATTATAAACCTTTTAAAATACCTCAAAAAATTTTAACTGATTGGAGAAAAATCGGTGAAAAAGGTGTTAAAAAAGAAAAAATATGGACTAAAACTTTTAACAAACACAAGCTAAGATTTAAAAATATTATAAAAAATAAATTCTCAAGTTCAATTATAAAACAAAAAAAAGATGCAATAAAAAATTTTAAGACTATAGCTACAAGAAAATCCTCTGAAGAGTTTTTATCAGCTATATTAAAAGAGAAAAATACTTTAATTGGTGGCTCTGCTGATTTAGCGGGATCAAACAATACAAAAACTAAGTTACATAAAATTATTAATTCAAGTAACTTTGATGGTAATTATATTCACTACGGCGTTAGAGAACACGCAATGAGTGGGATAATGAATGGATTAGCTCTTCATAGTAATTTTATTCCTTATGGAGGTACTTTTTTAATATTTTCAGACTATTGCAAACCTTCAATAAGGCTGTCTGCTATCATGAAACAGAGGGTAATTTATATAATGACACATGACTCAATAGGACTAGGAGAAGATGGGCCTACGCATCAACCTGTAGAACAACTTGCTGCTTTAAGATCTATTCCAAATTTAAATGTTTTAAGGCCAGCGGATCAAACCGAAACAATTGAATGTTGGGATATTGCTTTAAACAGCAACAAAACACCTAGCATATTAGCATTAACCAGACAAAACTTAAAACCCATAAGAAATAGCTTTAATAAAAAAAATCAATGCTCTATGGGAGCTTATGAGGTTTTGAGGACTGGAAAAAATATAAATCTAACTATTTTAGCCTCAGGTTCAGAAGTTAATCTTGCAATTGAGACTAGTCATAAATTGGCCAAACAAAAAATTTATTCAAAAGTAATATCAATGCCTTGCCAAGAAATTTTTAACAAACAAAGCAAAAGCTATAAAAATAAAATCTTAAAAGAAAGCAACAACACTTTTACAATTGAGGCAGGTTCAAAAATGTCTTGGGAAAAATATATTGAAAATGGCTTATCTTTTTCAATAGAAGACTTTGGAAAAAGCGCTCCATATAAAAAAGTCTATAATCATTTTGGTTTAAGTAGTGAAAAAATTAGTGAAAAAATAAAATTATTTTTAAAAAAATGACAATAAAAGTTGGTATTAATGGTATGGGAAGAATTGGCAGAATGATTTTGAGGTCAATTTATGAAAATCACAAAGGTAAAATAATTATCAAACATATTAATAATAGATCCAACTCTGAAATTTGTGCAAATTTATTAAAATATGATTCAATTCATGGTAATTTTAGTTCCATAGTAAAATCTGGAGAAAATTATATCAAAATAAATAAAGAAAAAATATCTTACACACAGCACTCTATGATTAAAGACATAAACTGGAAAAAATATGGTGTTGATTATGTTTTCGAGTGCACAGGTAAGTTTAATTCTAAAGATCAATTACTGCCACATATAGAAAACGGGGTAAAAAAAGTTATTGTATCAGCGCCATGTAAAATGGCAGATAAAACTATAGTTTTCGGCGTAAATCATAAGAAGATAAATAAAAATGATAGAATTATTTCAGCAGCTTCTTGCACAACAAATTGCTTAGCTCCTGTTGCAGACGTAATTAATAAAAATTTTATAATTCTTAACGGATTTATGACGACCATACATGCGTTTACAAGCGATCAAAGAATATTAGATAATTCACACAAAGATCCAAGAAGGGCGAGATCTGCAAGTCAATCAATTGTTCCCACATCCACAGGTGCATCAAGAGCTATTGGTGAAATTATACCTTCATTAAAAGGTAAGCTAGAAGGTGTAGCAATGAGAGTGCCTACACCAAATGTTTCATTAATAGAATTTATATTCAATGTAAAAAAAAATATTACCGTAAAAGAATTAAATAAATCTTTGTTTTCAGCATCTAGAACTAAACTTAAAAATATTCTAAATGTTACAGATGAGAAGCTAGTCTCAGTTGATTTTAATCACAAAAGTGCATCTGCAATCATAGACTCCTCACTTACAAATGTAGTTGGCAATAAAATGGGTAAAATTTCAGCTTGGTATGATAATGAATGGGGTTTCTCGAACAGAATGTGTGATATTGCTGAGTATTTAAGCAAGATCAAATAATGAAATCCATTGAAAATTTAGAAAGCATTGAAAACAAAAGTGTAATTCTTAGACTTGATTTAAATGTTCCAATAAAGAATGGAAAGATAACAGATACTAACCGAATTGATAAGGTTATACCTACATTAGAATTTTTACTAAAAAAAAAAGCTAAGATTATAATAATATCTCATATTGGAAGACCAAAAGGTAAAATAGTTAAGGAACTTTCTCTAGAATTGGTTTCTTTGTATATTAAAAGTAAAATTAAAAAAGAAGTATCATTAATCAAAGAAAACATTTTTAATTTAAACAAAGAAAACATTTTTAAGAATATAAATAATGGGTTGATACTACTTGAAAATATTAGATTTTATCCCGAAGAAGAAGCCAATGATGATAAATTTTCAAAGAAATTGGCAAGCTTAGGTGAAATATATGTTAATGATGCATTTTCGTGTTCACACAGAGACCATGCCTCTGTGTCAAAAATAACAAAGTATATTCCATCGTATAGCGGAATTCAAATTAATGAAGAGGTAAATGCTCTTAATAAGATAACTTCTGAAATAAAAAGGCCTATAACATGTATAATTGGTGGATCCAAAATATCTTCAAAAATAAATATAATAAAAAATTTAATACCAAAATTTAATAGCATTATAATAGTTGGCGCTATGGCGAACAATATATTGAAGTACAAAGGTTTAAAAATTGGTAACTCTGTATATGAAAAAAATATTGATTATATAATTAAAGAAATTTTTGCATATGCTGAAAAAAATAAATGTAAAATATTTTTTCCAAAAGATGTTAAAATTGGAAAAAAATTGAACGATAAATCTTTTGAAAAAGATTTCAAAGATATTGAAGACGATGATATAATACTTGATGTAGGATCAAAAACATTAGTTGAAATAAAAAGAATTATTGATGATTCCTCTACAATATTATGGAATGGACCATTAGGTTACTTTGAAAATGAGAATTTTTCATTAGGGAGCTCAGAGATAGCAAAATATATTGCTAACAGAGGGGACAAAATATTTTCAGTTGTTGGTGGAGGAGATACAGTAGCAGTAATTAATTCACTAAATATAAACAATAAATTCGATTTTGTTTCAACTGCAGGTGGAGCTTTTTTAGAATTTCTTGAAGGCAAAGTTCTCCCTGGTATAAAAGCATTAAATTAGATGTCTGAACTACACGAAATTGCATTACAAATATTATCAAAAGGTAAAGGTATTCTTGCTGCTGATGAAAGTACAGCAACAATGACAAAAAGATTAGACTCGGTAAATTTAATTTCGGATGAAAATAATAGACTTCTTTTCAGACAAACTCTTTTTTCATCTTCATCAATGAAAGACTGTATAGGGGGAGTAATACTATATGACGAAACTATTAGACAAAAAACTTCCGATGGAAAAACTATACCTGAACTAATACATTCAAGTGGATCATTAACTGGAATTAAAGTTGATACTGGAGCTAAAATATTAGCCGGGTCTAAAGAAGAAAAAGTTACTGAAGGTTTAGATGGTTTGAGAGAAAGACTACAAGATTATTATAAACTTGGAGCAAGATTTACAAAATGGAGAGGTGTATACTCAATATCTGATAAATATCCAAGTAATCTATCAATTTCAGCAAATGCTCATGCATTAGCTAGATATGCTGCATTAGTTCAAGAATCAGGAATGGTTCCTATAATAGAACCAGAGGTTTTAATGAATGGTAACCATTCTGCAAAAGATTGTCTGAATAAAACGTCTGAGGTAATTAAAAAATGCTATGAAGAGTTAGAATTAAATAATGTTGATTTAAAAGGTACAATATTAAAACCAAATATGATTTTACCTGGAATAAATTCTAATGAAAAAATCTCTAACGAGGAGATAGCGGAGCTTACTTTACATTGTTTGAAAAATAATGTGCCTACATCTGTTCCTGGTATAGCCTTTCTTTCGGGGGGTCAAAGCGAAATAGAAGCAACAGCAAATCTTAACCAAATAAATGTCAAAAATAATACAGATTTTATAATGACTTATTCTTATGGTAGAGCCTTACAACAAAGTGCACTAAAATTTTGGTCTAAAGATATAAATAATGTAAATGGAACTCAGGAAGTATTTGATCATAGAGCTAAAATGTGTACTTTGGCTGCGCAAGGAAAATGGTCAGAAAATCTTGAAAATTCTTAATAAAAAATTCATTTATTTAATATCTCCAAATAAAATAGAGAATGATACATTTTATAATAGCTTAAATTTGGTTTTAAGATCAAATAAAGTCAAATTTTTTCAATTAAGGCTAAAAAAAGAAAGTATTAAGAAAAAAATTAAAATAGCAAAAAAAATATTAAAAATTTGCAAAAAAAATAAAGTAAAATTTATTATAAATGATAATCCAAACCTTGCATTAAAAGTCAACGCACATGGTTGTCATTTAGGTCAAAAGGACATTAATATTTTAGAAGCAAAAAAAATTTTAAAGAATAAAATAATTGGAGTTACTTGTCATAATTCAATTAAACTTGCCAGAAATGCTTTATTAAAAGGTGCTGATTACATTGCGTTAGGGGCATTTTATAAAACTAAAACTAAAAAAGTGATACATAAAGCAGATGTCAAAATTTTAAAAAAAATTAAAAAGTCCATTAATTTGCCTATAGTAGCCATAGGGGGGATAAATGAGAAAAATTATAAAAAACTATTATTGAATAAAGCAGATTTTTTAGCTATTTCAGGCTACATTTGGAACAATAAAAAATTAAAACCACATAAAGCAATAAATAAATTTGTATGAAAATTAATGCGACAGAAATAAGAGTAGGTATGATATTGGAATATAGAGATGATTTGTGGGAAGTATTAAAAACAAATCATGTTAAGCCAGGAAAAGGTGGAGCATTTGCTCAAGTAGAGATGAAAAGCTTAATCAAAAATACAAAATTGAATGAAAGATTTAGATCGAGCGAAACGGTTGAAAAAGCTTCATTAGAAGAAGAAAAATATAATTTTTTGTACAGTGATGATAACAATTATTATTTTATGAATCCCAATTCATTTGAACAAATTAATTTAAGTAAAAATATAGTAGGTGATAAAGGTAAAATGCTCACTGAAAATTTAGAGGTAACGATTAGTTTTCACAATGAAAATCCCTTAAGTATTTTGCTTCCGAATCAATTAACTTTTGTAATAGAATCAACTGATGCTGCTATAAAAGGTCAGACAGTTTCATCTTCATACAAGCCTGCAATTTTAAATAATGGTATAAATATTCAGGTTCCTCCATTTATTGAAAATGGTGACACGATAGTTCTTGATACAAGAACTATGGAATATGTTAAAAAAATTTAAATGAATTCAATATCTCCCAATTTAAATTTAATGATAAAAGCTTGTGAAAAAGCCTCCAAAGTGATTATAAGAGATTTTGGTGAAGTGGAAAATCTTCAAGTTTCAAAAAAAGGACCAAAAGATTTTGTAACCAAAACTGACAAGAGAGCAGAAAAAATTATTATTGAAGAATTAAGTAAATCAAAAAAAAATTATTCTTTTATTACAGAAGAAAATGGTAAAATTTTTAATAAAAATAAAGATATATTTTGGATTATAGATCCTATAGATGGAACAACAAATTTCTTACACGGTATACCCCATTTTGCAATATCAATTGCTTTACAAATTGAAGATGAAATTGTGACAGGCTTAATATTCGACCCAATTAAAAATGAAATTTTTTATGCAGAGAAAAATTCTGGTTCATTTTTAAATAACACTAGAATTAAAGTATCTAAAAAATCACAATTAGATGAGTGTTTATTTGCAACAAATAATACCGGTATTAGCACAGCTTATCCGATACTAAATTTAAGAAATTCAGGATGTGCCGCTTTAGATCTTGCGTATGTCGGCTGTGGTAGATTTGATGGATACTTTAATGGATCTATTAACATATGGGATATTGCTGCTGGAAAAATTATTGTAGAAGAGGCTGGTGGTAAGTTAAATGATGTGAGTGATCTTAAAATTAATAAAATCGATATTAAAGCAGGAAACCCTTATATTTATGAAAAAATGGTTGAAATTTTAAATAAGTTTTAATTGTTTTTAGAATATTTTTTGTTATAAGGCAGCCCATGAAAAAAAATATTCATCCTGAATATCATACCATTAAAGTAGAGATGACTGATGGAACTCAATTTGAGACAAAATCTACTTGGGGTTCCGAAAATGACATTTTAAAATTGGAAATTGATCCAAAGTCTCACTCGGCATGGACTGGGGGGAAACAAAAGATTTTAGATAAAGGAAGAATTAGTAAATTTAATAAAAAATTTCAAAATTTTAGATCTGAGAAAAAGAATTAATGTCTAAAGCACCCTTAATGCCTATGGCTACAGCAGTTTGGCTTGTAGAGAACACATCACTAACTTTTAAACAGATTGCTGAATTTTGTAAATTGCATGAAGTAGAAATACAAGGAATCGCCGACGGTGAGGTTGCAAAAGGTATAGTCGGATACAATCCAATAATTTCTGGGCAATTAACAAGAGATGAAATTGAACTTTCTTCAAATGACAGTGGTAGGCCATTAAATATTATTGATGAGGAAGTTGAGATAAAAAATTCTGAAAACAAAATAAAAAAATATGTGCCCTTATCAAAACGGCAAGATAAACCTGATTCTGCATTATGGTTATTAAAAAATCATTCAAATTTAAAAGACTCTCAAATAGCTAAATTGGTTGGTATAACTAAAAATTCTGTTACCTCTATAAGAAATAAAAGTTATTGGAACTTTAACAATCTGAATGCTAAAGATCCAGTTGCAATGGGTTTATTTTCACAAAAGGATCTACTTAATGCTATTGAAAAAGCTGAAAGAAGGATACTAAGAGAAAGAAAAAATAAAGAAAAATTAAAAATAGCAAATAACTAAAAAATTGATAATTATAGACAAATTTTAATAAAAATGTTAACTAAACGCACTTTTTGGAGGTTGTTATTAAAATAGAAGTTAAAGATAATAATGTTGAACAAGCGCTGAGAGTTTTAAAAAGGAAACTCCAGAGAGACGGCTTTTTCAAAATAATTAAACTAAAAAATAATTATGAAAAGCCATCTGAAAAAAAAAAGAGAATTCTTCAAGAAAACATTAAAAGAGTAAAAAAACTTAACAAACTCAAAAATAGGATTTAAAGATCGCGGGGTGGAGCAGCCTGGTAGCTCGCAAGGCTCATAACCTTGAGGTCGGCGGTTCAAATCCGTCCCCCGCAACCAAAAAGTTATGTCACAAAATAGAAACTTAATTTATTTGGCTGGTCATAATACTTTTTTTGATAAGATTATTGAGAGAAAAAGACTTCAAATATTGAATATAATTAAAGATTTAATAAAAAATATTAAAATTAAAGATGCTTTGGATATTGGGACAACTGGAGATGAGGAAAATAAAAGCAGTAATTTAATAATAAAAAATTTGGAAAATGTTGAAATATTTAAATCTATTTCAAATCAAAGAATAAAAATTGGTTTTTTTACTAAAACAAAACAAAAATCTATCACAGAAAATTTTTCTGATGATGAAATAAATGAATTTAAGTCGGATTTAGTATTATCAAGTGCTGTTATTGAACATGTCGGAAGTCAAAGTAATCAAGAAAAAATGATAGATAATATTTTTAAATTAACCAAAAAACTTTTCATCATTACAACTCCGAATAGAAGTTATCCTGTTGATTTTCATACAAAGATACCGTTTTTACACTGGCTGCCAAAGAAAGTTCATAGAAAAATTTTAAGATTTTTTGGAATGTCCTTTTTTTCTAAAGAAGAAAACCTTAATCTTTTAAGTAGAAATGATGTACACGGCTATTTAAGAAAATATCCATTGGATTATAAAATTATTGACTTAAAGTTTTTGGGGCTTTCATCAAATTTTATAATAATAGGTAAAATTAAAAACTAACTAAATTTTAAATTTTGACTTTTTGCTATCTTCTAGAAAGCCTCTAACTGTATCGACTGTTAGATCTGTAAAAGTTTTTCCAAACTTTTCAATTTTTTCTATTATAGATGGTGGACAAGTAATTATATGACATTTTAAATCTCTTGCTTGAGTATAATTATATGGTTCTCTAGTACTCGCCCATAAAATTTTAACATTTTTAAATTTTTTTGTTAATTTCAAGCTTTCTTTGAAAATTGGTAACGGGTCCTTTCCTACATCTCCCATTCTTCCAGCGAAAATTGAAATTATTACTTTTGTTTTTTTATCTAATATTTTTAAAATTTTTTTTACCTGCTCAATGCTGTATACTGCAGTGATATTTATTTTTATATTTTTTTTATTTAACGTAGATATGACTTTACCCATAAATTTTCCTTTTGAATTAAAAATTGGTACTTTTACATAGACATTGTCAGCCCATTTGCTTATTAATTTACCCTGCACAATCATTTCATTTTCATTATCTGCGAAAACTTCACAAGAAACTGGTTTTGATGTCGATCTTAAAATTTTTTGACTATATTTTTTATAATTTCTTGCTCCAGCTTTTGCCATTAGACTGGGGTTAGTCGTAAATCCTTTTACTATTTTTTTCTTATTAAATTTTCTAATGAGTTTTATATCAGCTATATCGCAATATATATCAGTCAATTTATAAACTTTTTACTATTTCTTCAGTCATTTTTTTAGCGTCAGCAAATAACATTAAAGTATTATCTCTATAAAATAGATCGTTATCTATGCCAGCATAACCAGGCGATAAACTTCTTTTAACAAACAAAACAGATTTACTTTTCTCAACATCTAAAACTGGCATTCCATATATAGGACTCTGTGGATCTGTTTTAGCAACTGGATTTGTAACATCATTCGCACCAATAACATAAGCCACATCACAGTTCGCAAAATCATTATTTATTTCTTCTAATTCAAAAACTTCATCATATGGAACATTCGCTTCTGCTAACAGAACATTCATGTGCCCAGGCATTCTACCTGCAACTGGGTGTATTGCATATGAAACTTTTACGCCATTTTTTTTAAGAGCATCTACCATTTCTCTTAAAGCATGTTGGGCTTGTGCTACAGCCATACCATAACCAGGAACAATTATTACTGAAGAAGCATTTTTCATTAAAAAAGCTGCATCATCAGCATTTCCATTTTTAACTGGCTTTTGCTCTTTACTTTTTGTATTTGATGTTTGTTCAGTTGCCCCCCAGCCCCCTAGTATTACATTAAAAAAAGATCTATTCATACCTTTGCACATTATATATGAAAGAATTGCGCCGGATGAACCAACTAAAGCACCTGTAATTATTAAAGCTGAATTTTCTAAAGTAAAACCTATACCAGCGGCTGCCCATCCTGAATAAGAATTCAACATAGAAATAACAACTGGCATGTCTGCACCACCAATAGGTATTATTAACAATACACCTACTATAAATGATATTATTACAAGTAACCAAAATACATTAGATAATTGAGTTCTACATAAATAAAATATCAAAAAGATTATAAATAGCCCCAATAATAGATTTATAAAATGTTGAAATTTAAATGTAATTGGTGAACCGGACATTATTCCTCTTAATTTTAAGAAAGCTATTATTGATCCAGAAAAAGTAATTGCTCCTATCGCAGCTCCTAGAGACATTTCAATTAGGCTTGCAAGTTTAATATCACCAACAATTCCTAAATTAAAGGCTTCAGGTTTTAAAAATGCTGATATAGCTACAAATACTGCTGCTAATCCAACTAAACTATGAAAACCTGCAACAAGTTCTGGCATAGCTGTCATAGGAATTCTAAAAGCTATAAATGCCCCAACTGAACCACCAATAACGAGAAAAATTAATACGTAAATGAAACCACTACCAAAACTGTCGAGTGACAAAAATGTTACTATTATAGATATCGTCATTCCTGCAATACCAAAATAATTACCTTGCCTTGAAGTCTCAGGAGATGACAAGCCTCTTAAAGCAAGTATGAATAAAATTCCAGAGATTAAATAGAAAAATGCTGATAAATTTGCTGACATAATTTTATTTCTTTTTCTTTTTATACATTTGAAGCATTCTCTGTGTAACTAGGAAGCCGCCAAAAATGTTTACCGCAGCTAGCACTATTGCTAAAAATCCAAATATGTTGGACATTTCAAACACATTATCGTTAGAACCGGCTAAAGCCGCAATAATTGCTCCAACAATTATTACTGATGAGATAGCATTTGTGACAGACATAAGTGGTGTATGCAAAGATGGAGTTACACTCCAAACAACATAATATCCTACAAAAATTGATAATATAAATATACTTAATCTAAATATAAAAGGATCTATTTCCATTATTTAATCATTGTTTTTTCAATTATTTCATCTTCTAAATTTATTTCGAATGATTTCTTTTCTTTATTAAATAAATTATTTATGAAGTTATACATATTTTTAGAATATAGATTTGAAGCTGAAACTGGTAATTTATTTAAAATATTAGCTTCACCCATTATTTCTACACCTTTACTCTTAATAATTTCATCAGCTTTAGTCAATTCTGAGTTTCCACCTTGAGCAGCAGCAAGATCATAAATAACCGAACCATTTGGCATAACATCAATCATTTCTTTTTTTATAATCAATGGAGCTTTTTTTCCAGGTATGAGAGCAGTGCAAATCACTATATCAATTTTTTTTAAAGTTTCTTTTAATAAGTCCTCCTGTTTTTTTTTAAAATCGTCAGTCGCTTCTTTTGCATATCCACCTTCAGTCTCTAAATTTTCGACACCTTCCACAGTTAAAAATTTACCTCCTAAGCTCTCGACTTGTTCTTTTGAGGCTAGTCTCACATCAGTTGCAAACACTATTGCTCCCATTCTTTTTGCTGTCGCAATTGCTTGCAAACCTGCAACGCCTGCTCCGACTACTAAAACTTTTGCAGCTGAAATAGTGCCAGCGGCTGTCATCATCATTGGTATTGCTCTCTGGAAATAAGCAAATGAGTCTATTACAGCTTTATAACCTGCCAGATTAGCTTGTGAAGATAATATATCCATAGATTGAGCTCTTGTAATTCTTGGTAAAAGTTCTAGTGAAAAACAATTAATTTTTTTTGATGATATTTCTTTTAATTTTTTTTCATTTACGAAAGGGTTTAAAACTCCAATCAGTATCTGATTTTCGCTCAGTTTTTCTAAATTTTTGTCATTTGGTATATTCACCTGTAACATTGCATTAGAGTTTTTTATAATATCCTCTTCATTTTCTAAAATTTTTGCACCCTCAATTTCGTAATCGCTATCACTTATTCCTAAATGTGATGCATAATTTCTATTTAAATAAACTTTAAAGCCAAGAGAATTGTACTTTTTTATAATATCAGGAGTTACAGAAACTCTTTTTTCAAGATTTTTGTTTTCTGATATTGATCCAATAATCATTCTATAAAAGAAATATTGCCATTAAAATAAGAACAACAACAACTGCTATCGAGCCCCATAGCACAAATTTGGTAAAATTATTCCACGTATTTTTATGAGTATCATTATCCATGGTTTACTTTTGTCTGGCTTTAAATTTAGGATTTTTTTTATTAATTATGTAAACTCTACCTCTTCTCCTCACAATTTTTGAGTTTAAATCTCTTTTTTTCAACGATTTTAAAGAACTAGCAATTTTCATTATTTTTATTCTTAATAAACGAAGTTATATAATCTTTCAAACTTATTTTTCCAAATTTCTTTATAACCTTATTATTAAAAGATAAGTTGGTTAGAGCTGAAGCATATCTTTCACCTAATCTAGGAGGTAAATAGATAATTTTAGTATTGAACATATCTGCTACTTCTTTAATTGAATAAGATTTCTTGTGAGATATACTATAATGAGCACACTTATTTTTCTTCCATGCTTCAATGCAAACATCAATTGTATCTGATATATGGGTAAATCTTCTTGTTTGTGTTCCTGGCTTGACTATTGAGAGAGGTTTTTTTTTTAAATACTGGTATTCAAAAATACCTATTACTGTAGCCATATCTCCGGTACATATCTGATTTACTCCATAAACATTGTAAAAATAAATTATCTCAAATTTAAAATTGAACCATTTTTTTAAATTTTCCAATAATTCTAAGTTTTTTGATTTTGTAAAAGCGTATGGGGACAAGTTTTCGTCTTTTCCTTTATTACCTAAATTTGCTGATGTAGCAGAATAAATGAGTTTAATATTATGTTCTAAACAGAATTTAAATACTTCTTTAGTACCTATTGAATTCGTATCAAAACAATCATTAAATTTTTTAAAACTTTGATAAATTCTTGAGAACTCGCCAAAATGAAAAATGGTATTAATTTTACGCTTATATTTTTTTAATATTATTTTGATATTTACTGTATTACCTTTTATATATTTTATTCTATTAGATTTGATATGATTTTTAATTTTACCTGTTGAATAATTGTCCAAACTTAAAATATAAAATTTAGTCCTAGTTAATAACTTTCTAATTAAATTTGAGCCAACAAATCCAGCGCCACCGGTTATTACAATTATATTTTTCATTGTGGATAAGCCTGGCAACGTCCTACTCTTCCAAGTCTTAAGACTAAGTACCATCGGCGCTGAAAGGCTTGACTTCCGAGTTCGGAATGGGATCGGGTATTACACTTTCGCAATAATCACCAGGCAACGCCTTATACAAACTAAATATATAAATGTAAAGTGATCAAAAATATGAAAAATAGAAGTTTAAACTAATAAATCATGATTTTTTTGATATAAGAATAATTCAATGTCAAAAAAAACAGCTTTGATTACTGGAATATCTGGACAAGACGGTGCTTACCTTGCTCAATTTTTATTAAGTAAAAAATATAAAATAATAGGGACTGACAGACGTTCTGCACGAGGTAATAATTGGAGGTTGAATAGACTTGGAATTCTCAACAAGATTATTTATGAAGAGATGGAATTAGGAGAGTTGTATGAAATTCAAAAAATATTTAAAAAATATAGATTTGATGAAGTTTATAATTTGGCAGCCCAATCATTTGTAGCAACATCATTTAATAGCCCGCTTAATACATCTAATATAACAGGGTTAGGTGTTCTAAGAATTTTAGAAACAATAAAATCAATCAACAAAAAAATTAAATTTTATCAAGCATCATCTTCTGAAATGTTTGGAAAGATAACTGAAGAAAGACAGAATGAAAATACCAGTTTAAACCCTCAGAGTCCCTATGCAATTTCGAAAGTTTTTGGTCACTATATTACTGACAATTACAGAAAATCTTACAATATGTTTGCGGTATCTGGTATACTTTTTAACCATGAGTCTCCTTTACGTGGTGAAGAATTTGTTACTAGAAAAATTATTCTTGGATTAATTAAAATCTTAAATGGTGATTTAAAATATTTAGAATTAGGGAATATTTACGCAAAAAGGGATTGGGGATATGCTAAAGAATATGTCGAAGCAATGTGGAAAATGCTACAACAAAAAAAACCAAAAGATTTCGTTATATCAACAGGCAAGACTTATGATATTAAACATTTTATTAATTTATCAACTAATTATCTAGGTTTAAAAACTAAGTGGATTGGAAAAGGAATAAACGAAAAATTAATAAATCTTAAGAATAGTAAAATAATAATTAAAATAAATCCTCAACTTTTTCGACCTTCTGAGGTAAATGTTCTTAAAGGAAACTCATCATTAGCAAGGAGTAAACTTGGATGGACTCCTAAAACAAACTTAAAGAAATTAGTAAAGATAATGATTGATGAAGAAATAAAATATTACAAGAAATAATCAATCAAAAAATCTATATTTAAAGATACAATACATTGCAACAACCGCATCTTTGAAACCAATTTTCTTACCTTCTTGATAAGTTCTACCTTTATAACTAATAGGTACTTCGTAAAATACCAAATTTTTTTTTGCCAGTTTTACAGTTAACTCTGGCTCAATACCAAATGACTTTTCTTTTAAGTTAATTTTATCTAAATGCTTTTTTTTTATTAATTTATATCCAGTTTCCATATCGCTCATATTTAGGTTGGTTACTATATTACAAATAAATGTAAGAATTTTATTAGCTAAATAATGCCAAAAAAAATGAAGCCTAATCATATCCCCTCCCAAAAATCTTGAACCATATACAACATCAGCATTGCTCTCAGTAAAAGGTTTAATTAATTTTTTATATTCCTCTGGATCGTATTCTAGATCTGCATCTTGGATTAAAACTATATCACCTTTTGATAAACTAAAACCTTTTATAAGCGCAGAACCTTTTCCTTCATTTATATCTTTAAAAAAATATTGTATTATCGGGTTTGAATTTGACATCTTTTCAATTTTTTGTCTGGAGTTATCAGTTGAATTATCATCAATAACTATAATTTCTTTTACTATATCTTTTTGATTTAGTATTCGTAGTAATACTTGCTCAATGGTTTTCTCTTCGTTGAAACAAGGCACTATTACTGAAACATTTAAATCGCTCATATTTGTATAAATTGTTTTAATCTATAAAAGAGTTTAAATAAACAAAATTTGATTATTTTTGGAATATTATTTCTAATATTTAAAATATCTAAAAGTGTAATATTTTGTTTTAGTATTTCAAAATAATTATTATTAGAAACACCTCCAGCTCTCATGATTACAAGCAATTTATTAAGATAAAAACTTTTAATATTATTTTTTTCTAAAAATCTAAACATTAACTCAAAATCTGCAGAATTGCCTAAGTTTAATTTATATTTTCCCAAGTTTTCATAAATTTTTTTTTTTACAAAAAAAGTTGGATGAGGTGGTGCCCATCCATTCTGAAAACTATTCGAAACATATGAGTTAGATTTCCAGTATCTTACGATTTTGTTAAGATTTTCTCTTTTAACGTATTTTAAGTCACCATAAACAATATCTACATCATAATTAGCAAAAACTTTGGAGACTTCCTCTAAAACCTTCTCATCAGCAAAATAATCATCTGAATTGATGATTGATATTATTTCACCGTTTGATAAATCGATGCCTTTATTAAAAGCATCATAAATCCCATTATCTTTTTCAGATATAATTTTTATATTTTTTCCGTTATTTTTAATAATTTCTAGAGTTTTATCTTGTGAATTATTATCTACAATTATGTGTTCAAAATTTTTATAAGTCTGATTATTAATGGAGTTTAAATTTGTAGTAATGAAATTTTGACTGTTAAAGGTAGCTGTAATTATTGAAATTTTCATCATTTATTTTTTATATGTAAGAATTTATAAACATAACTAAAATAATATTGTTTTTTTGGAGTGTTTACACAAATTTCTTTTATATCTGCACATTGCCAATTATTTGTAAAAACTTCAAAACCATCGAACTCACCAACTTTTTTTTTTGAGGAATAATCATGTGCTCTAATTGGAAGGTTTACTAAATCTGAATACTTGAACATTGGGATAACTTTAATAAAAACAAATAATAATAGTGTTATGATTGGAGTAATTCGATAAAAATTATATTTTTCCAACAAATTAATATTAAACGGCCAAATGATTAATGATATGCATATTATTGAAAGTGCAATATGTGGTCCCCAATAATATCTAATTTCTGGAATTAAAAGCATGCATGTTAAATTAACTAATAATATGCTTAAAATTAATAGTGCATCATACTTTTCTATTTTTAATTTTTTTTTGATTAATAAGTAAATGCCTAGAATTGAAGAAAAAAATAATAAAATTGAATTAATTTGGTGCAATGCAGTTGTCAAAAAATAATTTTTGAACCAAGATTTGAACCATAAAAATGTTTCGATTGTTTTATAAGTGTCATTAAGCATTTCTAAGCTTGGCAAACTTCGGCTATATCTCTTAGTTTCCTCAATATGAAATTTTAAAGTTGATAAATCGATAGTCCAATCAGTATTTAGACATGTTAACGGGATTTGAAAAATTAAACAACCACTTGTAGCTATACTTTTAAAAATCCAAAGTAAAAAAATAAAAGATAGAATTATAATTATTTTTATATTTTGTTTTAATTTTATAATATCAAAAAGCATAAAAATAAAGACGATTGAGATAAAAAGATATATTGTTGTTTGCATTAGCGTTAACATTAAGACTATAAATAAAATTGAAATCAAATTATTTTGATCACTCAAATTTTTTAACTCTGTAATTCTTAAATAAGTGTAGATTAAAGAAATAAATAATAACATGTTAAATAAATCCTTCTCTGGATTGCCTATATGATTTAATACTACACCATAATGATAAGGGTGAATTAAACTATAAATAAACAAATAAGAAAATGCTAAAGATAAAAATATTGAACTCTTTAAGATTTTATTTTTATTTAAAGTTTCGTAGAATAAGAAAGCAAAAAAAATTAAGCTCACATAATATTTGTTTGAATATTTAAAAAAATCAATATTTAATAGACTAATTAAGGAATACCAAGGGTAGTTTACACCTAGTCTCCATTCTAGATTTGCCAAACCAAATACTAGTTTATATTCAGTTAACCATTTAATAATTTGCAAATGATAAAGAGGAGAATCAACATTATTTTTTCCGTAGTAAGCAATAAAAGAAAAAATGAAAATTATAATTAAATATCTTAATATAGAAATCTTTAATTTGTTTTTGAAAAAACTATAAAATGATAAAATTAAACCAATTAAAATTATAAACTCTGAGTATATAGCTAGTGGTGCAAAAAA